>JAPOVI010000335.1 GCA_026708265.1 Acidobacteriota bacterium
CACCTCCGCGTTGACGCGATTCTCGAGCTCGAGCATCACCGCGAGCGTGCGCTCGAAGCGGGTGCCGATGGGCAGCTCCGCGTAGACGCGCACCTCGCCCTCGTCCACGTCCGGCGTCAGCTCGACGGGAATGCCCGGGAACAGCATCACCGTCACCCAGACGAGGGCCCCCGCGACCAGGAGCACCGTCGGGCGGTGCGCCAGCGCCAGGTGGATGCCCTTCTGGTACCGCTCGTCGACCCACCCCAGCCCGCGCTCGCTCAGGTTCATCAGGCGGCCGGCGATCCCGCGCCGCTCTCCCGGCGGGGGCGGCAGGCGGAGCAGCTTCGACGTCAGCACCGGCACCAGCGTGACGGCCACGAAGAGCGACATCGCAAGCGCGATCATCACGACCATGGCGAGCTGGCCGAACATGATGCTCGCGATCCCGGTGAGGAAGAGCAGCGGCAGGAACACCGCCACCTGCGTGAGCGTCGACGCCACGATGGCGCCGCTCACCTCCTCCGCCCCGTCGATGCTCGCCGTCGTGCGGTCCTTTCCGCCCTCCATGTGGCGGAACGTGTTCTCGAGCACGACGATCGAGGCGTCGACGATCATCCCGACGCCCAGGGCCAGCCCGCCGAAGGTCAGCGTGTTCAGCGTGAAGCCGGCGAAGTAGACCATCGCGAACGTGCCGATGATCGAGATGGGGATGGCGGTGCAGATGATGAGCGTCGTCCGGACGTTCCGCAGGAAGGCGAACAGGACAACGACGACCAGCATGGCGCCCCAGAGGACGACGTTGCGAACGGCGTTGATCGACCGCTCGACGAAGACGGCCGAGTCCATGCGGGTGCTCAGCCGGACCCACGGCATCTCGCGGTTGATGCGGTCGATCTCGGCGCGGACGCCGCGCGCCACGGAGACCGTGTTGCGGCCCGACTGCTTGCTGATCATCACCTGGACGGCGGTCCGTCCGTTGATGCGGACCAGCTCTTCCTGATCCTCCGTGCCGTCGCTCACCTCGGCGATGTCGCGCATGTATACCGGGATGCCGCCTCGGGTCATGACGACGATGTTGCGGATGTCGTCGAGGCTGGAGAACTGCCCCGGGCTCCGCAGCAGGTAGGTCATGTCGCCGTCGTCGAGCTCCCCGATCGGGACGTTGCGATTCTCGATCTGCAGCAGCGTGATGATGTCGTTCACCGACAGGTCGAGGGCCGTGATCCTGTCGCGCGCCAGCTCGACCCGGATCTGCCGGCGCAGGCCGCCCCGGACGGTGACCGTGGCCACCCCGGGCACCCGCTCCAGCCGCGGGCCCAGATCGTTCTCCGCCGTCTCGCGCAACGCCACCGGCTCGGTGTCGCCTTCCAGCCCCAGGAACATGATGGGGGCGTTCGCCGCGTCGAACTTGAAGATGACCGGAGGCTCGGAGTCCTCCGGCAGCCGGTTCCGCATGCGATCGATGCGGGACCGGAGATCGTCGGCGGCCTCGTTCAGGTCCGTGCCCCAGCCGAAGCTCAGCCGGATCTGGCTGCTTCCCTCCTGGGAGGTCGACGTCACCTCCTCCAGGCCGGCGATCGCGGAGACGGCCTGCTCCAGCGGCCGCGTGACCAGCTCCTCCATCTCGAGCGGGCCGACGTCGGGGTAGCTGACGGTGAGCGAGAGGCTGGGGAACGTGACGTCCGGCATCAGGTCGACCGGCAGGCGGACCAGCGCCACCGCGCCCAGCAGGATGATGACCACGCTGATCATCGTCATCGTCACCGGACGACGGACGGCGGTGCGAGGCAGGCTCATGCGGGCTCCGTTCAGTCGGGATTCCGGCGGGGGGCATCGGGGCCGGAGCGCAGGGCCTCGACCAGCGCCGCACCCACGAGCGTGCCCGGCGGAGCGGGCGGCTCGGCAACCGCCGCGGCATCCCGCGGAGGGCCGGGCGGAGGAGCAGGCCGGCCCGAGGGAAGGGCGAATCCTCCGGCGCCCGACAACCCGCCCGCGCGTCGGGCCCCGGCCGTCGGCGCTCCGGCGGGCGGAGCCGGCGTCCGCAAGCCTCCACCCGGCGGGCCTCCCGAGGGCCCTCCACCCGCCGGCGCCCCCGGGGGAGCGCCGCGCCCCGCGCGCGCCGCGGCGTCGGGCGGGCCCTCACCGGGAAGCCGGACGGGATCTCCGTGCTGCAAGCCGGCCGCTCCCGTGGTAACCACGCGGTCGCCCTCGGCAACGCCGTCGACGACCTCGACGTAGCGGTCGTCCTCCAGGCCGGTGACCAGAGCCGCGAACCGGGCGTTCCGGCCCTCGCCGGCGTCGTCGACGACGAACACCCCGCGAGCGCTCGTGCGGACCACGACCGCCTCTCGCGGCACGACCAGCGCCCGGTCCTTGCTCCCGACGGCGAGGCCGACGCGGGCGTACATCCCCGGCTTCAGGCGGAAGTCCGGGTTCGGGATCTCGATCTCGATCTCCGCCGTGCGCGTGGCCGGGTCGAGCACCGGGGCCACGCGGGCGACGCGGCCGGTGAACGACTCGTCGGGGAACGCGTCGACCTCGATGTGCGCCGTCACCCCCCCGCCGACCGCCCGCAGGTCGCGCTCGACGATGTTCGCCACCAGGCGGACGAGGCTGATGTCGACCACCGAGACGACCGCGGTGTTCGAGGTGACGTACGCCCCGGGATCGAGGTACCGCCGGCCGATGAAGCCGTCGACCGGCGAGACCAGCGCGGTGTTCTCGAGGTTGATCCGCAACTCCGCCAGGCGGGCCCCCGCCTCGTCGAACTGCGCGCGGGCGAGGTCGAGCTGGGCCTGCACGGCCTGGTGCCGGGCGTCGGCGTCGTCGAGCTCCTGGCGGGCGACCAGCTCGCGGGCGAACAGGCTCTGGGAACGGTCGCGCGTGGTCCGGGCGAGCGCGAGGTCCGCCTCCCGCTGCCGGACGGTCGCCCGGGCGACCTCGTAGGAAGCCTCGCGCTGGCTCAACTGCTGCTGCAGCTCGTCGTCCTCGACCCGGCCCACCACCTGCCCTACCGTGACGGGGTCGCCGAGCCGGACCGGAATCTCGCGCAGCCGCCCGTCGACCTTCGGTGCCACCTCCACCGTGGCAGCGCCCACCAGGTTGCCGACCAGCTCGAGCCGCTCCTCGATCTCGGCGCGCTCGACCGGCGCCGCCTCCACGAGCATCGGCGGCGGGGCGAACCGGGACCGGCCGCCGCCGCCCCGGAAGCCGCCGAACCCGGCGCCCGGGCGTCCCCCGCCGCCCGGCCCCATCTGTCCGGCCGGGCCGGCGGGCAGCACCCGCTGGTAGACGAGCACGCCGGCCGCGCCGACGGCCACGAGGAGGAGCGCCGCGAGGTACCTGGAAGGCATGGCTGAGGTTACCCGCATATACGTGACGCGCCACGCCGCCGTTTACGTCCGCGGGGGCCGGTGCCCGCTCGAGCCGTCCGGATCCCCAACCACGCGGAGCCGGCGGGCGACGACCGGTGGGTCAGGCCGAGCTGGCGGCTGGAAGGCAGAGCGGGCGCGCCTTCCGTGGTAACGTCACGGACCCGATCCATGGACCGCTTCGAGGAGAAGACGATGACCCGCCCCCGCCCCGTTGCCGTTTGCGCGCTCCTGGCCACCGTGCTTCTCGCGGCTGCTCCGGCGGCCGCCGACGTGGTGCGCATCGAGGTCGAGACCCGGGCCGACGTCGCGGATGGTGCCGCCTACGGCCTCGCCGGTCCCTACGAGAAGCTGGCCGGAATGGCCTACTTCGAGGTCGACCCCCAGAACGCGGCCAATCGGGTCGTGAGCGACATCGATCTCGCGCCGCGCAACGAGCGCGGGCGCGTGGAGTTCCGGTCCAATTTCTTCCTGTTGAAGCCGAAGGACACGGGGCGGGGCAACGGCACCGTCCTCTACGAGGTATCGAACCGCGGCGGCAAGGGGATGCTCGGCTACTTCAACAACGCCGCCGGCAGCCGCGACCCCGGGACGGCGGCGGAGATGGGCGACGGCTTCCTGCTGGAGAACGGCTTCTCGCTGCTGTGGCTCGGCTGGCAGTTCGACGTGCCCGTACGCGAAGGGCAGATGCGGCTGCACACGCCGGTGGCGACGGACGGCGCGAGCCCGATCACGGGGCTCGTGCGCAGCGAGGTGATCGTCAACCAGCTCGCCCACGACCGCTCGCTCGCCGACCGGAGCCACATCGCCTACCCCGTTGCGGACCCGGACGATCCGCGGAACGTCCTGACCGTCCGGGACGGCGTGGACCAGCCGCGGCGCGAGATTCCGCGCGACCGATGGCGTTTCGCCCGCCGCGACGACGACGGCACGGTGGTCGACGATCCGACTCGCGTCTACCTGGAGGGCGGCTTCGAGCCGCACAAGATCTACGACGTCGTGTACGTCGCGCAGGACCCGGCCCTGGTCGGCCTCGGACCCGCGGCGGTGCGCGACATGATCTCGCACCTGAAGCACGCGGCGTCGCCGGAGCTGGGTCTGCCGGCGGGAGCGATCGACCACGCCATCGCCTGGGGCGTCTCGCAGAGCGGCCGCTTCCTGCGGACGTTCCTCTACCACGGCTTCAACGCCGACGAGCAGGGCCGCCGGGCGTTCGACGGCGTCCTGGCGCACGTGGCCGGAGGCGGCCGCGGCAGCTTCAACCATCGCTTCGCGCAGCCGTCGCGCGACGGCCATCCGTTCCTGAACAAGCTCTATCCGAGCGACATCTTCCCGTACACCGACGTCGCCCAGCACGACCCCGAGACCGACATGCGCGACGGCCTGCTCGCGGGCATCGGGCCCGACCACATGCCGAAGGTCTTCTACACGAACTCCTCCTACGAGTACTGGGGGCGCGTCGCGTCCCTGATCCACACCACCCTCGACGGGACGGCGGACGCTCCGCTCCTCGACAACGTCCGCGTCTACTCGTTCGCGGGCGGGCAGCACGGCCCCGGCCGCTTCCCGCCGCGGCGCACGATCGGGCAGCAGCTCAGCAACCCGAACGACTACTCGTGGTTCCTGCGCCCGCTGCTCCTGGCGATGGACCGCTGGATCGACGACGAAGCGGCGGCCCCGCCGCCCAGCGTCTATCCGCGCATCGCGGACGACGATCTCGTCCTGCCCGCGGACCTGGGCTTCCCGGCGCTGCCGGGCGTCGGTCAACCGGCCGTGCCGCACCTGGCCTACCGGGCCGTCTACGGACCCGAGTTCCGGACCCGCGGCATCGCCTCGGTGCAGCCGCCCGAGGTGCTCTCGGCGTTCCCGATCCTGGTCCCGGGCGTCGACGCCGACGGCAACGAGACCGGCGGCCTGATGATGCCGGAGGTCGCGGTCCCGCTCGCCACCTACACGGGCTGGAACCTGTTCCACGCGGAGGCGGGGCCGACCGACGTGCTGTCGAGCATGCAGGGCTCCTACATCCCCTTCCCCCGGACCGCCGGCGACCGCGAGCGCACGGGCGACCCGCGGGCGTCCATCGAGGAACGCTACGGCAACCGCGCCGAGTACCTCGGCCGCGTGACGCAGGCGGCCCTGGCGCTCGTCGACGACGGCTACCTGCTCGCGGGCGACCTCGCGCCGATCCTGGCCCAGGCGGGGCGGCACTGGGACTACCTGATGGAGGAAGACGCCGGCGACGACGACCAGCCGTGATCGCCGGGGAGGTCCCGCCGGTCGACGCGCCGCGACGAGGCGCGCAGGGACGACGCCGGCCGCCGTGGGCCAATTCCCACCCGCGTGCCCCACCGCACCGGGAGGCGACGGCAGCACGGGTTCAACCTCCGCTTCGACACACTGGCCTGACCGGCGATGGTGAGCGACGTGGCGAACAACTCCGCAGGCGGCGAGACCGGGCATCCGGCCACGATGTACACGGGGCCGCTCGGCTCCACAATCCACATCGTTCGCGCCGACGCGGGGACCGTCGCCGAACTCGCCGCCGTCGACTGGAGCCGGTCGTTCGGAAGGGTCTGCCTCGACCCGGTGCGAGGCCTTATCACCTTGATGGCGCCGTCGCGCCTTCACGACGAACTGGCCGCAATCCTCGACCACGTCGTGGACGTCGCCGGCAGTGCGCTCACCGGTGCGGCGAAGAGCCTCCGGACTGCGCGCCTTCGCGAGCCGGACGCGCCCCCCGGCACCGGCATGGAGCCCGACGGCGCGTTCTACGTCGGGGAGCGGGCCAGGGCCTATCGCGCGGCGCTCGCGGCGGGCAAGGAAGCGGCCGACGCGTTCTTCGACGAGAACGCGCCCGATCTCGTGATCGAGGTCGAGATCACGAACGCGGACGAGGGCAAGATCGGGCGCTTCGCCGATCTGGGCGTGCGGGAGCTCTGGCTGCTCGACGGCCGGGCGAGTGCCGAGGTCCCGCGCGTCGAGTTCCTCGCTCTCCGGTCCCGGACGACAACCCGGCGTCTCACGTCCTCGAACGTGCTCCCGAACCTCACGCCGGAAGACGTCTCGGAGGCGGTGGACAGCGTGCGCCTCAGCGTGACTCGCGACCAGCGCACGGACGCCGTGGCCCGCATCGTGCTCCGCCAGCAACGGGGCAGCGTCCGCGGCCGCGAGGCGGGCACGTCGTACGCGGCTCGATCCGAGTGAGTCCGAACCGGCTCCACCGTGGTTGCGTCCGGCATTATGCGCCAGAGACGGCGGCCTCGAGTCGCTCCCGCAAGATCGGGAGACGAGCCTCATCTCCCGGCAGGAATCCGGGCATGGCGTTGTTGAAGTCTGCGTTGTGTAGCAGATTCGCGAACTCGTCCTGGATGTAGCCTCGTACGTCCTCCGGGGCATCCCGCAGTTCGGCGCCAAGCTCCTCGCGGCCGTTGACAACCGCGATCAGGTCCTCAAGGTCGTGGCTGGCGAGATGGTCTCCGTTGCCACGACCGTGAAACGCTTCCAGCTTGGTAGCGACGAAGTAGACTGGCGTGATGCGTCTCAGGGCCAACCCTGCGAGCTCAATCTGGTGCGCGGAGTCCATCGCGGGCCGGTACCATCGGTTGGCGAATCCAAGAACTCGCTCGTCTATCGGCATGACGTCCATCGTCGAGTTCCCTTGACGCCATCGACAGGTCGGCGCTCCCTGGCGATTGTCTTCGGTCAAGCCGAGCGCACGGAGTCGAGCGGATAACGCATCGTACTCCGCATACGAGTACACCTCAGCAATCACGTCGACATCGGTAGTCGGCCGCGGGGCGGCCGACGCTGGATCCGTGATCAAGAGACCGGTCACGCACCCACCTACGAACACGACTTCGTCGAGCACAGGCTCCAGCAGGCGCGCCGCTGCCTCCAGCAGCTCGAGGTTGGGATCAGGCATGAGCACGTCGTACGCGTCGCGAGATCTCACGCTCGGCGAGGCTTCGCTCGCGCGCGCGGCCGTCTCTCAACGCGTCCAGGAGAGCCAGGATCTCATAGAGGTGTGCGTCCGCTCGCGCGGCGAGTGGGGCAGTCCGGTACAGTGGCTCGATCGATACGCCGCGATCCTGCCCCGTCGCCAGTGGCCAGACCGGCGGCAGGTCAGGCCCGCTCGAAATCTGACGGTTCAGCGGCGGTGCAGCGTACGAGGTAGCCATCCCGCGAACGACTTGTCCGCGCACGGCGGGAAACATGTACTTTACCCCGTGGACCAGAAACTCCTCCACGGCCTTCGCGTTCGGCCTACTCTCGCGCGCGTCCTTGAAGACGAGCTGTGCCGCCGCCAGGCGGCTCAGAGCGGCGTGGACCTGCGACACGCTGAGGGCCAGATCGACGGCCATCCGCACGAGGGGCGGGCGCCGCCCAGCGTAGCCCAACAGCTTGGCCAGCACGACGACGTCCTGGGGGAGCAGCGAGAGCGGTCTCATGGCGTTCTGTGCTCCAGATTCTAGAATCTAGAATATCACTATGGCGAGATCGCGTTGGCTGTGCACCATTCAATCCCAACACGACTCACCCGAGGGATAATGATCCCGGTGGCCGCAAGCCGCGCGGACACCCCGAAGACCTCGACCGTGCGGGCCAAGAGAGGCGATGCGATGGATGCCACTGGACAAATGGCCTCCGATGCCGTGACGCGAGTCCCTATCAAGCTTGGAGGTGTGTGCCGTAGCGCCGCGACAACCCTCATTGTCGTTGGGGTCCTCGTCGGTGGCGAGCCGCCCGCAATTCAGCCCGTAAGCGGGGTGGAGCGGATATGGGCCGCACAAGTGCCGCCGACGGTTGTCTACGAGGGCGCGCGGCTGATCGCCGGTGACGGAGCGGAGCCCATCGAGGATTCGGCGCTGGTCGTCACGGGCGGCGTCATCAGCGCGGCCGGGCCGCGCGACGCCGTCGACACCCCGGCCGGCGCGACCGTCGTCGATGTCGCGGGCAAGACGATCATCCCGGCGCTGGTCGACCTCCACGGGCACGTCGGCTTCCAGCGCGGCCTGAGCTACGAAGCCGAGAACTACACCCGGGAGAACCTCGTCGACCACCTGCGCCGCTACGCCTACCACGGCGTCGGCACGGTCGTCTCGCTCGGCACCGACGCGGGCAGCCTGTGGCAGGAGATCCGGCGCGAGCAGGAAGCCGGGACGCTCGGCGGGGCGAGGCTCTTCTCCGCCGGCCGCGGGCTGGCGGCGCCGAACGCCGGACGCGGGGCGGCGGCGCTCAGGCCGTCGG
>JAPOVI010000278.1 GCA_026708265.1 Acidobacteriota bacterium
AGGAGCTTGCGCCGCGGCACGCACTCCGTTGGCGTTCTGCGGCGCAAGCTCCTGGGCGCGCCGCTGCGCGGCGCGTTGGGAGTTTTCGCTGTCGCGAAAACTCCTGCGCTCGTGGCTCCGGAGGGAGTCGCGTGTCGCCGTTGAGAAGACTCCTGCGCTGCAGTTGCGAGGTGCGCAGGGACCGGCCGCGGCCGGCGGTGTCGGGGGTTCGGCCGGTGACCACGATCGCGCCCGACGTGGTCATCCCTCGGCGCGACTGCCCCCGAGCCCCAGGCGCTGGCGCAGCTCGCGAACGCGCGCGTCGACGGGCGGGTGCGTGGAGAGATAGGCGCCAAGGCCGGCCGGGTCGGTCCCCGCGTCGATGCCGCCCAGCTTCTCGAGGACCCGCACGGCGCCCAGCGGGTCGAATCCGGCCGCGCGCATCAGACGTCCCCCCAGTTCGTCCGCCTCGAACTCCTGCTCGCGCGAGTAGGCTCGCTCCAGCCACTGCAGCCCGACCTGGCGCACCCACGGCGCCAGGGTGCGCGTGGCGGGCGTGGCCAGCGTCGCGGCCGTGATCACCTTCTGTCCCAGCAGGCGGTCGATCGCGTGGCGCCGGATCACGTGCGCCATCTCGTGCGCGATCACGAACGCCAGCTCGTCGCGGTCGCGTCCGGCGAGGTCTACCAGGGCGGGTGCGACGAAGATGAACCCGCCGGGCAGCGCGAACGCGGTCGGGTGGTCGCCGGCCAGCGCGTTGACCTCGAATCGGTGGACCTCGTTGCGAACGCGAGCCGCGAGGGTTGCCGTGATCTCCTCGAGGAGGGACTGGATCCCCGGAGGCGCGGGGTCGCGAGCCTGCTCCCGCACCGCGGCCGCCATGTCGCGGCCCACGCCCTGCTCGGCCCGAATGGCATCCTCTTCGCTGCCGGTGACCGACTGCCAGACCCACTGCGCCTTGCGGAACTGCTTGCCGGCCAGGCGGCCCAGCAGATACGGAGTGCCTCTGGTCACTGCGCGCCATTGTAGTGGAACGCGCTGTCCGGTCCGCGCGGCGCCGAACGGCCGCTATCATCGACGCAGACGGCGGGAGACGCAACACGAAGGAGAGCAGAACCATGCGGCAACGGTTGCTCGTCGGCGTTCTGACGGCGTCGCTGATCGGCATCGCGGCGGACCGGGCCGGGGCCGAGGGGCGCGTGGACCGCAACGTGGTCTTCGGAATGTACTCGGGACTCGCCCTGCTGATGGACGTGTACTACCCGGAGAACGCGAACGGCTACGGCATCGTGTTCATCTCCGGGAGCGGATGGACCCGCGAGCTGGGGCTGGACGCCGTCCCGCTGAAGGAGAGCGGGCAGGAGAAGATCTACGCCGAGCCGCTGGCCGCGGCGGGGTACACGGTGTTCGGGATCAACCACCGCGCGTCTCCCCGCTTCCGGCATCCCGCCCACCTCGAGGACGCCCAGCGTGCGGTGCGGTTCGTGCGCCACCACGCGGAGGAGTTCGGGATCGATCCGGATCGGATCGGGGCGATCGGAGGCTCTTCCGGAGGCCACCTGGTCAGCCTGCTCGGCGTGCTCGATGCGCACGGGGTGCCCGAGGCCGCGGGCCCGGTGGATCGCGAGAGCGCGAAGGTCCAGGTGGTCGTGGCGCGCGCGGCGCCCACCGATCTCACCCTGTCGTCGCCGCGAGCCGTCCACCCTCTCTTCGGCTTCCGCCGTTCCGAGCGCGCCGACTCGGCGGAGTACCGCCGCTTCGTGGCGGCATCGCCCGTGACCCACGTGACCGCCGACGATCCGCCGTTCCTGCTGATCCACGGCGATGCCGACGACGTCGTACCCTACGAGAACGCCGAGGTGATGAAGGCGGCGCTCGAGAAGGCCGGCGTGGCGGTCGAGCTGCTGCGCATCCCCGGCGCCGGGCACGGGCCGACGTTCCCGGGGGCCGTGGACCCGCCGGACTATATCGCCGCCATGGTGGCGTGGTTCGACCGCTACCTGCCGGCGCGTCCGTAGAGTCGGCGCCGTAGGGACTCGCGCAGGTCTGGCTGAGCACAAGGCGGAGCCTTCGGGCGACGAATGACGGGCGGGGGCGGATGCACGCAATGCAGGATCGCCATGTCAGGGACGCGGATGATAACGGCCCGACCTCGTCGGCTCCGCGCGGACGCCCGAAGGACCTCGAGGCGCTTGCGGAGCTGGAATTACTTCTCAAGGAGCGCGAGGGGCACGGAGGGCAGCCATCGTGAGAGGAGAGCCCATCGACGCAGACTATCTGGTTCCGGCGAGGTACGACCAATACTATGGCGCGTATGCCACGCTCCCGGATTGGTTCCCGGCCGATCTGGCGTCTCGCGGGGAGGTCCTGGAGCTTGCCTGTGGGACCGGCCGAATAGCCATCCCCTTGGCGGAGCGAGGCATCGAGGCTACCGGACTGGACTATTCGCGGCAGATGCTCAGCCTGGCTCGATCGAAGGCCGAAGCCAGGAAGGTCAGGGTCGACTGGATACTCGGCGATATGCGCCGCTTCGAGACCGGTACGCAGTACGGGTCGATCCTGCTGCTGCACAACGCACTATGGCACCTGCACGACCTGTCGGACTTCGAGGAGTGCATGCGGTGTGTGCTGCATCACCTGGCTCCGGGTGGCTGCTTCATCCTGGACGTCTTCGTCCCGGGTCTGGAGATCCTCAATCGTGACCCGGGCGAACGGTATCCATTCTCTCGGTACAGGGACCGCGAAACCGGGCGAGAGGTGCCGGTGACCGAGTCGTACCGGTATGAGGCAGACACCCAGATCGCGCGCCTGCGGCACTACAGGGAAGACTCCGATGAAATCGTTGGCGGTCTGAATCTCAGAATGTACTTCCCGAAAGAGCTGGATGCCCTGCTGAAATACAATGGGATGACGATTGAGGGGAAGTTCGGGAGCTGGAACCGAGACCCGTTCGAGCCGGACTCCAGGCATCAGCTCTGCTTCTGCACCGCGACACGCCGACGGGACGACGCGGACGGGCGCTCCGGCCGCGCGCCGGCGGAGCTCGATCAGGATTCCGTCCGGGCCGGGGCGAGCCGCGGGTCGGATACCGGCAGGACGGGAAAGCGGTCGAGGAACGCGGCGTAGGAGAGGACGAACAGACCGGCCACCCCGGCCGTGACCAGGAGCTCCAGCAGACCGAGCGGCACGCCCTCGCCGTGCCACAGCGACGGGACGACGAGCACGAAACGCTCGAGCCACATGCCGGCGAAGACGACGGCGGCCACCGTCGTCAGCCCGGGAATCCAGGTCTTGACGGCGCGGCTCAGCAGGACCACGAACGGGCCGGCGAAGGTCATGGCGAACACGGCCCACGCCACCGGCGCCCAGGCCCCGTGCATCCGGTGGTAGACGAACTCGGTCTCCTCCGCGAGGTCGCCGTACCAGATCACGAGGTACTGCGACCAGAACAGGTATGCCCACAGGATGCAGAACCCGAAGAGCAGCTTGCCGAGATCGTGCAGTTGGTGACGGCCGACGTAGCCCGCGATGCCGAGCCGGCGCCGCCCCGCCGCGGTCACGCCGACCAGGAACGCCAGGCCGATCAGCACGTTGCCGACGAAGTAGTAGCCGCCGAGCAGCGTCGAGAACCAGTGCGGATCGAGCGCCATCACGAAGTCGAAGGCGACCAGCGTGAACACCCAGCCGTAGGCGATCAGCACGGCGACCGCCCAGCGCGTCTGGCGGCGTTGCCCGGTCGCACGCTCGGCATCGAGGCCGCGCCAGTCGCGGATGAGAAGGGCGGAGAAGCCGGTCGCAGGCTGCTCCCCGGACTCGTCCAGCATGCCGACGTCCGGCCGGAGAGACCGGTAGACGTAGCGCAGGCTGAAGCCGGTCAGCACCGCGTACGCGAGCAGCTCCCGCACGACGAAGAACGGAACGTTCAGCCACGGAGCCTTGGCCTCGACCGGCTCGTGGACCCAGGGTGCCCACGCCGTCGTGCCGGCCAGCAGCACGAGCAGGAGCACGAACGCTGCCGGCAGGAACGCGGCCGTCGCCTCGGCGACCCGCTTGAGGGGGCGGCCCCAGCGGGCCGACGTCACCTGCAGAACGCAGGAGAGCACCACCCCCGCCTGCGCCAGGCCGCCGAAGAAGAGGAAGTTGACCAGCAGCGCCGACCAGGCGCGCGTCGCGTCGAGCAGCAGGCCGGCGAGGAAGGCAGCGCCGCCGAGGGAGGCCAGACCGAGCAGGGCGCGTCGCCCGCGGACGGAGAGGATCGGTTCCGCCACCGTCGGGGTGGGAGCGCCTCCGTTCACCGGGAGACCGCCTGCGATTCCGGCTCCGGGGAGCCCAGCGTGCCGAGGAAGAGGACCAGCGCCCAACGCTCGTCGACGCTCAGCGCGTCGCCGAAGCGCGGCATGTTGCGGCCCCCCTCGCGGATGATCGCATAGACGAAGCCGTCGGGGTAGTTCAGGACGTGCGGCGCGGTCAGGGGCGGCATCCGGCGGTAGTGGCGGGCGAGTTCGCCGTCTCCGGCACCCCGGTCGCCGTGACAGAGGGCGCAGTAGATCCGGTAGAGCGCCTCGCCCTCGGCAATCGTTGCGGGCGTGTCCGCGAGAGGATTCACAAGCTCCGTGCGCGCCTCCCGCCGGTTCAGGATCCGTGGCGCGTCGACCGCCATCGACCCCGCCGGAGCGGGGCGCGCCTCGGCCTGCGGCAGCACCGCCGGCCCGGTCCACATGTTGCGGATCCAGGTACGCGCCTGCGGGTCCGGCGGACCTTGCGCGGGGCGGCACCCCGCCGCGGCGACGACGGCAACGGCAACGGCCACCGGCGCAAGCAGCTTGGCCGAGAGCCTTGTGCCAGGGGTCTGCGCCGAGGAAAGGCGCGGACTCCGGGAGAGTTGGTGGGGCACCCGGCGGAGGCCGCAGCGCGACCTTGCGGTCGCGGCGACGAATGGGCTGCTACGCATCCGCTCGCACCTCGATGGCGCCCGCCGACTCGAGCAGCGAGCGCACGAAGGCCCCGTCCTTCTTCCCGCAGACGATCTCCACGCCGAAGTGGTCGTTGGAGAAGCGTGGATCGGTGCGCCGCGCCGGGGTGAAGCGCGGCAGCCGCGCCAGAACGAGAAAGCCGAGCATGCCGCCGATGGCGCCGAAGAGAATGGTCAGCTCGAAGGCGATCACGACGAACGCCGGAATCGCGATGAGCGGCTTGCCCCCGACGATGAGCGGCCACGCCGACACCGTGTAGATCGGCAGCGCGAAGCCGGTGGCCAGGCCGAGCAGGGCGCCGATCAGCGTGAACCGCCGCACGGGGCTGACGCGCGGACCCGAGAGCTGCTCCAGCGTGTGGTCCGGCGCCGGCGAGTAGGAGTCCACCTCCTCGAGGCCGGCGTCGCGTGCCGTGGCCACCGCCACGGCCGCCTTCGCCGGTTCGTCGTACACACCCAGGATGCGCATGCGGTTACGGCCTCCTTCCCGAGCGTCCGTGCCGCGACTGCATGAACTCGATGCCCTTCGCGAGCACGTTCCGCCACGCGCGGTCCACGTCGCGGTCGAAATGCCCGTCGAACTCGCGCACGGTCTGCATCAGCGACTCCAGCCACAGGTCGTAGAGACCGAATCCGATGTCGAGATCGTGCCTGCCGTGGCGGCGCGCCACGCGGTCGAGCTCCTCGAGCTCGTCCACCGGCGCCCCCGAAATGCCGGTCATCAGCGACAGCGAGTCGGCCAGCATCTTCTTCTGGTGGGCGAAGTCGGTGTGGCGGAACTTCTCGCGGACCTCCTCGCTCGACGCCAGGAACAGCTCGTAGAAGCGATCCAGGAAGCCGTGATTCGTCAGGCACCGGGCCAGGCTGTCGTCGAAGACCTCCGCGTGGGCCGAACCCTCCTTCATCTCCGTGATCGACACGGCCGGGAAGTTCTTGACGAACAGCAGGAACAGGAAGAAGAAGAGCGAGAAGCTGCCGATCGTGATCGCTCCCTCCACCCAGGTCGGCTGGTAGATGCCGCTCCAGTTGGCGGGGTCGAAATCGTGGGACAACGACGCGGCGATGATGACGAAGCGCTCCAGCCACATCCCGATGTTGACGAGGATCGAGATCACGAACAGCGCCGCGAGGTTCGTCCGGATCCGCTTGGCGAAGAGCAGCAGCGGGACGAGGACGTTGCAGGCGAGCATGCCCCAGGCGAAGAGCCGGTACTCGCCGAACATGCGGTCGTAGAACGTCGCCTGCTCGAAGGGGCTCCCGCTGTACCAGGCGACGAAGAACTCGGTCAGGTAGGCGTAGCCGACGATGAGCGACGTGACGATGATGAGCTTGGCCAGGTTCTCGAAGTGCCGGATGGTGATGTACTCCTCGAGCCCGAGCAGCCGGCGCAGTGGGATCAGCAGCGTAATCACCATCGCCAGGCCCGAGAAGATGGCCCCGGCCACGAAGTAGGGCGCGAAGATCGTGCTGTGCCATCCGGGCAGGATGGACATGGCGAAGTCCCACGACACGACGCTGTGGACCGACACGACCAGCGGCGTCGCCAGGGCGGCGAAGAAGCCGTAGAGGGCGCCGTAGTGGATCCACTGCCGGGTCGAGCCGCGCCACCCCAGCGCGAGGACCCGATAGATCGGCTTGCGCCAGTCCGTGGAGCGGTCGCGGGCCGCCGCGACGTCCGGGATGAGCCCCAGGAAGAGGAACATCGCGCTCACGGTCAGGTACGTCGTGATCGCGAAGACGTCCCAGACGAGGGGCGACTGGAAGTTGACCCAGAGCTGACGCTCGTTGGGGTAGGGGATCAGCCAGTAGAAGAACCACGGCCGGCCGATGTGGATGATCGGGAACAGGGCCGCGGTCATGACCGCGAAGACCGTCATCGCCTCCGACGCCCGCGCCACCGACGTGCGCCACTTGGCCCGGAACAGGAACAGGACGGCCGAGATGAGGGTGCCGGAGTGGGCGATGCCGACCCAGAAGACGAAGTTGGTGATGTAGATGCCCCAGAGCATCGGGTGCTCGTAGCCCGCCACCCCGAGCCCGAAGCGCCACTGCGTCGAGAACGCGTAGGCGCCGAGCGCCAACCCGCCCAGAATCAGGGCGAGGGCCGCGAACCAGGAGCGGCCCGGGGGCCGCATCGTCCGCAGGATGTCGGCGTCGATCCGGCCGTAGGTGGCGACGTGATCCGCCACGCTCACCGGATCACCTTCTTCAGGTAGGTCACCGCGGGCCGCGTGTTCAGCACGCCGAGCGCGTGGTAGCCGCGGTCGGCGGCCGAGAGCTGCGAGACGCGGCTGGCGGGGTCGTTGAGGTCGCCGAACACGATCGCCTGCGCCGGGCACGTCTGGGCGCACGCCGGGACGACGTCGCCGTCCTGCACGGGCCGCTCGTCGTCGCGCGCGCGGTCCTTGCCCTCCTGTATCCGCTGCACGCAGAACGTGCACTTCTCCATGACGCCGGCGCTCCGTACCGTCACGTCGGGGTTGAGCTGCAGGTTCAGCGGCTCCGGAACCTCCGGATCCCACCAGTTGAACCGGCGGACCTTGTACGGGCAGTTGTTCGAGCAGTAGCGGGTGCCCACGCAGCGGTTGTAGATCTGCGCGTTGAGGCCTTCTTCGGTGTGGTACGTGGCGTACACCGGGCAGACCGACTCGCACGGCGCGTGGTCGCAGTGCTGGCAGAGCATCGGCAGGAAGCGCGTATCGACGTTCCTCCCGGCGTCCGCCGGCCGCGGCTCGACGAAGCGCTCGATCCGCAGCCAGGCCATGGTCCGCCCGCGCACCATCCGGTCCGCCCCGAGGACGGGGACGTTGTTCTCGGCGTAGCAGGCGGCGACGCAGGCGTTGCAGCCGTTGCAGGCGTCGAGGTCGATCGCCATGCCCCAGCTGTGCGTGGGATGCTCGTGCTCCGGGTAGAGGCTGAAGTGGGGCTCGTCGGGGTGCACGTCGCCGGCCGCCAGGGCGGCCTCGGAGACCGCCTGCGCGAGTTCGCGGCCCTGCTGGTCGAAACTGCCCTGCAGCCGCGCGAGGGGCCGCCGCAACGCGAGCGCGGTTGCGTCGATGCGGGTCCGTGCCCACCGCGGCCCGCCGGACGCCGCGTCGGGCTCCGGGTCGAGCAGGGCCAGGGGATTGGCGCCGCGCCCCGTCGCGTAGCGTCCGTAGTCGGTATGTCCCTGGCCGATCGGCATCGCCACCACCCCGCCCGGCAGGTGGGGATTGACGACGACCGTTGCCTCGATCCGCCCGTGATCCGACTCGAGAGCGACCACCTGCCCGTCGTCGGCACCGATCGCGACGGCGGTCTCGGCGGTCATCTCCGCTCCGTTGCCCCAGGCCGTCTTGAGCAACGGGTCCGGAATCTCCTGCAGCCACGGCCGGTTCGCGCCGCGGCCGTCCAGGAAGTGCAGCGAGGGATAGGCGACGAGCGTCAGGCTGCGCCGGGCGTCCTCGGGCGGGACGAGGCCGCTGAAGTCCAGCTCCCCGATCCGGTCGCTCAGCGTGACCGGCTGCTGCGGCTCGTCGATCCATCGGCCGCCGCGCCGGACGGTGTCCGCCCAGAAGGACTCGAACGCGGCACCCCCGGAAGCCGCCTCCGGATCGCGCGGGTCGCGGCGGCGGCGG
>JAPOVI010000423.1 GCA_026708265.1 Acidobacteriota bacterium
CTGCGGCGCGATCGGCTCGGGCAAGACGTCGGCCTGCATGCGCCCGTTCGCCCGCCAGCTCCTGGGCTGGCGGGCGCAGGACCCCGAGCGCCGCATCGCCGGCCTGGTGCTCGAGGTCAAGGGCGACTTCTGCCACCAGGTGCGCGGCATCCTCGAGGACGCCGGCCGCGGCGACGACTACATCGAGCTGGGCCTGGGCGGGCGCTGGCAGTGGAACCCGCTGGGAGACGACGCTCTCGACTCCTACTCGCTCGCGTACACCATCGCCAGCCTCATCAACCAGCTCTTCGGGCGGTCCAAGGAGCCCTTCTGGCAACAGGCATATGTCAACCTCGTGCGCTGGATCATCGAGCTGCACCGGATGTCGCCCCGGCCGTGGGTGACGCTGCGGGACGTGTACCGAGCGACGCTCGACGCGGAGCTGGTCGAGGGCAGGATCGCGGAGGTCGAGGCCGCGATCGACGGCCCGTCCGCGGTCCGGGTTCGGACGGCGGAGCTGTCCGGGCGGATGGGCGCGGCGAAAGGGTGGGCCTGGGAGCCGGCCGGCGACGGCGTGGTCCGGACGGCGGACGACCCGAAGCTGCGCGAGCAGCTCCAGGCGGCCGGCATCGCGTTCGAGGTCGTCCGCCTGGGCGCCGCCGACCCGGAGCGCCGCGAGCGGCTCGCCGCGGTGAAGCGCTGGCACGAGCAGGACTGGCAGGCGCTCGACCAGAAGCTGTGCTCCAGCATCATCGAGGGCCTCAGCGTCTTCCTCTCGGTCTTCGACCTGCCGGACGTGGCGCGCGTCTTCTGCCCGCCGGCCCCGCCGGCCGCGCCGCCCCCGCCCGACGAGGCGCCCGCCGAGTCCGCCGTCGACGTCGTCCGGCCGCTGCCGCCGCTCGACAAGGTGATCGACTCGGGCAAGGTCCTCTGCCTGAACATGCCGGCCGGGACCAACTCGGCGCTCTCCCGCGCCGTGGGCGTGCTCCTCAAGCAGGCGTGGCTCCAGACGCTGCTGCGCCGGCCCGCCGAGATGCAGCGCGATCCGGACCGCGTCTTCCGGCCGGCCGTGTTCCTGTGCGACGAGTACCAGACGTTCGCCACGGTCGGCGAGGACGACCCCGCCGGTGACGAGAAAGCGTTCGCCCTGACGCGGCAGTCACGGCTCATCCCCATCGTCGCCACGCAGTCGATCTCGTCGCTGCGGGCGGTCCTCGGCCAGTCGGAGGCGTGGCGGGCGCTGCTCCAGACGCTCCGCACGCGCGTCTTCCTCTCGCTCGCCGACGACTCGTCGGTGCAGATCGCGAGCACGATGTGCGGGCAGGTCTCGAAGGTGAAGGCGTCCTACAGCGTCTCGGAGCAGACCAGCCGCGCCACGGCGTCGCTGCTCTCCGGGTCGCCCGGCGGCGGGGCCGGCAGCCTGAGCGCCAGCAAGTCGTTCAGCCAGCATCGGGAGGCGCCGTTCCATCCGCGGGACTTCGCCCTGCTCGGCAACTGCCAGGCCATCGTCCTGCCCTACGACGGCAAGCGGGCGCACGACGCGCGGCGCTGCTACCTCAAGCCCGACTTCCTGCCGCGGGACCGTCCCTACTGGCGCGCCCGCGAGGCCGGAGAGCTGTAGATGGAGCTGACCATCTCGGACCTGAAGCCGTTCCTGCCGGGACTCGAGGCCGCGCTCGACGACGAGGCGGTCTCCGAGGTGATGGTCAACGGTCCGGGGATCGCGTTCGTCGAGCGCGACGGCCGGATGGCGGCCGTCGACGTGCCGGAGCTGACCCCCGAGGCCGCCCAGCGGGCGGCCGTCCAGGTCGCCCGCTGGGCAAGGACCCGAACACGGAGCCGATCATCGACGCGCGTCTCGCGGACGGCTCCCGCGTCGCGATCTGCGGCCCGCCGGCCGCACCGACGGCTGCGATCACCATCCGCCGCTTCGGCGGCCGGGCCTTCACGGTCGAGGAGCTGACCGCGAGCGGCTCGCTTCCCGCCGCCGTGGCCGACGAGGCCGCGACGGCGCTCGGCCGGGAGCGCAACCTGCTGATCTCGGGCGGCACGGGCTCGGGCAGGACGACGCTGCTGAACGCGCTGGTCTCGCTGCTGCCGGCCGACGGCCGCATCATCTCTATAGAGGACACGCTGGAGCTGCGGCTGCGCCGGGCCAACTGCCTGCGCTTCGGGGCGCGGGGGCTCGGCGACCGCGGCGTGACGATCCGCGACTTGGTGCGGCACGCGCTGCGCCACCGGCCGGACCACGTCGTCGTCGGCGAGGTCCGCGGGGCCGAGGCTGCCGACCTGCTGCAGGCGCTCAACACCGGCCACGGCGGCTCGCTCGCCACCGTCCACGCGAACAACGCCGAAGCGGCGCTGTCGCGCCTTGCGACCTGCGCCATGCAGGCATCCGACGCCCTGCCGTGGACGGTTGTCTGCCGCGGGGTGGTCGACGGCATCGAGGCCGTCATTCACCAGACGCGGACGCCCGAAGGGGTCCGCCGTGTCGACCAGATGGTCCGCGTCCGCGACTACGACGCCGCGGAGAACCGCTGGGTCGTCGAGCCCGTCTGGCCGCCGCCGTCTGAGGGCGCAAGAAACGGCCCTCCGGCGCCGAAGCGTCGGACGGGATCCGCACCGAGGCGGAAGCGTCGGGGGAGGCGGACGCGGTGAGCGGCCAGCTTGTGGACGCTCCGCGGACCGTGGCCGGAGCGCCGCCTGCAGGCGGGTTCGCGCTCCGGACGCTGGCGGACCACCGCGGGTTCGAGCCGACCGCGTGCTGCGCGGCGTGCGGGCGCTGCGTCGTCCTGGGCCTTGCGGCGCTGGCGGCGCGGTCCGGGTGGAATGCGCCGGTCGATGCGCATCGCCGGGCCTGGCTTGCCCGGCGATGCGGACGCGGGCGGGCAGCGTGTCGATCGGCTGCGGGAGGACCGCAACGGGAAGGAACGCAACCGATGGGCGGTTGGAGGGAGGCGCAGGGAATGAGTGAGCGTGACGCGCGGGACGAAGAGCAGCAGGAGCCGGTTCGGGTCGAGAGCCGCGAGGAGTTTGACGAGGCGGTCGTCGAGCTGTTCCGGAACGGCCGGCCCATCGAGGCGCCGTCGCTGGGGGCGCTGGCCGGCTGGGACGTCGACCTCGAAGACGAGGAGGGCGGCATCGAGGGGGCGCTCTGATGGCCGGCGGGCGCGAGCGGGCCGAGGCCTACCACCAGCAGTTCGCCGAGCGGATCATCCAGGCGCTCAAGGACGGGACCGCGCCGTGGCAGAAACCGTGGAAGCCGGGCGAGCGGATCCTGCCGCACAACTTCGGCAGCGGACGCGACTACCGCGGCGGAAACGCCGTCTACCTCGCCATGAACGCACTGGAGCGCGGCTACGCCGACCCGCGCTGGGGCGGCTACCGCCAGATCCAGGAGGCCGGCGGCCACGTCCGCAAGGGCGAGAAGGGCACGCCCATCCTGTACGTCGAGTGGCGGCAACGGCGGAAGGCCCTCGACGACCGCGGCAATCCGATCCCGGACGAGCACGGACGGCCGAAGCTCGAATGGGTCCAGCGGGACCGGCCCGTCGTCAAGATGCACCACGTCTTCAACGTGGAGCAGACCGAGGGCCTCAAGCTGCGGTCGCTGGCCGAGGCGGCCCCGGAGTGGGAGGGGCACGAGCGCGCGGAGGCGCTGATCCGCGGCAGCGGCGTCCGCGTCGACCACGTCGCCGGCGACCGGGCCTACTACGGCCTGAAGGACGACCGCGTGGTGCTGCCCGACCGGAGCCAGTTCGCGTCGCAGCCGGCCTACACGCACACGGCGCTGCACGAGCTGGGCCACGCGACCGGGCACCCGGACCGCCTGAACCGGCCGACCCTGGTGCAGCACGGCGGCTTCGGCTCGGAGGCTTACGCGCGCGAGGAGTTGCGCGCGGAGATCGCGGCAATGATGACCGGCGAGCAGCTCGGCGTCGGGCACGAGCCGCGGCACGGCACGGCCTACGTCAGCTCCTGGATCAAGGCCCTGGAGAACGACCCGAGGGAGATCCGCGCCGCGGCCGTCGATGCCCAGCGGATCTCGGACTGGCTTCTCGCGCGGGAACGAGACCGGACGCAGGTGGAAGAGCGGGCGGAGAGTGGCCCCCGTGAGGGGAACGGGCCGATTCCCGCACCGCCACTGCGCGAGGCCGAAGCCGCCGCGGCGCGGGAGCCGAGGCCGGCCGAGCGCGATAAGCCCCGACCGGAAGTCGAGCTGAGCCGGTGACGTGCCCCGGGTGCCGATCTCGGCAGCCGTCATCCGGGGGTCCGATCAGCAGGTGTGGCGGGCATTCGTGCACTACCTCAGCGCGTTGCCGACCCATCGTTTGGGTCGTGGTCCACTCACCCAGGTGGTCTGGTGCTAAAGCTCCAGCCGGAACCGCCCGAAAACACTTCGCGAGGTTCCGATGCCAGGGCTGGTCACCGATCGAAGGCCGACAAGGCGCGCCATCGGCGAACCGGGCGCGCCGCGCCGTTCTGTGCTAGTATCTCCGCGTCTGAGTTGGGCTCGGGGCTTGAGGAGATGGTGCCGCGGTGGCCCAACTAGGTTGTACCGGCGCTGCATGGCGGGCAGGAGTTCTGGAGCTCGGGGTGATTTTCCGGCACGGGGGGCTTGTTCGATGTGCTATGCTGCGTCGTTCGTGGGCATCGGTTTCTGTGGCGGCGTTCGTTCGGGCTCCGGTGTGCGGGGCTCGCGCGCGTCCACCGATGAGGTGCACGCTGTGTTGCCAGCTTTTTCATGTGCCTGTCACAGGAAGCCGGAATCGGTCAGTCGGCCAGCGATGGCCACGGCCTCGCTGAACGGCGGGCCGAAGCTAGCTTCAGGAGGAGGAGGCCCGTGAGAGAGATCTCGGCAGTCAACGTTCGATCGCTCTGGAGGAGGAACATGATGAGAACACGGCGTTCCCTTTTTGTCTTCGGCGTGTTGCTGGCAGCCGGCGTGCTGCTCACGCCGGAAACGGCCTTCGCGGAGGCATCGGTACCACAGACCGTGACAGCGGCAACCGGCTCGACTCCGGGCACTGTTGATGTCACCTGGGAGGCACCCGCCACAAACCCCCAGAACGTATCCATGTACGAGATAACGTGGGCCAAGTCGACAACCTTGGTGGGGGCCACCGACGTGCCTTCAAGTCCCACGCCTGCCATGTTGAACTCGGTCGCGAGCCACCTTCTGAAGCACACCATCTCAGGTTTGGAGGCGGGGGAGAGCTATTCGGTTGCAGTTCGAGTGCTCAGTGGCGACGGTAGTCGCACTGCCTGGGCAGTCGGAGCCGACGCGGAGGCAGGCGTGGCGACAGCCGGGGCGGCAGCTACCAAGCCCGCTGCCCCGATGGGTGTCGAGGCCGTGAGTGGCGACGAGATGGTGACGGTGAAGTGGGAGGCCGTCACCGGCGCGACCGGCTACATGGTCCAGTGGAGGCCTGCCTCTCAGGACTACAGCATGACCACCCGGATGGTGATGGCCATGGCGGACGCGACGATGGCCGAAGCCAAGCCTCTTAAGAATGGCATGGAATACATGTTCCGGGTCCGCACAGAGATGGGTGACGACAACTACAGTGATAGCTCGGCGGAGGTGAAGCAGACGCCGATGGCCGCTGCGATGTCTGTGCCTGCTCCTACGAACGTGAAGCTGGAGCCGGGTGGCAGGAAGATGATCACGGCCAAGTGGGACTACGGGGGCGTAGGGACGGACACGGCGACCGGGTTCCAAATCGGGTGGACGGAGGCTGCAGGGACCGAGTTCTCTGACTCCCTGTCTCCTCAGAGGATCGTGTCGGTTACCGGCGGCCGCGAGGCAAGGAGCTACACCCTCGAGCTGAAGGTCAACGATGAGTACCTGATTGCAGTTCGTGCGGTCCATGGCGACGCCAGCGGCGACCCGATTGCGTACAGCGACTGGAGCTATCACCCCGGGGCGAGACAGTCGACGCCGGCGCCGGCAACCAAGCCGAACAACGTCACCGTCGCGTCGATGGACGGTGAGTTGATGGTGACGTGGGACGCGGTTGCTAGCGTGGGGACGTGCGCAGACGCTGCTGTCGGTGCCCGTTGCGGCTATCTGGTCGAGTGGCGGGCCGCGCACCAGAGCTTCGACAATCCTGACCGGCAGATGACGGTGAGGGACAAGCTGAGCGCCACCATCCCGAATCTCATGAACGGGACGGAATACGGCGTCATCGTCAGCTCCATGAACGAGAAGACGCGGCAGAGCGATCCTTCGATCGAGGCGCGTCAGACGCCGATGATGCCGACGCCGGCGCTCCCGGTGTTCGGTGTGCTGGCCCTCGGTGCGGGGCTGGTGGCAGCCGGTCGGCGCCGCCTGCGGGCGCAGCGGCAGCGGCAGTTGAAGGCGTAGCCCTTCTTTGAGGTTGTTCTCGTCTTGGGCCGGGGCAGGGGTCGCCTGCTCCGGCCCTTTTTTCTTGGGCAGGCCCGAGTGCCCTTGTAAGGCCAGGGGAGGCGCAGCGCGAAGGAAGCGAACACGGCCCTCTGGAGCCCGGTCAACGCATCGGCAGAGCCAGCGGACGGGCCCGACGCCCCGCAAGGGAACGCGATGCTCCGGTTCACGCTGATCACCGGGACGTGATTCATGGGGCTGTTCGGCCTGATGCGCCTGCGGTGGGTGGAGCAGACGCTGCAGACGCCGTTCGCGGGGGTCCAGCAGCGGGTGGCGGACCAGCGCGCCGGCGCGCCGTCCGACTTGGTCTACGCCGACGCGAGCTGCAGCGGGGGCGACCCGCTGGCGCTGTGCGCGGGGGCCATCTTCGCCTTCCCGCCACTTGGGGGCGCGGCTGCGGGGCGCGGCGGACGGCTTCACGCTGATCACGGCGGTCAACGTCGTCCGTCTCGGGCTGCAACGATCGAACGGAACCTGGACCGTCGAGCTGCATCACCGGCAGGCCGCGACGACGGCATCCCGTGGGCGCGGTCGCGGCGCGACAGGAGAACACGATGCGCAAGGAAGCCAAGAGTGCCACCGTCTGGATCTGCACCTGCGCGGCGCTGGTGCTGCCCTGGCTCGCGGCCTCGGCGCACGGCGGGAGCCGGCCTGAAGCGGTGCAGGAGCCGGGCCTGCGCATCGTCGTCATCGAGGGCGAGGACAGCGTCAACGTCATCGGGCAGGGGACTGCGGAACCGACGGTGGTGGAGGTGCGCGACCGCAGCGGCTTCTCCGTGGCGGGGGCCTCCGTGCTGTTCCTCTTGCGCGAAGGGGGCACCGCGACGCTCGACGCGGGGTTGTTGCAGGTGACGGTGACGACGAACGCGTTGGGGCAGGCGGAGGTGACCGTGAACCCGGTGGCGAGCGGGACGGTGGAGCTCTCGGTCAGCGCGACGTATCAGGGGTTGACGGCGTCGACGACGATCGTGCAGACCAACGCGGTCCCGGGCACCGGGCCGGACATCGGTGCGATCGCCGGCATCGTGGGCGGGGCTGCGGCGATGGGGCTCGGTATCCGGCAGGTGCTCGCCGCGTCCCCACCGTCGGCCCCGGCGCCTCCGACGGTGACTCCCGGCGACCGGCGGCTGGAGGTGAGCTGGACCGCGCCGTCGGACAACGGGGCGCCGATCGACGACTACGACGTGCAGTATCGGTCGTCCGGCGGCGGATGGATGGAGTTGTCGGACGACGGCGCGAACACGAACACCCGGGCGACGATCGGGGGCCTGACGAACGGGACGCAGTACGAGGTGCAAGTACGGGCGCAGAACTCGGAGGGCGAGAGCCCGTGGTCAGCGGGCGCGATGGGAACGCCGATAGGGGCGCCCTCTCAGCCGGCGGCTCCGACGGTGACTCCCGGCGACCGGCGGCTGGAGGTGAGTTGGACCGCGCCGTCGGACAACGGGGCGCCGATCGGGCGACTACGACTTGCGCTATCGGTCGTTGCCGGACGGCGTTTGGACGGAGCTGCCGGACGACGGGCGGTACACGAGCACGCGCGCGACGATCGGAGGCCTGACGAGCGGGACGGCGTACGCCGTTCAGGTGCGGGCGCAGAACTCGGTGGGCGAGAGCCCGTGGTCGGGACCCGCGAGGGGGACGCCGATCGGGAGGCCGTCGAGGCCCGCGGCCCCGACGCTGACGCCCGGTGACGGGCAGTTGGAGGTGAGCTGGACCGCGCCGTCGGACAATGGGGCGCCGATCGACGACTACGACGTGCGCTATCGGTCGTTGCCGGGAGGCGTTTGGACGGAGTTGACGGACAACGGGCAGTACACGAACACCCGCGCGACGATCCCGGGCCTGACGAACGGGACGAGGTACGACGTGCAGGTTCGCGCGGAGAACTCGGCGGGCGAGGGCCGGTGGTCTCCGAGCTCGCGAGGCACGCCGATGCCGCCGGCGACGGCACCGGATGCGCCCGCGGCTCCGACGCTGACGCCCGGCGACGGGCAGTTGGAGGTGAGTTGGACCGCGCCGTCGGACAACGGGGCGCCGATCGACGACTACGACGTGCGCTATCGGTCCGGTGGCGATTGGACGGAGTTGTCGGACGACAGCGGGAACACGAACACCCGCGCGACGATCGGGGGCCTGACGAACGGGACGACGTA
>JAPOVI010000250.1 GCA_026708265.1 Acidobacteriota bacterium
CAACCTCTACATCTTCGGTACCGGGAACCCCTACCCCATCTACGACGCCGAGTACCGACCCGGCGACAACCTGTTCACCAACTCGGCCGTGGCCCTCGACGTCGCCACCGGCGAGCGGCGCTGGCACTTCCAGTACACGCCGAACGACTCGTGGGACTACGACGAGGTCGGCGTGCACATGCTCTACGACACGCTGATCGACGGCCAGCAGCGCAAGGTGGCCGCCCACTTCGCCCGCAACGGCTTCTTCTACTCCGTCGACCGCGAGACGGGCCGATTCATCAAGGGCTCGCAGTACGTCAATGAATTGACGTGGACGGCCGGCCTCAATCCCGAGACCGGCATGCCCCTCGAGTACGACCCGAACCTCGACATCCAGATCTACAACCCGGAGGCGCGCGCCCTGCGCACCGACCGGGACGAGATGAAGCGCGCCTGCCCGACGTGGCACGGCGGAATCGCCCACCAGCCGACCGCGTTCAACCCGGAGAAGGGAATCGCCTACGGGGCCGGCACGGAGGGCTGCTTCTCGCAGACCGGGGCGCGGGTGGTGCCGCTCGGCCCCGACGGCGGCATCGACCGGGAGGCCAGCGAGCGGCGCGAGTACACGAGCGACCTCTACTACGGCTCGATCACCGCCGTCGACACCGACACGCACGAGGTGATCGCGAAGGCGGTCACCGAGATCGAGGTTCGGTCGGGCGCCATCGCGACCGCCGGCGGCGTCGTCTTCAGCGCCCTCCAGGACGGCTGGGTGGTCGCCTACCACGACGAGACGCTGCAGGAGCTGTGGCGCTTCAACGTCGGCACGCCGCTCAAGGGCGCGCCGGTCACCTATGCCATCGGACCGCGGCAGTACCTCGCGGTGCAGGCCAGCGGCCGGCACCTGCACCCGGTGCGCTACGACAACCTGGAGAACTCGAGCTACCTGTTCGTGTTCGCGCTCGATCAGTAGCGCGGGGAACGGAACACCCGATCCAGGGCGAAGCGGAGGCCGGGCAGGCTCGGGGAGGTCACTGTCCGGCCCTTGCCGTATACGCCGTCGATTTCGAACCGGGTGTCGGCCAGACGCAACACCGTCAACGTCCCGGCGCCGACGTCGACCTGCCAGTACTCGCGCACGGCGTGCTTCGCATAGAGCGCTCGCTTCTCGATCCGGTCACGCTTCGCCGAGGAGGATGACAGCACCTCCACCACGAGGTCCGGCGCACCCCGCACGTTCTCGGGGACGATGATGTGCGCCCGTTCGGCGGCCACGAACAGCACGTCGGGCTGCACGACGTCCGTGTCCGACAGCACGACGTCGCACGGCGCGAGCAGGACGACGCCCAGTCTGCGCTCCTCCACGAAAGCGTCGAGCAGCGACGCCAACCTGAGAACGATGCGCTGGTGATCGACGCGCGGGGCCGGAACCACGATCAGTTCCCCATCCAGCAACTCGAAGCGCTCGTCGTCGGGGGTGCGCCGGTAGTCCTCGTAGGTGTAGCGAACACCGGGCCGCGGTACAACCGCCTGCGTTGCATGCGCCGTGCCGGCGAGCGTTTCGGTCACTTGCTCAGTCCGGGAACTCGCGGCGGCAGACGTCGGCGTCGTCACCCCAGTAGTCGACGCACGCCTGCCGGTCCATCGGCCCCCGGCCGACGACCTTCGCCTCGAGGAAGTCGACCAGGCGCTCCACCTCGCGGTTCTGCAGCGTCGCCGGAGGATCGAAGAGCTGCAGCCCCATCCGCCGCAGGTCGGCGCGCGTGCGGCCGAGGCAACGGTCGTCGACGTAGGCGCGCCGATCGTAGGCCGGCATCTGGCGCCCCGGCAGGCCGCACTTGATGACGAAGACGAGTTGCTCGCGCGTCAGCGTGCTCTCGCGCAGGTTGGCCCCGTCCGGCATCTGGAGGTTCATCTTGCGGCCGTCGCCGGCCCACCCGTGGCAGGCCTGGCAGTCCCCCTTGCCGCGGTAGATGCGCCCTCCGGCGGCGACGGTGTCGGTCTGCGCGGACGCGATCTGGCCCGCGAAGGAGAGGAAGCCGCCCAGTACCGACGCGACCACGCTCGCGCGAATCCGCCGAATCGCTCGCGCCTGCATCTGGCCTCCTCCCTGCCGACGCCCCCGCCAGCCACGGCAGCCTCGCGCCGCCTCAGCGGCCCGCGTGCAGATTCGGTGCGTTCACGTGCCCGGTCACGATCTCCGTGAGCGCGTCCACCTTGCCGGACAGCTCGGCGATCTGTACGGCGTTCCACAACACCCCGCCGGCCGTGACCAGGACCACCAGGAGCGTCACCCCGGACACGGCCAGCGACGCCCATCGAAACGCGCTCTCCGTCATCGTACGTTCTTTCCGCGTCAGCGCGTCCCGCCGGCCTCGGCCGCGGCTTCCGCCTCCTCCACCCGGGAGCCGGCCATGATGCCGTGCATCCCGTAGTTGCCCTCGTGGCAGGCGAACTCGAACATCTCGTCCGGATTGCGCTTCATCGGATGCTGCGCCGTCCACGGGCTCGTCCAGATGGTCGGGTCGTTGACGGTGTACTCGTACATCAGGTTGTCGCCGTCCATCAGGGTCAACCGCTCGACGAGCATCAGGTTCTCGCCGGAGCTCAGGAGCGGCCGGCCGATCTGGTCGTGCTTGCCGTTGAAGTGCGTGGTCTCGACGACCAGGGTGTCCCCGTCCCAGTAGCCGCGCGAGTCGCCCATCCATTGGCGCACCTGCGGCGAGACGTGGGGCCGGCCGTCCAGCGGCACGATGCGCGCGTCGTAGTTCTGCTCCGCGAGGAGGACGACGTAGTCCGGCGTCTGGAACACCTGGACGTTGTTGTTGTAGCCGCCGGTGCTGATCGGCGGCCCCGCCTTGGCGTGCTGGATGCAGCGGTCGCCCGCGTCGAGATCCTCGTAGGTGCGGGCGGGGAGCATCCCCCGGCGCACCGCCGCGATCCGCTCGGCCTCCGGCGACTCCGCGCGCATCCGCGCGTCATCCGTAAGGGGCGGCAACCGTCCGTTCGACGGATCGACGATGAGCGACGTGCGCAGCGTGCCGACCGCCGTCGTTCCGCGATCCAGCCAGAAGTTGTTGTAGAAGCCCGGCGTCCCGTCCTCCCGGCGGTCGACCTGGTCGCTGGCGGAGGTCGTCTCGGCCGCCCGGTTCAGGAGCCGCTCGTTGCGCTCGAGCGTCTCCCGCTCCAGAGCCGCCGCCTCCTCCTCGGTCAGGAACGCCTTGTCGCCCAGCTCCTCGGGCCGCTGGAGCGGCGTGAGCGTCCGGTAGTCCCACGTCCCCTGCAGATCCGGGTGCCCCCAGGGCGTCCGGAAGTCCGCCGCGTCCGCGGGCTGCCCCGCGGCCCCGATCGGCATCAGCGCCACGCCCGCGATCGCCGCCAACACCGCCGCGTGAAGTCGATACCTCATCGTTCGTCCCTCCTGCGACTGATCCCCTCCGCAGACGAGCCCCGGGAACCTCGATTCTACCGCGCTCCGGGCCGCGACCGAGCCGCCCTACAGCGCCCGCGTGAAGGGATTGCGCACGGTGACGCCCGCGAAGGTCATCTCCCGGACCGCGGCGGACACGGATGTGCCTCGTTCGGCGGCCCGGATGCGCGCGCGCCGATGTACCTCGTCGTCAATCGAGACTGTGACACTTCACTTCACGCGTCGACCAGCCACCCGTCGCGGAGCTGGATGACCCGGCTGCCGTAGGCGGCGTTCGCGTCGGAGTGCGTGACCTGCACGATGGTCGTCCCCTCGTCGTTGAGCCGCGTGAAGAGCTCCATGATCTCGCGTCCCTGGTGCGAATGCAGGTTGCCGGTCGGCTCGTCGGCGAGGATCAGCGTCGGCTTGGCGATGAGGGCGCGCGCCACGCCGACGAGCTGCTGCTGCCCTCCCGAGAGCTGGCTCGGGTACAGATCCTTCTTGCCGACGATCTGGAACCGGTCCAGCGTGTCCGCGACCAGGCTCTGCCGCTCGGAGCGGGGCACGTCGCGGTAAGAGAGCGGCACCTCGAGGTTCTCCGCCACGGTCAGGTCGTCGAGCAGGTGGTAGCTCTGGAAGACGAAGCCGACGTGCTGTCGCCCGAGGGCCTGCCGATGCCTGGTTCGCAGCTTGTGGACGGGCTGGCCGAGCAGGTCGTACTCCCCGTTCCAGTCCGCGTCGTGCATCCCGAGGATGTGCAGCAGCGTGGACTTGCCGGCGCCGGACGGCCCCATGACGGACACGAACTCGCCCGCCGCGATGGCGAGCGTGATGCGACGCAGGACGTAGGTCCGGCTGACCCCGTGACTGAAGGCCTTCTCGACGTTCCGCAACGCGATCAGCGGCTCGGGCATGGCAGAGCTTACCCGGAACGCGCCGGGCGTCAGGCCGCGGGCGCACCCCGAACGGGCGCGTGGGCGTTGCCGTCCCCGCGCCGCTGTGTCAGTCTGGAATCGTGACGCGCACTCTGCTGCTCTCGCTCTGGCTCCCGCTTGCCGTCGCGGCGCAGGCGATGGTTCGCTTCGGTCCCGGAACCGTCCTGGAGCCGACACCGGCGCCCTTGATGGCGATGGCGATCGGGACTCTGTTCGTGTTCACCTGGCCGGCCGGCATTCCCCTTACCGCGGCCGTTCGCCGCTTGCATGCGCGCTCCCCGCGCGCGGCCTACGCGTGCGCCGCCGTGCTGGGCCCGCTCACGACAGCCGCAGCCACGATCGGGGGGCTGCTCGGACCGATCGCGGTCTGGCTCTACGCTCTGGTCCTGTCGGTGCCCGCGTGGCTGGTGCTCTGGCTGCTGGCACGCCGCCAACCGCCGGCGACCGCGTAGCCGCCGCACCCCACCGGTGCCGCGCCGTGGGGCCGCCCCGAACCACGAGCTGCCGTTCGAGTCTCCGGCCTCCGACGCCGCGCGGCGAAGGGCCGCGCGGCGCGCCACGGATCGGCGGCAGCGGCAGTGGCCCAGGAGGACCGGGTACGGCGTCCCGGCGCCGGGGCTACCGTCCCGCCTCCGGAGCGGCGTCGGCCAGGCGGGCGGTGCGGAGCATGCCGACGATCGAGTAGTTGCCCTCGTGGCAGGCGAACTCGTAGATCGGCTGATCTCGCCGTTTCAGCGGGATCTCGGCCGTCCACGGTGCCGCCCAGGTGTCGGGATCGGTGAACGTCATGCGGTAGGTGATCGTGTCGGGCCCGGTGCGGGTCAGCCGCTCCACGAGGTGGAGGCCCGCGGCCGAGCCCCGGTAGTAGCTGCCGGGCGAGAAGTTGCTCGTCTCGATGACCAGGGTGTCGCCCTCCCAGCGCCCGCGCGAGTCGCCGTTCCACTGCCGGACGCGCTCGGTCGCATGGGGCCGGCCGTCGAGCGGTACGAGCCGCGCGTCGTGGAACGCCTCGTTGACGAGCGCGAAGACGTCCGGGGTCTGGACGATCTGGTAGAACGTGTAGGGCCCGGCACCGAAGTTGCCGCCGAGACGGGGGACGCCCGTCGTGATGCAGCGGTGGATGTTGTTCAGATCCTCGGGGCCGGTCTTCTCGTCCCACCCCCGGTCGACCTCCGCCTCCCGTGCCTGCGCGGCCGGCGTCAGGGCCGGGATGCGCCCGTCGGGCGGATCGACGACGAGCGAGGTCCTGTCGGTGAACTCCAGGTCGACCATGCCGATCGAGCTGCTCGTCGACTGCGCCTCGTAGGTGTCGACGTTGTCGACGGCGGCATGGAACGCCCCCTCCGGCGTGGTGAAGGCGCTCCGGCCGTTGCGGAAGATGCGGTCCGCGCGCGCGGCCAGCGTCGCCACCTCCTCGTTGGTCAGCCGGTCCCGGTCGGCAAACGCGGGCGGGCGCTGGAGCGGCGTCGCCGTGTTGCTCAGCCAGACGCCCTGCAGGTCCGGGCGCCCGTCGGGTGTTCGCGGGATCTCCCACTTCGTGTCGGCAGGCGCCTGCGGCGCTTCCGCCGACTCGGCCGACTCCGCGGCCGCCTGTGCGGCGGCGACGGACCCAGGCGGCGCAAGCACTGCAACCGCGACGACGGTCGTCACCACGCCGGTGTAGAGTTGGCGCACCCCTCGTTCCCTCCTGGTGTCCGTGTCCGCTTCCGCACAGCAACCGCTCCTCGCCAGGCGCCACGCCGGCGAGCCCCCGAACGGACGTCCGGGCATGGGCGGCCGGCCGTGGCGACCGCCGCGCCGGAAGAGCACCCCGTCCGCGGCGGCGCCGCGCGCGACCGTCGCCCGGGCCGCGGCGGGTCGGCCCGCGATCTCCCGCCTGACTCCGTAGCCGCCCCTACTTCGCGAGCGGGTGCGGCCGCACCTGGAACTTGACCGCCTTCTGCAACGTGCCGGGGCCGCCCTCGAGGTGCCACGCGGCGTAGTTCGAATAGCTCGACCAGAGCCCCTTGCCCTTCCAGCCGGTCGTCGGATCGTCGATCCGCCCCACCGACGAGCGCGAGAAGAAGCCCATCGGATACGGGATGCGCAGCGTCACGAACTCGCCGGTCGAAGGCACGAACACCTCCAGCGAGTCTGTGTTGACCACCCCGTAGACGGGCGTCTCCGCACCGAAGCCGAGGACGTCGTGGTGATCGATCTGCGTCAGGTAGCTCTCGTCCGAGTTGATCGGCATCTCGGCGTTCGAGAAGGTCGGCTTGTCCATGCGGTGGAAGGTCCAGCCCTCGGGGCAGCTCTGCCCCGTCGCCGTCGGCCCGTTCGTCACCTCGCAGACGCTGCGGTCGAACGACGCGAAGTGGCCGCTCCCCCGCCAGTCCTGCCAGACGATGCCGTCCCGCGTCAGGTGCAGTCCCCCGCTGCCGTAGGGCGGCGGGTTCACGATCGTCGGCGGCGGCATGTAGACCTCGGCGATGCACGACTCCGGCGGGTTGTCGCCCAGCTCCAGCCGTACCAGCGTGTTGTCGTCCCGGCCGTTGTCGGAGCACCAGACGCTGCCGTCGGCGGCGTTCACGGCCGGCGAGTAGCACCCGTAGGCGACGCGGTGGTCGCGCGTCGGGTCCACCGGCTCGTCGGGCTCGGTCCAGCCGGGCGTGATGACGCCGTCGCCGTTCGTGTCGATGACGGTGGGGCACCAGCCCTGGGAGGCCTCGGCGTCGCCCGTCTCGTCCCAGAGCTCCGTGTCGACCCAGCCGACGCCGTCGCGGAACCCGTAGTAGAAGCGCTCGTCGTGGCCGAGCTGGTTGTGATCGGACGAGTAGCAGGTGTCGATCTCGCTGAACTCCTCCGTCTCCGGGTCGTAGAGGAACACCTGCCGGGTGCCGACCTCGAGCGGGAAGTAGGCCGCGAAGGCGTTCGCCGCGTCGGTGCAGTACGACGGCTGCTCGTCCGGACCCCGGATGCGGCCGGTGAGCCACACGCGCCCCTCCCCGTCCATGGCCACGCTCCGCGGATCGGACGAGCGCGCCCAGATCGGGTCGTCGCCGTAGTAGGGCGAGGTGGGCGTGTCGGTCTGGATGCGCGGCCCGTCCGAGGGGATCGGAATGGTGCTGGCCCGGTGCTCGACGGGATCGATGACGGCCAGGATGTCGCTCGGCTGCACGACCCCGTAGACGAGGCCGTTGGCGTTGACCGTGCCGTCGCGCACGTCGGACGGGGTGCTGTCGGTCCGCCCGTCGTACTCCGTGCCCCAGTCCCAGAGCGTAACGACGACGCTGCGCTCCGCTCCCCGCGGCCGCGGCGGGGTCTGGGTCGGCGCCTCACCGGCCGCGATGCGATCACTCCAGGCAGCGAACATGGTCCGTTGCTCCCCGAGGCGGCGGAACATACCGTTCATCGCCGAGCCCATCGGCCCCATCGCGACGCGCTCGTCCCAGGCCTCGACGTGCGAGTCGACGGCATCGAGGATGGACGCCGGGATCGCACGGGTCGCCTCGTTGCCGATCTGGTGGCAGTTGAGACAGCCGGTGACGGCGCTGCCGAGCTCCTGCTGCGACAGCTCGCCTTCCGGCAGCTCCATCATGGAGAGCCACCAGGCGGCCGGGTAGACCTCCGCCGCGGCCAGGGCGTGGGGAGCCACGACGGCGGCGAGATCGAGCGCCTGCCCGGGGGACGCCGCGACGCGCGCCGAGTCGACCAAGCCGTACCCGCGCACGAAGACCTCGTAGGTGGCGTCGGGCAGATCGGGAACCACGTAGCGGCCTTCGTCGTCGGTCGCCACGATGCGGATGAAGCGCGTCGGCAGATCCGTCGTCTCCGCGATGACCCAGACGCCGGCCTCGGGACCGTTGACGCTGGTGACGACGCCGCCGATGTCGTCCGCGTCGATCTCGACCCCGCCGCCCTGCGCCCTGCCCACGCCGCCGATCGTGCCGGCGCCGATCGCCATCGCGACTGCGATCGCCGCCGCGACCGCCACGCGTCCGCTGCCCGCTCTGCTCCGTCCGTCCATGGGAATCTCCCCGACGCGCGTGCGCGCCGCTCTCCTGCCTCTTCTCTCGATGGCTCGTCGACCCCGCGGCGGCGCTCTC
>JAPOVI010000195.1 GCA_026708265.1 Acidobacteriota bacterium
GAAGGACACCATCTTCCCGATCGCCTCGATGACGAAGCCGGTGACCGCCGTCGCCATCCTGATGCTCGTCGAAGAGGGGAAGATCCGTCTGTCGGATCCGGTGTCCCGCTTCGTACCGGAGTTCAAGGACACGAAGGTCGCCATGCCGCGATCGGACGCCGCGGCCGGGGATGGCGACATCTACACCGTGCCCGCCAGGCGCGAAGTCACGGTGCAGGATCTGATCACGCACACGTCGGGTCTCGGCAGCGGCGGCGCGGCCAGCGCGGCGACCGCACGCATCGCGCCGCGCGACCTGACCGGCACCGTCGCAGACTGGACGGCGGCGCTCGGAGCGGCCCCCCTCGACTTCCAGCCGGGCACGCGCTGGGCCTACAGCGGCCTGGCGGGGATCGACACGCTGGGGCGCATCGTGGAGGTCGCCTCGGGGCTGACGTTCGACGAGTTCCTGCGGCGGCGGGTCTTCGAGCCCCTGGGCATGAAGGACACCGCCTTCAACGTGCCCGAGGACAAGAAGGCGCGCGTCGTGACGCTCTACAGTCGCACCCCCGAGGGCCTCGAGCTCCGCCCGGTGCCGGCCTGGGTGGGCACGACGACGTTGCACGGGGGTGGCGGCGGTCTCTGGTCGACGGCCGAAGACTACCTGCATTTCGCCCAGATGCTGGTCAACGGCGGGGAGCTGAACGGCACGCGGCTGCTCGGCTCGCGGACCGTTGATCTCATGGCGTCCAATCACGTCGGCGATCTGTACGAGAAGGCGGGGAGCGTCGGCGGCGGTCCCGGGAAGGGATTCGGACTGACCGTTGACGTCGTGCTCGACGGCGTCGCGGCCCGCGGCGACCACCGGTCCACCGGTAGCTTCGGCTGGGGCGGCGCGTTCGGCACTACCTACTGGGTCGATCCCAAGGAGGATCTGACCGCGGTCCTGATGGTGCAGACGCCGGGCGGTCCGCTGCGGGCCGACTTCCAGAACGCCGTCATGCAGGCGATCGTCGACTGACGCCGACACGGGGATCGTCCGATCGTCGGCACGGCGGGCAGGGCACCGGCGGACTCCGCTCGTCGGGGAATGCCGGTGCCGGCTGCTTCAGTGGTAGGTGACGACGTCGGCCTCGATCCCCAGAGCGGCAATCAGCGCGGTGTCGAGTTGCCGCAGCTTGGCAGCGCCGAGGCTTCCGACGTACGAGGTCAACCGCGCCTTCGGCAAGCTGACCAGCTCGTCGCAGTGCACGCTGCTGTCGTGCCGAAGCCCTTCCTCCGGTCCAACCTCGAGTTGTGTCGTCAGTCCGTGGCGTGCCGAGTACACCGGGGCGCAGACGATGGTCGAGAATCGGGAATCGACGAGTGCCTGGCGACTGACGACCACGAACACCCGGAAGCGCTTCGGCTCACGGGCGTGAGGCCTCTGCACCCGGTAGAGCTCCCCTCGTCTCACGTCTCCACCTGGTAGCCGAGGACGTCGAGCGCCTCCTCGTTGAGCTCGTCGGCGTGCGCGTCGATGATGCCCCTGTCCCGTTCCTCCAGCGCCGCTCGCCTTCGCGCGGCGAGACTCTGCTGCAGGAGCCGTTCGATGACTTGGGATCGGCTCTCTCCGCTCCGCGCGAGGGCCTCGACGGCCGCGACGACGTCGCGATCGAGTGTGACTGACGTCTTCAGCTTCATACCATGATCATACTCTGCACCCGTGACGGAGCCGGTCTGTACCCCGGTTGTCGATGCTCGTCAACGGCGGGAAGCGGAACAGCACGCGGCGGCTGGGCTCCCCGACCTTCGAGCCGATGGGCGTCGAATCACGTCGGCGACGTGTACGAGAGGCGGGGAGTGTTGGCGGTGGCCCGGGAAGGGCTTCGGGCTGACCGTGGACGTCCTGCTCGACGGAGTCGCGGCCCCGCGGCGACCACCGGTCCACCGGGCAGCTTCCGCTGGGGCGGCGCCTGCGGCACCACCTGCCGGGGGATCCGACGAGGATCTGACCACTGCCGTGGGGGGCACGCGTCGTACCCCCACGGCAGTCACGCGCTCAGTTGGCTCCCCGCACCCGCCCGAGTCCGATCCCGGCGCCCACGCCCACCAGGACGACCAGCCCGCCCAGGACGAGCAGCGGGACCGCCGTCCGGCGGGCGACTTCGCCCGGTTCCTCGTCCATGAATTGGAACGTCGGGACGTCGGGCAGGACGCTGGCGTTCATCCGCTCGTCGGCGAGGATCGCCGGTACGAAGAACTGCCGCCACTGTTCGGCGAAGTCGCGCACCTGCGACTGAAAGCTCGCGAAGCGCGCGTCGCCCGTCCCCGCGGCGTCGATGAGCACCTCCTGCGCCAGGAGGGCCGGCGAGAGGAAGCGATAGCGGCGAACGAGCGCGAGCTGCTCGGCGCGGCGCTCATCGTGGGTCGCCGTCACTTCCTCCAGGCGGCCGTTCACGGCGTCGGTGGCCGCCCAGGCGAGCGCCCCCAGACCGGGCTCTTCGGCCACCACGCCGCTGGCCATCTCCGGATGATCCTCCAGGTACCGCGCGAGAAGCTCGCTGCGACGGTTCACGGCGTCGTTGGAGGCTTCGCGCTGGGCCGTGATCATCTCCACGCGAGACGGCAGCGGGTGGAGCAGGCCGGCCGCGATGTTGATGGCGGCCGGCAGCACCACCACGAGGACGAGCCACGCACCGACCAGCGCCGTGGCGTTCCAGGCGGAGGACCGCCGCAGGCTGTTCACCCACGCCGCGAGCGCGAACCAGAACAGGGCGTACAGGACCACGGTCGCGCACCAGAGGAGCACGCGGCCGAACGACGCGCCCCCCGTGGCCAGGATTCCGAGCAGCGACACTCCTGCCGCCAGCCCGACCACCAGGAGCGCCCGAAACGCCAGCTTCGCGCTCACCACGTCGCGGGCGGACACGGGCTGCGACAGCGTCAGGGCCAGCGTCCCCTGCTCGCGCTCCTCCGAGAGGACGTTGAAGCTGAGGGCCAGGACGAGCAGGGGCAGGAGGTACACCGTCACGAAAGCGAGGTCGAAGCGCCCGACCATCAGGTTCAGGGGGTTCTCGACCTCGCCGTTCTGCTGGAACGACGATTCGTTGGTGTAGATGCTGACGTCGTAGTAGTACGGCAGGAGGTCGCTCTGGCCGACCGCCAGGGCCGTCAGGGGGCCCGGCTCCAGCGCCGCGGTGTGGGCCCCGCGGGCGCCGCCGAGCACGTTCGGGGCGCGGGGGTCGCTGAAGGGCGAGGACGGCTGCCCCCCGGCCTCGATGGCGGCCAGCTCCTGTTCCAGGGCGCCCGTGCGCTCGGCGTTGCCGGCCCGCGCCGCCTCGACCGTCCGCTCCTGGAAGCGCTCCCAGGCCATGCCGTTGACCAGGGCGTAGACGAAGAGGACGGCGAACACCGCGAGCGCGATGCGCAGCGCGGGATCGGCCGCCAGCAGCCGCCGCTCGTTCCGCAGGACGGTCCGCAGGGTCACGGCTACGCCACCTCCGCGCGCCGCGCGCCGGCCGCCCCGGCCAGGATCGCGCCGGCCACCCACAGTCCCAGCACCAGCAGCGACAGGATCCGGTTGTTGAGGACCCAGCCCAGCGTCGGGGCGTCGTAACGGAGGGGCGGCACCTCGGCCCACAGCTCGGGCCCGGCGGTGTACGAGAAGTCGCCGCTGAGGGAGTTCTCGGTCAGGTCGCCGTTCATCTGCGCCATCAGATCCCGGCGGTAGGCCTCCGCGGCCGTCGCGAAGTGCCGGTGCTGCTCCACGTCGGTCCCGGCCAGCCCCATCGAGAGCGTCCGGACCGCGAGCAGCGGCGCCGCGACCGCCAGCGCCTCGTGGACGAGCCCCTGGCGCTCGAACGTGTCCCACAGCGCGCCGTAGTTGCGGTCGAAGATGCGGTTCCCGAACTCCTCGCTCTCGTGGAGGAAGACCCCCACCTCGTTGATCGGCAGATCCGCGACCTGCTCCACGCCGTACTGCGCGAGGAGGCGCTGGTTCGACGCCTCCCGGTCCGGGCGCTCGATGCCCTCGACGCCGGTGGCCATCTCGCGTTGGAGCGTCTGCGCGAACTCGACCGCGGACGGCGTCGGGTGGATCCACTTGGAGAGATCCACGGCCACGCGCGGCGCCACGAGCCCGTTCACCACCCAGATCGCGAGCAGGGCGACCAGCGCCGTGCGCGCCGAGCGGGCCCAGGCCGAAACGGCCAGCGACAGCCCCACGAAGGCGGCGAAGTAGGCCAGGTAGACGCCGGCCAGGACAGTGCCCCGGGCCAGCGCGGATGCGGCCGGACCCTGGCTCCCCACGACGAGGGCCGCCGCCCCCACGATGGCTGCCGGCACGAGCAGGAGGGCCAGCGCGCCGGCCACGCCCAGCGCCTTGCCCAGGGCCAGATTGGACCGGCCGACCCCCGTGGCGAGGAGCTGGCGCAGCGTGCCCTGCTCCCGTTCGCCGGCGAGCGCGCCGAAGGTCAGCAGGATGATGAGCAGCGGGACCAGCAGCTGCAGGACCTGCGCCGCCGTGAGCGCGCCGATGCGCTGGGCGGCCGTCGCGTCCTGGGCGGGGCGCATGAGGAAGTCGTTCTGGCGGTGCGCCTCCAGCCACACCGACGTGCCCGTGTAGGGGTCCACGCCCTCGTCGACGAACGACAGGGCCAGACGGGGCTTGAACGCGTAGATCCCGTAGTGGGCCGCCGAATGGGGGTTCTTCTCGCCCTGCGACTCCCAGTGCTCGCGCGCGGTGGCCTGGGCGGCCGCGAGCTCCGCCTCCGCCTGGCGCGCCTGGACCCAGCCGTGCCCCAGCGAGACCAGGAGCAGCGCTCCCACGAGGGCCGCGCACCAGCGGAATCGGCCGTCCCGAACCACGTCCGTGAATTCCTTGCGGACGATGTGCTTGATCATCGATGGCTCCCTATTCGTGCATGTGCTCCAGGTAGATGCGCTCGAGATCGGCGTGGCCGATCTCGTCCGTGCTCAGCTCCGTGACCAGGCGCCCGTGCCGCATGATGCCGACGCGGGTGCCGCTTTCCTTCGCGCGAAACAGGTCGTGGGTCGCCATGAGGACCGCGACGCCGCGGTCCTTGAGGCTCCCCAGCAGCTCGGAGAACTCGTTCGATGCCTGGGGGTCGAGACCGGACGTCGGCTCGTCGAGCAGCAGCGCGTCGGCCTCCTTGGCGATGGCGATGGCGACGCCCACCTTCTGCCGCATGCCCTTGGAGTACTCGGACACGCGCCGGCGGACCGCGGAGGGCGGCAGGCCGGCGCCGACCAGGATGTCGGTGAGCCGCTGCGGGGCCAGCGATCCCCGCCCGCCCAGCGCGGCGAAGTACTCCAGGTTCTCGAGGCCGCTGAGGTTGCGGTACAGCATCACCTGTTCGGGGATGTAGGCCAGGCGCCGCTTGGACTCCAGGGGTTCGGCGGCGACGTCGAGGCCGGTCACGTGCACGCTCCCGCCCGTCGGCTCGATGAACCCCAGGAAGAGGTGAATGGTGGTCGTCTTCCCGGCGCCGTTCGGCCCCAGCAGACAGTAGATCTCGGACGGTCCGACGCGGAGGTCGAGACCGGCGACGGCTTCCACGTCGCCGTACCGCTTGCTGAGCGCACGGGCTTCGAGAACGGGAGCCGACACGTCGTCCCGACGTGCGGACGGCGCGTCACTCGTCATGACTTCGGCCATGGATCGCGAGCAGGGCCCCGGATGGTCTCCGGGGCTCCTCCCTCCAGAAAAAGAAGAAGCGCGAGAGCGCCGGCGCACCGGCGGGGCGCGGCGACGCGACTACGGAACCGGAAAGCTACGGGTGCCGGCGAGGCGTCAGGCGGGAGGCGCCCGGGAGTCGTGCCCCTCTATCTCGGCGGCGCGGGCGTACCCCTGCGCGTCGGAACGGACGCTGCCGCCCGCCGCCGGATCGGGGTCCTGGTGGACGCTGGAGGCGATGAGCGGCGAAGCCTGAACGTTGCACAGAACGCAGGTATCGTCCCGTCCCTCGGCTTCGTCGTGGAAGTGAGGCGTCGTCGCGAGCGCCAGCAGCACGAGCGCGGCAACCGCGCCCCACCGCGCCAGCGTTGACCTTCTTCGACGCATCGGAGCCTCTTGTATCGCGTTTCGCTCGGGCCCGTCAAGAGGCGCCGTTTCGCGGTGCCGTTTAGCGCGCGGCCGCCCGCCGGGAGGGAAGGGCCGACGGGCGGCCATGCGCACGGAACGGGGCGTGAGCGCCCCGACCCACCGGGTGGAACCGCACCGCGTTACCTTGATGAACGAGTGTGGTTCCGAAACCGAACGAGACGACGTGCACCGTCCGCTGCCGCGGCCGGAGGCAAAACCTGCACGCAGGACGCCGGCGCTCTTGCGCTGGCGATGGCGGTGCGACGAGCCGAACGGAAGCGCGTGGAGAGGGCTACGCGGGAGGACCGCGGGCGGGCAGGCGGCGGGAATGACCGGATGCGATCCATTCGCCGTCCGCCGCCGGTTCGTGCGGCGCCGGAACGCCCGCGAAACCGACCTGCGGGGCTACGGAGAGTTCGGCGGCGGGCTGGTGCCGGAGCTGGCAGACCGCGCAGTCCTGATCGACCGCGTGATCCTCGTGACAGATGACCTCGGCTACCGTGGCCCCGGCCAGGGCCATCGTCAGGACGACGACCCAGGCGCGCCAGCCGGAGCTGCGTCGTACGAAACCGGGGTGCGCGGATAGTCTCTCGGCCATCGGCTTTTCGACGCTAGCAGAGATTGCCGGGGGCGGCAAGGGGAAGCTTGACTCCCGCTCGTCTTTCCTTCTTCAATAGGCAGATGGTGTCGCCGAGGCGGACCGCGGCCTGGGCCGTCGTCCTGCTGTTCGTGCTCGCGCTCGCGCCGTCCGGCATCGTGCTCCATGAGCACGATGCGCAGGACGCCGATCACGCGGACTGCGACGCCTGTCACTTCCGGCACCTGTCGGGAGTCGAGTCCGACGGCACGCCCGTGTCGTCGGCGCCGGATCTCGTCGCCCGCGCCGTGATCTCCGCCGCCGCGGACGGTGAGCGCGGCGCGGCGCTCGGCATTCGTCCGACGCGCGGGCCACCCGCGTAATCGCCTCGTCGCGCCCCGCTGCGACAACCGTACCCCGCATCAACGCCGTCGGTGGAGATCGGCCCTGCACACGCCCGGACACGGGCGCGTGCATGCGCGCTCCAGCGATCGCCCTGCTCGAAGAAGGAGAAGCACCATGTCACGCCCGTACAGAAGTCGGACTGTTTCCCGTCGGACCTTCTCGCGATGGATGACCGTCGCCGCCCTGCTGGCCGCGTGCGCCGCGGCTCCCGCTCCCGCCGGGGCGCAGTCGCAGGAGGCGGCCCAGCCGCCCTTCATGGCGGGTGAGCCGCTCGACCTGTCGTCGAACGCCAAGACGTTCGGCGGCTTCCGCTTCGCCGAGAGCATGGCCTACGACGAAGCCCGCGACCTCTACGTCGCGGTCAACGCCGGAATCGCGCAGAACGTCATCCCGAACGACGGCTACATCTCGCTGATCAACCCGGACGGCACGACCCACACGCTGAAGTGGATCGGCGTCGACCGGAACGGCCTGACGCTCAACCACCCGCTCGGCAGCGACATCATCAATGGCCTGCTGTACGTCGCCGACATCAACGTCGTCCGGTGGTTCGACATGGAGAGCGGCGAGCCGCGGGGCAGCGTCACCGTGGAGGACGCGCAGCGCTTCAACGACATCGAGGTCGCCGAGGACGGCACCATCTGGGCCACGCAGACCGGCACCGAGGAGAGCGGCACCTGGCGCGTCTACCGCATCGGAGCGGACGGAGACTCGTCGGTCGTCGTCGAGGGGGCGCCACTGGCCCGGCCCAACGGCATCGCCTTCGACCCGGACGGCAACGTCGTCGTGGTGAACATCAACGACAACGCCGTGCTCACGTTCTCGCCCGCCGGCGAGCTCGTCACGACCGAGCACGCGGTGGACGGCGGCAACGACGGGCTGGTGATCCTGGACGACGGGACGAAGTACGTCTCCAGCGTCCGGATCGGCACCGTCTCGCGCATCCGTCCGGGAGAGGAAGCCGAGGTAGTGGCCTCCGGCATCCCGAGCGCCGCCTCGATGGCCTACGACTCGAAGCGGAACCGCCTGCTCATCCCGATGAACAACTGGAACGCCATCACCATCGTCGAGCTCGACTGACCCGATCGACAGGAACGGACGGAAGGTGACCCGATGACTGCCACGACAGGACCGACACGAGCGCGGACGGTGCGGACGCGACTGGCGGAGCTGTGGTCCCATCGCAAGCGGATCGCGGCCGCCCTGCTCGCGGCGGCGGTGCTCGGGGGCGGCTTCGCCGCCTACCAGCGGTATCTCGCGGTGACGCGGGTCGCCTTCGTCAACTTCCCCGGCTTCCAGCTCGCCCGCATCGAGCGCGCGC
>JAPOVI010000074.1 GCA_026708265.1 Acidobacteriota bacterium
TTTACGCCATCACGGGCAGCCTCTTGTCGCTACGCCGGTGAGAATTCCAGGCTAGTGCGCCCTGGAAGCCCTCCGCGATCGAGAGCACTGCGACAAACACCAGGACGACACCGGCCATCCCGACCGTCGCCACCGCGGAGGCGCCGGCACGCTGCCGTAGCGTTCGAAGGGAGAGCGTCGTGATGACGACGGTCCGGTTGAGCCCGCCCATCGCTCACCTCCCGAGCCCGTCGACGATCTGCAGGCGGGTCGGCCGCAGACCGGGCCAGGTGGCCGAGATCCCGCCCAGCGCGACGACGAGACCGGCGCCGACGAGCAGGTCGTGCGGCGGGATGGCGAACTCCGGCAGGAAGCCGCCCGTCGGATCGCCCCCGCTGAGGATCACGGAGACCAGGCCGAGCCCAGCCGCGCCGCCCACCACCGCGAGCAGCCCCGCCTCGAGCAGCACCAGGGCGAGGACCCGGCCGTTCGTGAAGCCGAGCGTCTTGAGCACCGCCAGCTCGCTCGTCCGCTCGCGGATCGCCTGCGCCATCGTGTTGGTCGTGATCAGCAGCAGCGTGAAGAACACCGCGCCGAGGATGGCAGTCAGCATCGCCCCGACGTTCCCGAGCTGATCGGCCAGACTCTGCAGGAAGGCCTGCTCGGTCGTCGTCCGCGTCTCGGCCGGCGAGTTGGCGAAGCGGCCGTCGATGGCGGCTGCGATCTCCACCGAGCGCGCCGCGTCGTCGACGCGGACGATGTACTGACCGACGGTGCCTCGCCCGCGGACGTTCGCCTCCGCCAGGTACTCGTGGTGGAACAGGAACTGCGCGGCACTGCCGGTCGATCCGTCGACGATCGCCTCGATCGTGAACTCCCACGTCGCCCCGTTGCGCGTGCGCCAGATCGTGCCTTGGAGCGGGATGCGGTCGCCCACCGACCAGCCGAAGCGCTCGGCGGTGGCCCGATCCACGATGGCCCCGGTCCGGTTCGCCAGCCAGCGCCGCTTCTCCTCGTCGGTCAGCCCCAGCTCCGGGTAGATCCGGAGGTAGCTCTCCGCGTCGACCGCGAACTGGGCGAAGAAGTTGCGCGGGTCCTGGTAGATGCCGCCGAACCAGGTCATGTGGCTCACGTCCTCCACGCCGCCCGTGGCCGCGATGCGCCCGAGGTAGCTCTCCGGCAGCGGCTGGATGAGCGACACCTTGTGGATGACCAGCATGCGGTCGGCGCCCGCCACGTCCACGCCCATGCCAAACGCGACACGGACGGCCGACAGGTAGCCGAAGAGCACGAAGGCGACCACGATCGACAGCAGCGTGAACGTGGTGCGGACCTTGCGCCGGAGCAGGTTGCGCCAGACGAGGGGCAGGAACTTCACGCCGTGGCCTCCGTGGTGAGCGTTCCCTGGGAGAGGTGCAGCGTGCGCCGGGCCCGCGCCGCGGCCCGGGCGTCGTGGGTGACCATGACGATCGTCTTGCCGTGCTGGGCGTTGAGGGCCTGCAGCAGGTCGAGGATCTCGTCGCCCGACCGCCGGTCGAGGTCGCCGGTCGGCTCGTCGCACAGCAGCAGCGTCGGGTCCGTGACGATGGCGCGCGCGATCCCCACCCGCTGCTCCTGCCCGCCCGAGAGCTGCCGCGGGTAGTGCTTCGCGCGGTCCTGGAGCCCGACCACGGCGAGCGCCGTCGCCACGTGGTGCCGCCGGTCGGCGCGCCCCAGCGGCGTCAGCAGCAGCGGCAGCTCGACGTTCTTCTCCGCCGTCAGCACCGGCAGCAGGTGGTAGAGCTGGAAGACGAAGCCGATGTGGCGGGAGCGCCAGCGCGCCAGGCGGCTGCCCGAGAGCCGGTCGATGCGGTCCCCGGCGACGGCGATGGAGCCCTCCGTCGGCGTGTCGAGGCCGCCCATCAGGTTCAGCAGGGTCGTCTTGCCCGACCCCGACGGGCCCATGAGGGCGACGAAGTCGCCTTGCGGGATCTCGAGGTCGACGCCGTGGAGCACGTCGATCTGCTCCGTGCCCCGGCGGAACACCTTGTGGACGTTGCGGACGTCGACGAGCGCACCGTTCGTCTTCATGGATGGCTCCGGACCGTGAACACTCCGAGGCAGGCGGCTGGGGCCTCTGCCTGTTGCTACGATCCGGATCGGCCATTCATTACGGACGGCGCGACGTAAGGCGCCTCACGGCCCTCCCGAGCTGTGGAGTCGGGGCGATGCACTCCCGCTCGAAACGCGTCGACGATCCAGGCGCACAGGGCCCCGGCCCCGATCAGCGTCAACGTCACGTTGATGAGCCAGCCCACGAACGGCAGGTTGACCGCGACGAGGACCGTCGTCAGGCCGACCACCAGCGCTGCAGGCAGTCCTCCCGGTCCGTTCGTGCCGACGACGGCCCGGCCGAGGAACATCGCGACGACGATCTTGGCCAGGTAGAGCCCGACCGCCAGAACACCGAGCGCCGCCGCGGCCGCCGGCAGGCCGACGAGAGCGATCCCGACGACGGCGACGACGGGAATCGCCAGCACGCACAGAGACCCCAGGCAGAGCGCCTTGAGGGCCGCAATCGGCGATTCGAACCGCAGGTCGGCCGCGCCCGGGCTCAGCCGGAACAGCGCGCCCCCCGTCACCAGCGCCGCGAGCAGCCACAGGACTTCCCCGACGTAGAATGACGCCGTCAGGTACCTCCGCAGCGACGTCTCGTCGTTCCGAACGACGTCGGGAGGTCCACTGAGCGCGGCGCCGGGGTCGATCCGCAGGGAGGCGGCTTCGGGAACCCGCGCCGTCAGACTCCCCGCGATGCGGGCTCGAGGGCCTACCGTGACCCGCTCGGCCGTTGCGCTGACGTCGCGCCGAACGGTTCCGGCGACCTCGACGTGGCCACCGGCCGCGCGGACGCTCCGCTCGACGGTGCCCCCGATGGTCGCCGTCCCACCGTAGCTTGCGACGCTGCCACCGATACGGCCACCCTCCAGCACGCGGGCCCGTTGCGCCAACGCGTAGAGATTGCCGTCCACCCGACCCCGCACCCTGACGGCCTCGCAGGAAGCGAAGACCGACCCGCCAACCTCCCCATCCACGTCGACGTATCGCCCGGCAGCCAGCACGTTGCCGCGCACGACGCCACGGATCTCCAAGCGCTCTGCCGCAACCGCCACAAGGTCACCGACCACCGTTCCCTCGACGATGATCCGATCTCCGGTGGTGACGAGCGTGTCATCGACAGTCTCGTCCGCCGGAACCACTACGACGCGATCCGATTGTCGAACGACGAACGCTTCGCCTGGAGCCGCCATCATGCCGAACAGGACGATCCCGAGCCCAGTCGCCGCCGGGCGACGAACGGCGCGCGCCAGCGCCACCACGACGAGCAGCAGGCCTATCGCCGCCGTGGGAGGACCGACCACCCTGGCCAGCGATGCGAGAACGCCGACACCTTCGAAGACCAGGAACGTCACGGCGGCGAAAAGCAACATCGCCAGAGCGGACGGGTGGAACGGACTGACGGTCACCGCCGCCAGCGCCACCACCAGGGAGACCGCGACGCCGAGCGAACCGACGTCCGACCAACGTCGGCGCACCGCGCTCGCATCCGATCCTGCTGGCACAGGCCGACCGGCGACGGCCTCGTGAAGAGCCGACGCCAGGACGTGACGCTCGGCGCGCATCGCAAACAGCAGCTCCCGGCAGCGCGCGCAACCGCCGACGTGCTCATCGACCCTCCGCGACTCGAGCGCATCGAGCTCCTGGTCCGCGCGCATCATGATCGTCAAGTCGGTGGGGCACTTCATCGGGAGTTCCTGTCTGGTGCGGCCAACGTCCGGCGAAGCCGCTGCCTGGCGCGGAAGAGGAGCACGGCAACGTGACTTCGTTCGATGCCGAGCAGCCGGGCGATCTCCGCGTAGCCGAGCTCGTTGAAGTAGGCGAGCACCACGGGAACGCGGTACTTGTCCGGCAAGTCCGCTACGGCCTGACGCAACTCCGCTCCGCGCTCACGCGCGAGCAGAACGTCCAACGGGCTGCGCGACCCGGAGGGGATCGAGTCCCGCTCGACATCGTCCGTACCGAACAGCCGGCACTCCCGGCTGCGGCGCCGGAGGCGATCGACGCAACAGTGACTCGCGACTCCGACGATCCAGCTCTCGAACGGCCTGGCCCGATCGAACTGATCGTAACGCTGCCGGACCCGGAGAAAGACCTCCTGCACGGCGTCGTCAGCCTCATCGCAAGAACCCAGGAGGTAGCGGCAGGTCTGGCGGACGCGCCGTCCGTGCGCCCGAAACAGAGCGTCGAAATCCGGGCGATCATGCATATGGTCGACAACACGGCTCGCGGACCGGGGCCAGGGATGCGGCTTCCTGCACCACTGTGCGGCCTGGCGGCGAGTCCGCCAGGTTCCTCTGACCTCCGCAGTACGTCAGCGCTCGAATCGGTAGACGGTGCCGACAGCCAGGCGTGCTGAGTGTCCGCGGACATCGTCGCCCGCCGACCGCAAGTAGGTACCGGCAAGACGGACCGCGGATCGTGCCGTGAAGTGGATGTCGATGCCGCCGCCAGCCTGCATCGCAGGACCTGCGGCGGACCAGCCGGCTGCGTTCCCCGTCATGCCATGACGGAAGACGACGCGGCGAGCCCCGACGAGAAACCGCACGAACACGGTGACGGGTCTCGCCGGACGGCGCCACAGAACGCCTCCCATGTACGTCGTGTCGTCGCTAGGAGTCGCTGAACCGAGCCCAGCGACATCGACGACCGCACGACCACCATGGTTGCGGGAAATCTCTCCGACCACGGCGATGCCGTCGATGACGTACGGACCGCCCGACACGAACCAGCCTCGCGGCGCAAACCCCGAGTCGAAGGCATGCTGGAGCTGGTAGCCACTCGAGATCTCTGCGGCCGATCTGAGCTGCGCATCCGCGAGCGAAGCAGCCGAGACGAGCAGACTTCCAATCACGACCGTGGTGCGCGAGGCACAGTGCCGCATCGTCGCTTCGGTACCCCTCCGTCGTGTACTACGCTGGAGTGGTCCCCGGATTACAGACCGGCTCCAAGAACGTCAGAGCAGCGGCGTGTTCCACAAAGCAGCGGCGTGTTCCACAGAGCAGCGGCGTGTCCCACGGTCTGCTGCGGTGCCAGCGTCTACTCGTACCAGTGCCTCGTCGCTGGATTCGCCGGCGACCGGCGCTGCGCGTCGCAATCGGCAACCTCGAGGAACATGCCGGGCAGCTCCATCCGGTGACCGCGAGTGGCAACGGACCCCGGCCTTTTCCGGGTCTCCATCTGGGTCCGCGAGCGCTCGTCCCCTGGCTCCCGTGGGCCGAGGCACGTGTCGGCGATCCTCCCGACGGGCTCCGGCTGTACCGAAGACCCGGCCGGGCGTCGTGGGGAAGGAGGATGCTATTCGGCTTGCAGCGCCCGACGGGGGTCTGCCCGGGTCGCTCGGCGCGCCGGGAGAAACGACGCGCCGGTCGCCGCCGCCATCAACACCAGGACGGCGGCCGTCAGGGCCAGCGGATCGCGCGGACTGCGGCCGTCGAACAGCAGCGGTGCCACGAACCGTCCGGCCGCGAGGGCGGCGACCGCGCCCGCGCAAACGCCGACCGCCGTCACGGCCAGGCCCCGGGCCATCACCATCCTGAGCAGGTCGGCCGCGCGGGCGCCGAGAGCGCGCCGGATGCCGAACTCCAGCTCCCGCTGGCGAACGCCGAAGGCGATGACCGCGTAGAGGCCGAGCGCGGCCAGCAGCAGCGCCAGCACGGCGGCGGCCCCGAACAGGCCGGTCCCCACCGTCCACGACCGGATCCGGGGCGCGAAGACGGCCGGCAGGCTCCTGACGCGGTTGGCCGGCAGCTCGGGGAACAGCTCCGCGAGCGCGCGGAGGACGGCGGGAACCGTGCGGCCGGGGTCTTCGGCGGTCCGGACGACCAGGGTCCGATACCAGCCCAGGTGCTCCGTGGACTCCGAGTGATGCGACGCCTGCTCGATCGGCAGGTAGAAGTGCGGAACGCGATTGACGTCCTGCACCCCGAACTCGAGCGCGGTTTCCGTCACCCCGACCACTCTCGTGCAGGCGGATGCTCCCTCTCCGACGAACAGGCAGCGGCCGACGGCGGACTGATCGGGCCAGACGAGCCGGGCGAACCTCGAGTTGACGACGGCCACCCGGGGCGCGCCCGCGCGGTCCCGCTCCGTGAAGCCGCGGCCCTCCCGGAAGTCCAGGCCCGCCACGCGGAAGTAGTTCTCCGTCACGAAGTTCTCGTAGGGCCCGCCGGTGCGCGGGAGCTCCCCGGGCGCTTCCGGGCGGAGCGCCAACCCCGCTCTGATCATCGTCATCGGCGCGGCCGTCGTCTGGGCCACGTCCAGCACGCCGGGGAGCGACCGCACGCGCGCCTCCATCGTATCGATCGCGCTCTCTTCGAACGGCGTGCCGCCCCAGCCCGTGCCCATCTGCACCGTCAGCAGGTTCTCCTTCGCGTACCCGACGTCGAGCTTGCGCGCCGCGTCGAACGAGCCGTAGAAGGTGGCGGCTCCATTGAGCAGCACGAGCGAAAGCGCGGCCTGGACGACGATGAGTCCCGTGCGGACCGGCGCTCCGAGGGAGCGGGCGCCCCGCAGCCCGTCGAGTCGGTCGATCCCCCGCGAGCGGGCCGCGTAGACGGCCGGGGCCACCGCGGTCGCGAGGCCGACCACGAGCGCGGCGACGCCGGTGAACGCGACCGCCGTGACGTCCAGCGGGCCGGCCGCCCACTGATGCTCCGGCAGCAGCGTGGTCCGCAGCACGCGGCTGGCGACCGCCGCCAGGGCCAGCGCCGCCCCGCCGGACAGCGTGGCGAGCACGAGGCTCTCGATCACCAGGAGGCGTCCGACCGCCCAGCGGCCCGCGCCGAGGGCCTGGCGCACGGCCAGCTCCCGGCGCCGAGCGGCGACGCGCAACATCAGCAGGTTCGTAACGTTCGCGCCGGCGATGAGCAGCACGATCCCGGCGACGCCGCCCACGACCAGGGGCAACAGCATGTCGCCGCCCAGGCGACCCGGCCCGCGCGTCCGCAGGACCGGGCCGAGCACGACGGCGCCCTCGGTGTCCTGCCACGGAGAGTCTGCCCGGGCGGCCCGGAGGGCGCTGGTCGCGGCCGCTTCCGCGGCTTCGGCGGTCGCTCCCGGCGCGAGGCGCAGGAGGGCGGTGAGCGAGAAGCCGGCGCAGGAGTCTCGCCAGTTCTCGCGGGCGTCCGTCGCCGCGAGATGCAGCGGCAGCCAGACGTCCGCCGCGTGCGGCTCCGGGCCCGCGAAGCCGGGCGGCATCACGCCGACGATCGTGTACGTGATCTCTCCGAAGGTGAGGGCGGCGCCGAGCGCTTCGCGGGTGCCGGCGAAGCGCCGCTTCCAGTACCCGTTGCCGATCACTGCCACCGGTTCGGCCGCGACGTCGTCGTCCTCGGGGACTATGGGCCGCCCGAGGGCCGGGCGCGCCCCGAGCAGGGCGAGCAGCTCCCCCGTGACCCAGGAGACCTGGAGCTCCTCGGCGCGCTGGCCGCGGCCGTTCAGCATGGGTCTCGGTCGCGTGTAGCCGGCGACGGCGCCGAAGCCGTCGAGGTCCGCTCCGAGGGCGCGGTAGTCGGCCCAATCCGTTCCCTCGCGCGTGAACAGCGGCGCCGTGGGGTCGCCGTTCTCGTCGCAACGGAACCGCTCCTCCACCCACACCCGGTGGACCTCGTCCGGGGCCTCGATGTGCGGCGGCGCCTGGAGGAACAGGCGGGACAGGAGCGTGTACATCGAGGCGTTGAGGCCGATGCCGAGCGCGAGGGTGAGGACCACCGCGCACGCGTAGCCGGGATTCCGCCGCAGGGCGCGGATCGCGGAACGGGCGTCCTGGAGCAGGCGCTCCGCCGCGCCCCAACCCCACGTCTCGCGCGTGCGCTCGCGGATCAGCGGGAGGTTTCCGAAGTCGCGGCGCGCGCCCAGGCGCGCCTGGGCGGGGGACATCCCCGCCTCCACGAGTTCGCGGACTACCTCGGCGAGGTGGAAACGGAGCTCCTCGTCGAGTTCCGACTCCCGGCCTCGCCAGCGCCAGAGGGAGCCAAGCCGGAACCGGATCTGCTGCCACATGGCTCCTCCTCTAGTCGGCGGGCCGCAGCACCCGCGCCATGGCGACCGACAACTGCTCCCATCGCGACTGCTGGAGCGCGAGCTGCGACCGCCCGGCCGGGGTGAGGCGGTAGTAGCGGGCGCGCTTGCCCTTGTCCGACTTCTTCCACTCGGCCGCGATCCAGCCCCGCCCCTCCAGCTTGTGCAGGGCCGGATAGAGCGATCCGGTCTCGATCCGCAGAGCGTCCTCGGACACCCGCCGAACGTGCTTGGCGATGGCGTGGCCGTGCGACG
>JAPOVI010000383.1 GCA_026708265.1 Acidobacteriota bacterium
CCCTCGACCCACATCGTCCTCCTCCTTCGGCGCTCGCGTACTTCACTACGAAGCGACGATTACCACCCCCGGGAGAAAGAAGAAGGCGAAGTTTGCCGGGCAACTGAAGGTGGGATCGAGTGACGATGTCGAGATCACCGTCCCATCTCCCAAGCACCAGCAGTGGATCGTTCCTGCGGTCATCTTCCATCCGGGGGCAGACTACACCGGGCGGGCGATAGCCGACGTCCTCGTGCACAAGATGGAAGCCGAGTTGCTGGAGATGCTGAGGCACATCAACCGGCGCATCCGGCGTATTGCGATGAGAGGTGACGTAGCGTATCTGGACGTGGGTCTTGAGCAGATGGTGCCGTTGAACATGTTCGGGAGCGGCATGGTGAGAGCCGCGCAAGTCTTGTCGCACTGCCTGCTGGGGAGGTCCCGCGTGCTATTGATCGACGAGATCGAGAACGGGCTCCACCATGAGGGCATGGTGCCGTTCTTGAAGGGCCTGCTGACCGTTGCGGTTCGCAGGAACGTGCAGGTATTCGCGACCGCGCACAGCCTGGAGTTGCTCAAGGGGCTGCAGCAGGTGCTGGGTTCGGACGAGTGCGACGACGTCAGGTCGGATTCGATGTGCTACGTCCTGGCCAGAAACAAGGACGACGCGGTCGTGGCGTATGGATATGACTTCCCGAAATTCGACCACTGCCTCGAGCGGGGCATAGAGATCAGATGACGATGGCGCCGACAGCGGTCTTCGTCGAGGGGGGAAGCGACAAGCAATTCGTGGACCGCCTGCTCGACCACATGGGAATCGTGGAGGTCGAGACGGACATCATCGGAGGCGGCGCGTCGCACTTGCCCACGGCCCACCCGCGAATCCTGCGCAGGCATGACGCAGGCCAGAGGGTCGGGGTCATCGTGGACGCGGATACGGAGGTGGAAGCGCGACGGAGGGAAGTGAACGACCAGATACGGGAGCTCGGTCTTCCCATCGAGATTGAGGACGTATTCCTCGTTCCGAACGATCGGGATGGCGGCGATCTCGAAACGCTGCTGGAAGACATCGCGAGCGACGAACATAGAGTCGTCCACGAGTGCTTTGCGCGGTACAAGGCGTGCGTGCGAGAAGCGAATCGCCAGCGTGTCGCTGCGCCCGCCGGTCGAACCGATGCGGCGTACTCTACGCCCGGTCGCAAGGAACAGATGTACGCCTATTGCAGCGTGCTCGGGATCGAGCCGCGGCCGGCGCAACGGTCGTACGAGCACGGGCGGCACTGGAACATGGAAGCACCGATATTGGGGGCTCTGAAGGCGTTCCTCGCGAGACTCGTAGGGCCGGAACGGGTTGGCGGCGGTCCGCGGGCGTGAAGGTCGGAGCGGTCCTGCCGCGCTACCGCAGGGTCGCGAGCTCCGCCGCCGTCACGGGCTCCGCGGGGCCGTGGAAGATGGCGTTGAAGAGGAGCTTGAACGTCGCCCGCGTCTGGGTGCGGAAGGCGATCTGGCTGCCCATCGTGACCGCTCGCCCCTCGCCGACCTCGAACGAGACGACGTTGGCCTGCTCGCGCAGGAACTCGTCTCCGAGCAGCCAGCCGCTCGCCACCATGTCGTCCGCGTCGGGGTAGCGTGATACCACCTCGGCCGGCGTCTCGAAGCTCGGGAGGAGGCGGTAGGCCTGGTCGAAGCGGAAGAAGACGGGCCACTCCCGCGGCATGCCGTAGCCGACGGGATGACGGGGGTTGTGCTCCTGCTTCAGCAGGGTGCCCGGCGAGAAGAACAGGGACGTCGGGTCGACGACGCGGGTGCGCAGGGTTCGGGCCAGCTCCGCGGGGCTCCGGAAGGCGTCGCGGAGCTGCCGCTCGGCATCGCGGGCGGCCCGCGGCACCCGGACGGGACGCCGCCGCGGGACCGTGGCTCGTCGCGCCCCCCGGACGGGCAGCACCGGCTCGATGGGGAGCCCGAGGAGCTCGCGGACTCCCCCCACGGCAGAGCCGAGCGCGACGAGCGTGCCTCCCTGCTCGACCCACGTGCCGAGCTTCCTCCAGCCCTCGTGCCCCACGCCGTAGGCCCAACGCCACGACTCGTCATGGCGCGACGGGCTCAGCCCTTCGACGATGGCCCTGCGGGTGGTGCCGGACGGGAGGACGATGACGTCGTACTTGTCGGCCAGGTCGCCCTCGAAGTCCAGCGCCGACACCACGGCGTGGTTGAGCTCGTACTGCTCGAACAGCCACATCATCCAGCCGCCGGGCATGTTGTTGGCGGCCCGCCAGAGGCCGACGCGGGTCCCGTCCTGCAGCCGGTGGGCATCCACGTCCGGGGCGGCGTCGAGGGCGCGGACGGCAAGGCCCGTCTCCGCTGCCGTGCGGTCGAGAACGCGCGTCGCCTCCGACGCTGGCGGCACCAGCCAGGTGCCGGGCGCCCACTCGCGACCCGCCGCCCGGAAGCCCTCGGCGGCGCGGTACAGCGGCACACCGGCGGCCTGCAGGCGCGCCGCGGCCAGGAACCCGGCGTTCGACTCCGGGCCGACCGCGTAGGCCCAGCCCGGCCGCGGCGGCATCGGCGTGCGCGCCGGCCGCACTTCGCCGACCCGTTCGAGGGCGATGCGGTCGTCGAGGGGTTCGTCGATGCGGTCGACGTCGACGCCCATGAGCAACCCCAAGGTGTGCCCGGTCACGTCGTAGGGGGGAATCGGCGGACCGCCCGGGTAGCGGCGCAGATCGGGGTAGACCTGCCGCTCCAGCATCGTCTTCGCGAAGGCGCCGTAGGGCTGGGCGAGCGGAATGACCCAGGAGCCTGCCGGATAGCGCGTCCCGCCCGCCGTGAACGGCGCGTGCGCCCGATGGATCTCGACCTCGGCGAACTCGAGGATCTCGAGCATCTCGTAGGTAGCGAACGGGTCGCGCTGCCCCGCCGGGACGACGAACGCGTAGGGCGCCTCGTCGCGGTTCACCCAGTCGCGATGCACGCGGTAGAAGTTCTCGAGCCACCGCGTGCGGTATTTGGCCATGTTCTCGAGCGCGGCGAAGGTGGCGATCTCGCCGTACTCCACGATGTCGCCGATGCGCCAGATGCCGGAGTCGTACGGCACGGGGAAGTTGGTGCGTGCCTGCTGCGGCCCGAGCGGACGGTTCGGGCCGGCCGGATTGACGTAGGGATCGGCGAGGTTGGCGCTGGCGATCTCGGTCAGGATGCGCGGCTGCCCGTGGTAGACCATGTACTGGCGGGCCGGCGTCCAGAGATCGTACTGGTCTCCGGAGATGATTCCCTTCTTGCCGTTGGCGATGAGGGCCGACTGCATCGCGCGCCCGATCTGCGCCTGTCCCTCCAGCAGGATCGGATGGATGTTCGGGTCGTGCGGATCGCGGAACGGCGGGACGAACATTCGCGCGCCGCGGCTTCCCATCTGGTGCATGTCGTGCGTGATCTGCGGCTTGTACTCGCGGTGGATGTCGACGGCGAGCCGCGTCTCCTTCTGCGTGAACATGAACCAGTCGCGGTTGTCGTCATGGCCGGTGTAGCGCTGGTAGAGGTCGGGGTAGGTGCGGGCGTAGCGCGTGCCCTCGGTCTCGTACCAGTGGTCGACCACGAGGATCTGCCCGTCCGGGTTCTGCGAGGGGACGAGCAACACGACGGTGTTGTCGAGGATCTCGCGGATCTCGGGCGAGTCTTCGGTGGCGAGCCGGTGGGCGATGTTGACGATGGGCAGGCTGGTGCCCACCTCCGTCGAGTGGATCATGGCGGTGAGGAAGTAGAACGGGACTCCCTCGCGCGCCAGGGCCCGCGCGTCCTCCTCCGCCAGTCCACGGGGGTCGGCCAGACGGTGGTTGATCTCGACGAGCCGGTCGAGCCGGTCCAGGTTGGCCTTCGCGCTCAGCTTCACGAGCACGTAGGGGTTGCCCTCGGTGGTCGTTCCGCGCGGCTCGTACGCGATGCGGTCGGAACGCGCGGCGAGGAGCTGCAGGTAGTCCAGCACGTCGGGGTAGCGCACCAGCTCTCCGTCCGTGCCCATCTCGAAGCCGAAGTACTGCGCCGGGGTGGGGATGGCCGGCGCCTGGGCGTGCGTATCCCGTGGAGCGGCGGTCAGCGCGACGAGCGCGATCACGGCGAGCAGCGGGTGGAGTCGCATGGCTGCGGATCCGTGCGTCCGGGGTTCTCGAGGAGTGCGCCGGAACGCCAGCATATCACGCAGGCCGCGGGCCGGACCCGGCCCGCGGCGGGCGCGGCGACTCGGGACGCGGCCGCGCGCAATCTCCTCGGTGACGGCGCGCTGCGAAGCCGGACCCTACGCGCGGGGCGGCGCTCCCGGACCGGGGACGATGAGCGGCGGACTCCCGGCGCGGCGTCGAATCCAGTCGACGGCGCTGCGGACGTGCCGCTGGCGGATGAGGCGGAGCTCCAGGCGGCGCCGACCCGGGAAGTTCAGGAGCGTCAGGGCGATCAGGATGGTGATGATGCCCTGGCCGGGGAGCACCATCATGGCCAGCCCTGCCGCCAGGAGCGCGAGCCCGAGGACGTTCTTCACGGCCAGCAGGACGATCCGGGCCGCCGGATGCCGGTGCAGCCAGCCCTCCCCGCCCGCGTCGGGCCGCGCGAAGTAGTCGGCGCGGAGCCGGGCGAGCAGCATCGGCATCGCGACGAGACTGCCGACGAACAGCGCCAGGGAGAGCCCGAACGTCCAGAACAGCACGGCCGGGCTCAGCAATGCCTCGGGAATCAGTCCGCTCAAGCCTGTCGTTGCCTCGCTCTCCCATCATTCTATCGGCAGGCACGCCCCCGCGCAGGAGCGCGGCGGGATGCGCGCGGCGCCAGGGGGAGCGTCCGGGTGGCAGCCCTCTCCCAACCGTTCTCAGGAGGGTGTCGGGCCGGCCGCGGCGCGGCGGGCGGCCAGCCGCCGGGCCAGCAGTACCAGCAACAGGAAAGCGACGAGCCCCCCGCCGATCGTCCCGTAGTGCTGTTCCAGCAGCGCCCCGGCGCGTTCGCCGAAGCGGGCCGCCAGCCAGCCCTCGGCACCGAAGCGCACGAGCCGCCCCCCGAAGACCGCGGCCAGGAACCGTCTGGCGTCCATGCCGACCATGCCGGCCATCAGGACGAAGACCTTCGTCGGGAACGGCGGCGGCCCCAGCATCGCGGTCGACACGGCCAGGACGTCGTTGCGCTGCACCGTGCGGCGGACGCGGTCCCGGGTCCGGGGCGATACGCGAGCCAGGACGGCGCCCTCGCCCTTCCGACCGATACGGTAGAGCACCCAGCAGCCGATGCTGGAGCCGCCCGCGGCAAGCAGGGCGGCAAGCGGGAACAGGGCCGGCTGCTGCGCCGACAGGAGGATCACGACCAGGTCGACGCCGCCCGGCAGCGGCACGCCCGAAGAATCGAGGATGGCGATGGCGACGAGGCCGGGCCAGCCGAGCGCGAGGAGGGCGTCCCTGAGCGAACCCATGGTCGAGCCGCGGCGGAGCGCCCGCGGTGTCGCGGCGCACGGCGGGCCGCAGCGCCGCCGGACCGGCGAGCCCGGCCCGCGGACGTGGCGCGTACCCTACCACGAGGGACCCCGGGCCGCGGAGCGGTACGATCTCGAGCGCGCTGGGACGAAGGAGGGGCGCCGAGCGGGGCGGGGGCGTTCGGCGCAACGCTCGCGCCCAAGGGCGTAAGGAGCCGTCGCCCGCCTGGCGGGTGGCTGTATGCTCAGGCGGGGGAACGACTCATGCCATCGAAGTGTCCAGCCCGGATCGCCGGCATCGTCGCCTGCGCGCTCGCCCTCGCGCTGCCGGCGCGGCAGGCCGCCGCCCAGGACGGGCGTGCGGAGCGCCACCGGGTTCCGGCCGAGTTCATGAGCTATCTCGGCGCCGAGTGGCTGGAGCGGGCGTCGCGCATCGACGAGGAGCAGCCCGAGCGCGTGCTCGACGCCATGGGCCTCCGTCCCGGCGACGTCGTGGCGGACGTCGGCTGCGGCTCGGGCTACTACGCCCGCCGGATGGCGCGCCGCGTCCAGCCGGGCGGCACGGTCTACTGCCAGGACATCCAGCCCGAGATGCTGGACATCATGCGCGGCCACGCGGCGCGGGAGGGGGTCCGCGGCATCGAGGCGGTGCTCGGCACCCCCGCCGACCCCCGGTTGCCGGCCGGCGCCATGGACTGGATCATCATCGCCGACGTCTACCACGAGATGTCGGAACCCGAGCCGATGCTCGCCGGCATCCGGGAGGCGCTGGCGCCCGGGGGCCGGGTCGCCCTGCTCGAGTACCGCGTCGAGGACGGCACGGGCGATCAGATCAAGGCCGACCACACGATGTCCGTCCGGCAGGTGCTCGCCGAGTGGCAGGCGGGGGGCTTCGAGCTCGAGGCGCTGCACGACTTCCTCCCGGGGCAGCACCTCTTCTTCTTCCGCGCCGACAGGGGCGGGGCAGCTCGCGCCGCGGAGGCCGACGCCGCGGCGACCAACCGCCCGGGAACCAGCGCTGCAGGGAGCAGTGACGCGGGAACCCGTGGTGCGCGCTCGCCGGCGCTCGCCGCTCACGATCTGTTCGCGGCGCTCGACGCGGGACTGGTCGAGGCCGAGGCGGTCGGGGCAGGCTCCGCGGAAGTCACGGTGCGGATCCGGCGGACGGGGGACGCGCCGATCGTGGTCACCTCGCCGGTCGCCACCTATTTCGCGGCCGCCGACGGGGCGCGCGACATGATCGCGCGCCGCGACGGGTGGATCGTGCTGGACGACGGAGAGTGGCGCGACTGGACGCTGCGCGCGGTAGGGCGCCAGCCCGACCGGCCCGCACCCGCGCCGGGCGCGCCGCTCCGGATCCGGACGCCGGAGACCGCGCCGCAGCTCGAGGCGCTGCTCTACGCCATTCAGGTCGGCACCTACACCGTCGCGGACTCGCCGATTCTCTATCCGCCGCGCACGCAGGTGGTCGAGGAGGCCGCGGTCTGGATCGCGGACGGCGACCACGACTACGCGACGCTCGCGCCGGACATCGCCGGCCCGCGCATCCCTGCGCAGTACGCTGCGGCCTTCGCACTCGTGTTCCTGGGCGAGGCCGGCATCGACGTGCGCAACCGCCGCATCTGGGAGAACCGCCAGGAGATCTTCGGGGTGCTGCGCGACCGCGGCCTGAACGTCTGGTACCAGCTCAAGACCATGCGGAGCCGGCGGCGGTAGGGCGGCCGCAGACCCGAGTCGCGAGTCGCCGGCCCATCCCGCGTAGCCTCGCAACCGGGCGGCGGTGCCCGAACGCCGCCGGGCCGCCCGCGGCCGGGACGTGCCGAGCTCGGCCGCGAGGCTCCCTGCGGCCGACCTCCCGATCAGTCGTCGAGCCCGAAGGTGTAGACCGTGTTGCCCACGGTCATGGTGACGTACTGTGCTCCGTCCACGGCGTACGTCATGGGAACCGCGTTCACCGGGCCGCCGAGGGGGATGAACCAGAGCTGCTCGCCGGTCTCGGCGTCGAGCGCGAAGAACGACCCGTCGACGGTCGCGCTGAAGACGACGTCGCCGGCCGTCGAGAGGACGCCCGACCGCGCCCGCGGCTGCATCGGAAACTCCCAGCGGACATCGCCGGTCGCCGGGTCGATGGCCCGGATGGCGCTCTGGTAGTTGTCCATCGGCGCCGGCTGCTGGACGCCGCCCCCGGTATAGGTCTCGCCCTCGCGGTACTCCTCGTCGCGAATGAAGAACGAGCCCTCGCCGTCGAAGGCGTTCACGTAGAGCAATCCGGTGCGCGGGCTGTAGGAGGGCGACCACCAGTTGGTGGCTCCACCCGCGGTCGGGGCCACCACGACGCCTTCGGGGGTCGGGAAGGTGTCGGGCCGGCGGATCGGCCGCCCGTTCTCGTCGAGTCCCTCCGCCCAGGTCTGCAGCGCGAAAGGCTCGCCCAGGAGGAACTCGCCCGTCTCCCGGTCCAGCGTGTAGTAGAACGCGTTGCGGTTCGCCCAGAGCATCGCCTTCCGCGGCTCGCCCTCGAACGTGATGTCGGCGAGGACGGGAATCTGGATGGCGTCCCAGTCGTGGACGTCGTGCGGCGTGAACTGGAAGTACCACTTCAGCTCGCCGGTGTCGCCGTCGAGAGCGAGCACGGAGTCGGCGTACAGGTTGTCGCCCAGCCGCACGTCGCCGTTCCAGTCGGGGCCCGGGTTCCCGGTGCCCCAGTAGACCAGGTTGAGCTCCGGGTCGTAGGAGCCGGTGATCCACGTCGGCGAGCCCCCGGTCCGCCACGAGTCCCCGGCCCAGGTGCGGTTGTCGGGATGGTCCGGCCCCGGAATGGTGTAGGTGCGCCACGCCCGCTCGCCGCTCTCGGCGTCGTAGGCGTCGAGGAAGCCGCGGATGCCGAACTCGC
>JAPOVI010000351.1 GCA_026708265.1 Acidobacteriota bacterium
CTAGTGTCAGCCAGAGAACTCGTAACAGCTTGATTCTACGGGGGTTTATGACGATTTCGAGTGGCGAAGATCACCCTGGATGTCGTATTCTCACGGGTGAACCGCTTGATTTCGGCCTCTCGCGGCGAGATCTTCGCGACGTTGGCGACCATGAGAGAGATTCACCGACGGCAATTCCGGCTCGGTCAGGTGCCCATCGACGAAATCCGGCTCGACCCCAAGTCGCGGGACGACACGCCGGCGGTGTTGAAGGGGCTTCAACACCTCTGGTGCGACGAGGCGTTGCGGGCGCGGCTGTTTGCCCTGCTGGACGAGCACGTGCTGCCGGAGGTGGATCGTACGGTAGGGCGGCCGGGGATGGAGTTGTGGCAGATTCTGGTGCTGGGGGTGCTCAAGCAGGGTCTGGGCTGCGACTTCGACCGACTCCACGACTTGGCGAACCATCACCAGACGATCCGTTCGTTTCTGGGGCACAGCGATTTTGGTGACGAGACGTACTACGAGTACCAGACGGTGGTGGACAACGTGTCGTTGTTGACGCCGGAGTTGCTGTCGGCGGTGGGACGTCTGGTGGTGGAGAGCGGGCACAAGGTCGCAAAAAAAAGCCTGGCGAGCCATTACGCGGGCGGTGTGACTCGTTCGTGGTCGAGACCGACGTGCACTACCCCACCGACGTGAGCTTGCTGTGGGACGCGATGCGGTGCCTGCTGCGGGAGACGGGGCGGGCGGCGAAGCGACACGCGGTTGGGGGATGGCGACAGTGGCGGCATCTGTCGCACGAGGTCCGGCGCCTGTTCAACGGGGTGCGTTCGACGCGTCGCGCGAAACGTCATCCGGCGCGGGTGGAGGGATATCTGGCGCGTTGCGACGCCCTGGTGGAGCGTGCGGCGGCCACGCTCGACACCTTGCGGGAGCGGGGTGCCGGGGAACCTACTTGTCAATCCATTGCGGGTTGGATCGCGCATGCCCGGCGTCAGATGGACCAAGTGGAGCGGCGGCTTGTACGGGGCGAGACGATACCGCATGAAGAGAAGGTGTTCTCGATCTTCGAAGAGCACACGCGCTGGGTGTCGAAGGGGAAGGCGGGCACGCCGGTGGAGCTGGGGGTTCCGGTTGCGCTGATCGAGGACCAGCATCAGTTCGTCCTTCATCACCAGATTCTGTGGCAGGGTGAGGACGTCGACGTGGCGGTTCCGTTGGTGCGGGAAGCGCAGGAGTTGTATCCGGAATTGCGGGCCTGCAGCTTCGACCGCGGATTCCACAGCCCTGCCAATCGGATGCGGCTCGACACTCTGCTGGACCTGAACGCGCTTCCGAAACCGGGGCGCCTTTCCAGGGTGGACCAGCAGCGGGAGGAAGCGGAGTCCTTCTTGGCGGCGCGACGGGCGCATCCGGGGGTTGAGTCGGCCATCAACGGATTGGAGCATCGGGGCCTGGATCGAGTCCGCAGCCATGGTGCCGACGGCTTCGCGCGCACGGTGGCGTTGTCGGTGCTGGCAGGCAACCTGCATCGCCTCGGGTTGCTGCTGCAGAAGCGCGAGCGCAAACGCGGCCGACGAGTGGCCTGACCGGTATGAGACCGGCCTCGCAATCCGAGCTCGTCGTGAGACGGCAAGGCGCAACCGTCGCTGGACGCGGCGTATCGGGACGGCTCCCTCTGGCTATTGTCTCCTGGGCGCTGTCCAAATTGCTGCCGCGGCCCCACTCATAGTGAAATCACGCCGAGATGCGGCTCATCGGGTCGCAGTTCACCACTCGCAAGAGGGGTTTCCTGGCGGACACTAGCTATCCGAACGATCCCCTTCGGATCCAGCCCGGAGCCCTCCGTCCGCACGGCGGACCGGGCGCGAGCCGACCCGGGGTCAGCACCCGGCCGGTGACGGGTCGGCGGGTGGCGACCCGGGCCGGTTGGAGTCGGCGCTGATGTCGAGACGCGACGGGCGGGATCGGGATTCGGGAGACATCCCGTGGGAGCCTGAGTTGAGACCCGCATGGTGCGCGGGCGTCCTGCTGCGGCCGATTCGTCGTGCTGGCGTTGGCCTCGGCCTATGCTCGCGGCTGGCCGGGCGGCTCTGGTGGGTGGGAAACTGGACCGCCGGCGCGGCGCTCGTTTCGGGCGAGGGCCGGCACCGGTCCTCCCGCACGCCACCGCCCGTGCGGCCGGCGGCTGCGATCGCCACCGCGCGGACAGGCCTGGGGCTGCTCCACGCGAACCTCGCCGGCGTCCTGCTGAGTGGTGGTCCCGCCCGGCTGTCTCCGCCTAATCCACTCCATTCGTAGGGCGCAAAGCTCCTTCTCGATGCTGTACGTTGACCGGCGTCGGTTCACATCGCATGGTCGGGCGGTGCTGCACCGGTCGGAGTCTGTTGAGGCGGCGCGCCGGGTCGACGACGCGCGACGGTTGGCGCGACGGCATTGGGCGGAACCGGGCGAACTGCGATCGATAGCGGAGGCGGGGCTCAAACCCATCGAAGCGGTGCAGGAGGCCCTGGAGGCGCTGCATGCGCGCCACCCCGAGCCGTAGGCCCGCATCTGCCGGCCTCCAGGTCTGCGACAGTCGCCAGCTCCAGAGGGAAGTCGGGGAGCGTGGTTCCATCTGCAAGCCACATCGGAATCCAGACAACAGGAGGCTCATCGTGGTCCGTCTGACAGGCGTCATTGCAATCGTTCTCCTGAGCATTTCCCCGGCGTCGTCCCAGGAACCGGGAGTACTGGCCATCGACGAGGAGGCTGGGCGGTACGCCTTCTCGTTTCGGGGGGAGGCGGATGCGCTGAACATGTGCGGCACGACCGGCTGCGAGGTCGTGGCGACGTTCTCGGCTTGTCTGGGGCTGGGCTACTCGAGGCCGACGCAGGGGCGGAACGTGTGGACCTGGGTCGAGGCGGCTACGGAAGGCGCGGCCCGCCAGGGGGCACTCGACGAATGCGAGCGGGCGGGGGGCCCGGCGTGTGAGGTGCTCAACGTCTTCTGTGCCGAGGCGCCGGCCGTCGAGGCGTCGGCGGCGCCGGACCCGGAGCAGGAGAACCTGTTCTGGCAGTCGATCCGGGAGAGCACGGACCCGGCGGACTTCGAGGCGTACCTGCGCCAGTATCCGCGCGGCGCGTTCCGAGCGCTGGCACGGAACCAGCTGGCGAGGCTGGAGACGCCGGCGAGCGCCGCCGCGCCGGACACGGGCGGTCCACCGGCGGCGGCGGCGCTCGGCGGCGACCCTGTGTGCACCGAGCGTCCGCGCGGCGTCCCGTGCTGGATGGAGGTGGCGAACCGGCCGGGTTGCTACGTCTGGAACCCGAATCCCCAGCGAGAAGAGAGGGTGACCTGGACGGGCGGGTGCAGCGGCGGTTTCGCGGAAGGGTCGGGGTCGCTCCGGTGGGCCTTCGGGGGCGCGGAGCAGGTGGCTACCGGCGGCAGACTGCAGGGCGGCAGGATGGACGGCACCTGGTCGGTCACCGAGCAGGGGCCGGACGGGCGCGGTCCGCGGAGGTTCGAAGCGACCTTCGCCGACGGCCGGCCCCAGGCGGTGGAGGCCCCCGCCGAGCCGGCCGGGCAGAGTGCGGAGTCGCAGGCGCCACCGAGACCGAGGCCGCAGGAGCCGCCGAGACCGTCGCGGCCGCCGAGCGCCGCGGGTGGACGGGCATGCGAGATTCCCGGCTTCCCGACTCCCTCCGACCCGATGAACCTGGGGCTGCGCTGGTGCGGGTCGAACGTCGGCTTCCAGCGACGGGTGTTCGCGCTGCAGGCGGCGGGGGCCTGGTGCGCGATCGCCGGGGGCACGTCGTCGTCGCCGGCGCAGGTCCGGGCGCGGCACCAGGAGATCAACGTCGCCTGCGACAGGCTCGACGCGCTCGAGGCGCTCAACCAGGGGCGGGGGCCGTCCTGCCGTTGCCCGAGGGGCTACCGGCCGTGAGCCGCTCGCCTGCGCGAAGTGAGGAGAGATCGCGATGAGGCCTTCACGGACCACCCTGGCGACGTCGACGGTGCTGGTTGCGCTGGTGTTCTCGTTGCGCGCGGACGCCGCGTCCGGTCAGCAGAGGCTGCGGCGGTCGATGGAGGGGCCGGTGACGAGGGAGGCGGTGACGCGTTCGCTGGCCCTGTTGCCGGATGATGCGGGCGACCCGGGCGGCCCGTCGGAGGTGAGCCTCATGCTGCGGATCGAGTTCGCGTTCGACTCCGCGGAGTTGACGGTTCGGGCGATGCGGAACCTCGACGGGGTGGCGTCGGCGCTCAACGACCCTACGCTCACGACGGCGCAGTTGACGCTCGAGGGGCACACGGACGCCACGGGCCCGGAGGACTACAACCTGCGGTTGTCGGAGCGGCGAGCGGAGGCGGTGGTGACGCACCTCGCCGGGCGCGGCGTGGCGCGGGCGCGGCTGCGGGCCGTGGGTTTCGGCGCGGACCGGCTGCTGCCGGCGTATCCGCCGACGGACGACCGGCAGCGCCGCGTGGAGATCGTGCGCACGTTCTGAACCGCCGGAGGTTCCACCAGCAGCGGAGGTGGGACCTCGGTTGGCGGCGCGGAGCGCGCCACTCGGGCGGGAGGCAACCAAGGGGCGCCACAGTCCCCGAGCCAGCGTGCCTCCCGGAGCGTCGACCCAGCCCGGAGGGAGAGGATGCTACCCAGCGAACCTCGGCGCCCTGTTGCTGCTGGCGGTCGTTCTGTTGCCGTCGTCGCCGGACGCCTTCGCCGCCGGCCGGGTGGCCCTGGTGGTGGGCAACGGCACGTACGCGCACATCGGGTTGCTGCCGAACGCGGGGGACATGACGGCGGCGCTGCGCCGCCTCGCGTTGGAGGTGACGACGGTGCAGGACACCGACCGCGCGGCGCCTATGGAACAGAGCGGTATGGACGCCGGAAACGCCCGGGCGACCAATGAACGCGGCTTCGCGCAGCAGAGAGGGCAGCGGCCGGAGTCCGCCTCACCCTCAGACCGCACCGAGGCCTACTTGCCTCCTCGGTCTGAGGCGGAGCTTTGCTGATGACAGGAGTCTGCAGAATGCGGCACATCACGGCGCTCGCACTGTCGGTTGCCATGCTCGCGGCCCTGGCGCCCGGCGAGGTCCGCGCGCAGTCCGGGAGCGGCTTCTACCTGAGCCAGGAGCTGGGCGTCCACTTCACGCCCGCCCTCGACATCGAGGTGGTCGCGCCGAACGCCCCCGGCAGCATCTGCGATGAGCACCTCAATCCCTTCACGGACCTGATGCCCGCGTTCTGCAGCGACCCGAACGCCCCGGGCACGGCGTGGACGAACGCCTTCGACGGGGCGGCCGGCATCCTGGCCGGCGGCGCCCTGGGCTACCGCTTCACGGGGACCGGCCGGCTGCGTGGCGAGCTCGAGTGCTTCTACCGCGAGACCGCGCACAACGAGACGTCCGCCGTCGCGGGCAGCAGTGGTGCGGCGGTGGCGAAGCTCGATGCCGAGGTCGTGGTGGCCCAGGACCGCATCGGCAGCATCACCTCGCACAACCTGTTCGGCAACGCGTACTTCGACCTGACGAGCCGCAGCCGTGTCACGCCCTACGTCGGCGTCGGGGCGGGGGTCGGCTTCTCCCGCGTCGACCACGGCCTGCTGTGGGTGCGGAACAGCGACCCGGACCTAATCACTTCGGTCGCCCAGTACTTCCCCCCCGACCGCCAGGACGACCTGCGCGTCGTCCAGCAGAACCTTGCGTCGACGACCACGAGCAATCAGACCGAGCTCGGCGCCAGGCTGTTCGGCTACCAGGTGTTGTTCGGAGTGGACGTCGCGCTCACCGAGTCGACGTCCCTCGGCATCAAGGGCCGTCGCGTGGCCTTCGGGAGCTTCAGCGATGCCGCCGTCCTCGAGCGCGGCGCTCGCCGATGGCGGGCAGGTTGCCGTCTCGGTGACCGATGGAGGTCGCGGCGTACCGCCGGAGCGACTGCCCCACCTGTTCCGGAAGCACGCCATCGGCGCCCGCGACGACCGCAAGGCCGGTGCGCAACGGTCCGGCCTCGGTCTGTCCATCTGCAAGGGGCTGGTGGAGGCGCATGGGGGCCGCATCTGGGCCGAGAACGACCGGGAGAACCAGGGAACGCGGTTCACGTTCACCATCCCGGCCGCCGGCGCTGCGGCCACCCTCGCCCCGAACGGCTCCCGTCCCCCCACCAGGGGTTGATACCGGTGAGCATCGTGGTCAACGACGACCCGCACACAGCGCACTACGTCCGGGACGCACCGGCGCGGGTCGACGTCACGACGCGGGACGGCCGGACGGTTCTCAGCGCCTACTGCCAGCCGCAGGGGTGACGCGCATGATGGCCGACCCCGAGGACCCGGCCCCGGACCTCCTCGCCGGCTACCACGACGCGGGGCAGGCACTCGAGGCGGCGATCCGGCAGGCGAGATCGATCCTGACGCTCGCACCCGGCGTCGGGCCGCCGGCGCGCTTCCGGGACCTCGGGGTGCACACGCAATACCGCAAGCAGTACACGTCGCGGGCCGAACGGCAGCGGATACTGCAGGCGACGAGCACGGTCCTCGACGAGACGGTCGTCGACACGACGGATCCGGAGAAGAACCAACGCTTCGACGAAGCGCTGGCGGCGCTTCGGGAAGCCGAGAAAAGCGTGTTCGTCGCGGTGTTCCGCGGCAACATCTGGAGCCTGGTGTTCTGGGACTGGCGCTTCGCGTACGCGATCGACGAGTGGAACGCGTCCCGGGGCCGGCGGCGGTTCCGCCGCGACCGGAAGGCCCGCCGCGTGGCGAGCCCCGCAGGAGCGGCGCAGCGGTACGGAGGCGCGATCGCGCGCTGGGGACAAGCCGGCGGCGACGAATGACGCCAGGCGGAAGGACATGGACGAAGATAGAAACCGCAGCATGAGGTGCCGGGTGGCACTCAAGGATGGGGACCGACCAGATCGTGCGGCAATAGACGGCCATGCCATGCGCGGTGGGTCCCGATGAGCCGGGCCGGCTCTCGCGGGTCGCCCGTTGGGAGCGGTGCGAGGCCAGCGGCGGCCAGCGCGTCCCCGGGACGTACCGCGGCGACATCGCCGGCCGCGGAACGGGATCGGGGTGGGCTCGAGCATCAGAACCGGTAGGCGTCGTGGCGTTCGATGCCAGGACGTGCGATCCGGTGTCCAAGCGAGGACGAGGGCGATGGTGGAGATGGCGTCGCGATCGCGCCGGGCGTGAGAGGGGTGCCGAACCCGGAGAACCACGTCTCGCCTCCAGCTTGGTACACTGAAGGGCTGGGCAGGTTCCGATCGAACCCTGCCTATGGGACCACAAGAGGAGGAAACCCCAACGATGCCGACACGACGACAGACGCACGGAAGGGCCGTCGCCCGGAACGCCCACCCGCGGCTGCGGCTTGCTGCCGCGCCGCTCCGCCAGGAAGACCCGCATGCCTCGGTGCGGCGGGCGACCGACGCTGGGCACCGGTCCATCTATCTGCAGTTCGTGCGACGCCTCTGGCTCATGCCCTGGTAGCCGGAACCCACCTTGCCCGCCGGCACGCGGGCGCCAGCATTCCCCATCGCTGTCCGGGCTGTTCCTCGAGTGCACCCGCTCGCGACCCTGGCGTACGTCGACCTGACGGTGGGGCGGAAAGACCTCCGTGCCGAGCGGCGCAAGACCGTTCCCGTCCAGATCACGACGGTGAGGACGAGGGAATGGCGGTGACGACGACGGGCCCACGGAGAAGACGACGGACGACGTGAGGTCGGCTCCGGGGCCCGGCTGACGAGTCTGGACTACCGATCATGAAGCCAGGAGATTGCGTGCGGGAAGCCCAGGCGAGTACTACGCAGACGAGGGGCGTGCTGTGGCGTGTAGCCGTGATGCTGGCCTTGCTCGTGCCGGCCTGGAACGGGCTCGCGTCCAACGTGAGCGCGCAGGCGCAGGAGGCCGACCAGCCGGAAGAGGCGGAGGGCCGTACGGACGCGCCGGTCGAAACGCTGGCTCGTGCCCTCGGCCTGACCCCGGCCGAGGTCGAAGCGCTCGGGTTGTCGCCAGCGGAGATCCGGAGCCTGCTCGCGGGATTCGCCGAGGAGACGGTGGTCGTCGGCTCCCGCGCGGAGCCGCGCAGCGCCACCGAGTCGGCGGT
>JAPOVI010000076.1 GCA_026708265.1 Acidobacteriota bacterium
CACGCGCTTCGACCACGAACCGCGCGCGCGTAGCGGATGATCGTTAGGCGCCATCTGCCAGGCCTGGACCGTCCGCCAGATCGTTCTCGGCTCGGCTCCCGCCCCCATCAGGCTTCGCAGGACGTCCTTGCTGGGGTACTGATCCGGCGCGGGCCTGACCCCGAACCCGATGCGGACCTGGGCTCCCTGGCTCCACTCCAACGTCGGGTCTTGGCGGCCCAGCAGCCCGCGCACGGCCTCGTCCTGCAGGGCACTCCACCAGAACGTCTTGCCCGCCCCCCGCATGCCGGTGACCAGGGAGCTGTTCGGATCCAGCGCCCTGAGATGGGAGCGCGGAAGGTATACGTGTTCAGGCGACGGGTCGTCACCGTGATGCGTTCCCTCCGGGAGAGCGCAGAACGCTGCGCGTGCTGCTTCGGCAGTGATGTCGCCTGTCATCGCCCGACTCCCCCGCCGCCGATGACCGTGTCGAATCGCATCAGGAAACTCGCATAGGTAGGGGCGACGGCTGCTTCCTCGCTGGGAAGGTCGCGCAGCGAGGCTCCCGCGGCCAGACCACGATTCCAAAATATGGGGACAGGGTGATGGGGAGCCTCGTCGTCATGCAGGTCGAACGAGTATGCATCGCCCGCATCTCCGGCCGGAGGCACTTCGTCGTACACCGACCGAAAGAGGTCCCACGACCGTTCGCGGAACCCTTGCAGGTAACGTACCGCGTCTCTTTCGGGAGTCAACGCCGATACGATCGACAGCCGCTCCCGGATCTCGGTCGCCAGACCGTAGCGCTCCCAGTGTCGGAAGAGAACATCGTAGTCGGTCCACGTGCTGTCGGAATCTGTGGCGAACAGAAGGACGTGAGCATCGAGGTCGGTCACCGTGGCCGCGGCGATGTCGTGCAATCCGCTGCGGCTCTCCATGATGATCGCCGTCGGCCTGTAGCTCACCTCCAGTCGAGACAGCAGGCATTCCAGCCGTGCAGACCAGGTGTCTCCGGTACTCATGTAGACACGACCCAGCTTGGCCAGGTACTCGCCGGGGTCTCGGCCGTGGGCAGGCACGACGCGGACGTCGCCCTCCAGGTCGCGCGCCCACGCGGGCGCCGCGGTCATCTCTCCTATCACGTACTCACCTTGCCCGACGAGGTCCTCCACGAACCAATCGGTGACGCCAAACGAAGGAGACGCAGCTGCCTCCAACATCGCCGACGACAGTCCCGGCGACTCCAGGTCCAGATCGACCACGAGTACACGCTGGCCGCTGGACGCGAGATGCCACGCCAGCACGGCCGCGGTCGTGCTGCGCCCCACGCCGCCCTTGACGGAGAACAGCGTGTAGCGACGCGCTCCAGTGGCCGCATGCGGCTTTCCGACCCTCCACCAATCGCCGCCCGTCACAAGGCGCTCTACCAGATAGACGCCGCGACGGACTTCGCGCGCGGTCTCGCGGGTGTTCCCTAGCAGTGAGGGCGTCACGAACAGGACGCCACCGTCGGCAGCGCCATGTGCACCCAGCACGCTGCGCAGGTGAGTGGCTAGACGGTCGAGTGCCTCCCGGGACGACGCATCGGCTTCCACTTCCTCCGACACCGCGACCCGGACCTGGCCATGGAGATTCCGCACGAGGTAGACGGGCTCAGCCCTCTCCGGGATTGCTCCTGCCGACGCGACCGCGTCGACGACGCGCGCCCAGATTGCGTCGAAAGCAACGAACTCCGGTGTCACGCTCTCCGCTCCTCGGCCAGGTTCTGCACCATGGTTCGAACCGCCCGCGCCGCATCCGCGTGCCGTTGGACACGCTCCTGCTTGAAGTGCCGCCGATGCGCGTAGCGGTCATGATGCGACCAGTCCGCGAACGGCTCGCCCTCCGGAAGCAATCTCAGATACCGCTGGCCACCGCGACCGGCAGCGAAGGCCGCGAACGCCTGCCATATGCGCGGGACGTGCTCCTGGTGTTCACGCTCTACGGGCTTTCCGGTTTCGTCGACCGGCATTCCGAGGCACTGCATCACCGCCTTCAGGCCGCACTCCGCGCTGAAGCCGTACAACTGGTCGGCGTTCGCCCAGCGCTCCTCCACGACCATAAGCTGCGCATCCTCCCAACAGCGATGATGTGCGTCGACGAAATCGGCCGGATGCGGCATCTGGGCTATTCGAGATCCAAGTATCGAGATGATCGCCGAGGTCGTGCCGTCAGTGGAACGTACGCCACCGACTCCCCGGAGTACGCCGGGGATCCCTCGCGTAACGGGGCACTGTGACGCCAAGAACGGCGACCAGACGACCCGGTCCCGGCAGGGCGACTCGAAACGGGCAGCCCGCCGGGATCCGGGGACGAATCCGCGAGGGCTACTCGATGGCCTCGTAGACGAGGGTCTGGAACTCGCGCTCGAGGTCGTAGGCCGCGAAGGGCATGAACTGGGTCCAGACCATGCCGACGAGCTCGGCCTCGGGGTCGATCCAGAAGAACGTGTTGGCGGCGCCGGCCCAGCGGTAGACGCCGTTGTGGTCCGGCTCCGGCGACGAATCCGCGTCCATCATGACCGCGAAGCCGAGCCCGAAGCCGTAGCCGGGGCTCAGGAACGTCCCGAGCTCGATCGGGACCAGGGCGTCCGGCAGCCGGTTCTCGCGCATCTTGGCGACGGTTTCCGCGCCGAGAATGCGGACGTCGCCGAGGGCGCCGCCCTCGAGCAGCATCTGGGCGAAGCGGATGTAGTCGGACGCGGTAGAGGTCAGGCCGCCGCCGCCCGACGGGAAGTTCGGCGGGCTGGTGTACTCGCCCTCCGTCGGGGAGTCGGCGATGACCAGCGCGTCGCCGGCCTGCGCGTAGTTCGCCATGAAGCGGCCGCGCTTCTCCTCGGCCACCCAGAACGCCGTGTCGTCCATGTCGAGCGGATCCAGGATGCGCTCCTTGACGAAAGCGTCGAAGGGCTGCCCGGAGGCGACCTCGACGATGCGGCCCAGGATGTCGGTCGAGACGCTGTAGGTCCAGCGCGTCCCGGGGCTGGCGATGAGCGGGAGCTCGGCGATGCGCCGGGCGAAGTCGTCGAGGCCCTCGGCCGCGGCGAGCGGGTTCGCCTCGACATAGAGGGCGTCGACGGCCGAGTCACCGAAGAACCCGTAGCTGAGGCCCGACGTGTGCGTCAGCAGGTGCTCGACCGTGATCGGACCGTCCGCGGCGACGCGCTCGCCGCCCGCGGCCAGGACCTTGACGTCGCCGAATTCCGGCACGAACTTCGACAGCGGATCGTCGAGCGCGACCTTGCCTTCCTCGACGAGGATCATCGTCGCGACGCTGGTCACCGGCTTGGTCATCGAGTAGATGCGGAAGATGTCGTCCCGCTCCAGCGGGTCGCCGCTGGCCGTGTCGCGGGTCCCGACCGCCTCCCAGTGAACGACCTGCCCCCGGCGCGCGACCATCGTCATCACGGCGGCCAGCCGGCCGTCGTCGACATAGGCCTGCATCGCCGGCGCAATGCGGCCGAGCGCGTCCGCGGACATCCCGACCGTACCCGGGCTCGCGACCGGAAGCCCGGCGTCCGTCCCCGCGTCGTCCGGCGCCGTCGACTGGGCGAGCGCGGCCGGCGCGAGCGCCGCGGAGAACACGGCGGCCCCGACGAATCCGACCGCGAACCGTGTGGATCGACGAATCATGAACGCCTCCCTTTCTGCTTCCCTATGAGTCTCTGACCTCTGCGTTCGACACGAGCTCATCTCCGGCGCGGGACGGGCCGGCCGCGCGGCGCAGAGCGGAGTCCCGGCCCGTCTCCGGTGACGAACCGCCTGCCCCGCGCCGCAAAGCAACGCACGAAGCTCCCCGGGGCCCATCTCGGGCGCGAGACCGCCTGCCCCGCGCAGTTCCCGGGGCCGCTACGCATCGTATCCCCTGTCGGCACGGGCGCGCCACGCGCCGACGACGGCACGCCCGCGAGCAGCGCACGCCGCGTCCCTTTCCTGCCCGGGTGCTCCGCGCCCAGGGGTCGGCAGCGCGCCGGTGGGCGGCGCACCTCGCCCGGTCGGCATGGGTGCTCCACTGTGCGATGATGTAAGGCGCAATTGCCGCACCCGCCGGCCGCGCGACGCGGCGGCGGGACGCAGGTAACGAATGGAGGCTACTCAGATGAAGCGGATCAAGCCCGCCCTCGACAGCCCGGCCGCTCTTGCGCTCGCCCTGCTCTGCCTTGTCCCGCTTGCGATCGGCTCGCCCGCCGCCCAGTCCGACGACGACGCGATCGCCACCGCTTTGATGGCCGCGCCGCCCGCCCTGGCCGGCAGCGCGATGGTCATCCGGCTGGACGACGCCGGCGAGTACGAAGTGCTCCGCGAGGGCGACAACGACCTCGTCTGCTGGGACCGTTCCGACCAGCCGGGCATGTCGTTCAGCGTGCAGTGCACGAGCGTCGGCAACCTCCCCCGCATCCAGCAGAACCGCGCCTGGGCGATGTCCGGCCAGAGCGCCGAGGAGATCCGCGGGCTGCAGGATGCCGCCGAGGCGGACGGCACCCGCGAGGTGTCGGTCTACGGCAGCATGTACTACACCGTGGCAGGAGCCGACGCCGACTCCGCCGCCCTGCACATGACGATCGCCGTTCCGTTCGCCACCGGCGAGTCCCTCGGCCTTCCGGAAGAGGGAAGCTACACGCGCGCCGGCACCTGGGTCATGCAGGCCGGAACGTCGGCGGCGCACATCATGTTGCCGGGTCGCTAGAACCCGTCGTGGCGGTGGCCGTTGGCCCGCGCCATCCGCGACGACGCCGCCCGATCGCCCGCCCGGCGATCGGGCGGCGTGCGCTTGCAGCCGGCCTCGCCGCGGGTGACGCCCGCCCGCAGGCGCCGCCTCACCCGACTTCAACTTGCGCAGGCTCTGACGGAGGTAACCAGATGAAGCGGATCGCACTCGTTCCAGGGCTCGTGGCGCTCGCCTCCGCCGTGGCTCTGGCGCAGCCGGCCGGCGACGGCGACAACTGGCCGCACTTCCGCGGCCCCACCATGAACGCCGCCGTCGCCGACAACCCGAACCTGCCCGAGACCTGGAGCCAGACCGAGAACGTCGAGTGGGTGACGGACATCCCCGGCCTGGGCTGGTCGAGCCCCGTCGTCTGGGGCAACAAGGTGTTCCTGACCACGGTGACCGCGATCGGCGACTTCGAGCAGCCGAAGCCCGGCCTCTACGCGCCGCGCGGGCGTCCGGATCCTCCGCCGATCGACCACGACTGGCTGGTCTACTGCCTCGACCTGGAGACGGGCGACATCCTGTGGCAGCGTTCGGTCGCCGAAGGGGTCCCGTCGTTCCCGCGGCACCAGAAGAGCACCTACGCGTCCGAGACCCCGACGACGGACGGCGAGCACGTCTACGTCCGCTTCGGCGACCTCGGCACCTACGCCTTCGACATGGACGGCAACGAGGTCTGGAGCGCCCTGACGCCGTATCGGCGCACGCGGTCCGAGTGGGGCTCGGCCTCCTCCCCCGTCGTCTACGGCGACATGCTGATCGTCGTCTACGACAACGAGGAGGAGTCGTGGATCGCCGCGCTCGACAAGCGGACCGGTGAGGAGCTCTGGCGCCGGTCCCGCGACGAGGGCTCCACCTGGGCCACGCCGTTCGTCTGGGAGAACGATCTGCGCACCGAGATCGTGACCTCGGGCGTGAGGCGCATCCGCTCCTACGACCTCGACGGCAACCTGCTGTGGGAGATGGACGGGCGGATGTCCTGGGCCGCCATCCCGACGCCGTTCGCGGCGCATGGCCGCGTCTACGTCAACTCCGGCTACTTCGGCGACAACCACCGGCCGGCCTACGCCATCCAGCCCGGCGCGAGCGGCGACATCACGCTGGCCGACGGCGCGTCGTCGAACGACTACGTCGCCTGGTACCAGCCGCGGGCCGGCAACTACAACACGTCGCCGCTGATTTACGGCGACGTCTACTACAGCCTGCTCGACCGCGGCTTCTTCGAGGCCTACGACGCGCTGACCGGCGAGCCGGTCTACCCGCGCCGGCGGATCCGGGTGGGGGCCAGCTTCACCTCGTCGCCGTGGGCCTACAACGGCAAGATCTTCGCGCTCAGCGAGCAGGGCGACACCTACGTCATCCGGGCGGGCTCGGACTACGAGGTTCTCGGCGTCAACCGCCTCGACGAGATGGCGATGGCGTCGCCGGCCATCGCCGGCGATCGGCTGCTGATCCGGACCGCCACCAGGCTCTACAGCATCCGGAAGCAGGCGGCGAACTGAGCGCGGACCCGACGGAGTGACTGTCATCTCACGGCGGGCGTTGCTCGGCGGCCTGCTGGCCCCGGCAGCGCTCGCCGCACCCGCACGCGCGCAGGCGGAGGCGGGCGAGACGGTCCTGCACGGAGCGCCGCGACGGCTCGCGGGCGACGCGGTGACCCACGACTGGCCCTACTTCCTCGGACCCACCCACGACGCCGTCTCGACCGAGACCCGGCTCAGCCGCACGCTCCCGCCTCCGCTCCTCTGGGAGCTCGCCAAGGGGAGCGGCTATGCCTCTCCGGCCATAGTCGGGGACCGGCTGGTCTTCATGCACCGCATCGGCGATCGGGAGATCGTCGACTGCCTGCACCCCGAGACGGGCGCCCGGCAGTGGACCTTCCGCTACCCGAGCGCCTACGAGGACCGCTACGGCTACAACAACGGCCCCCGCTCGAGCCCGGTCATCGATCCGGCGCGAGGGCTGGTCTACGCGATGGGGGCCGAGGCGGTCCTCCACTGCCTGGCGCTCGCATCGGGCGACGTCGTCTGGCGGCGTGACCTGCGCCGCGACTACGGCGTGCGGCAGGACTTCTTCGGCGTCTCGGCGACGCCCCTCCTCGAAGGCGACCTGCTGATCGTCAATGCGGGCGCCCCCGACGGCGGTTGCGTCATCGCCTTCGACGCCGCCGGCGGGCGCGAGGTGTGGCGGGCCGGCACCTGGGGGCCGAGCTACGCTTCACCGGTTCCCGGCATCGTGCACGGGGCCAGGCGCGTGTTCGTGTTCGCGGGGGGCGAGTCGAGCCCGCCGAGCGGTGGACTACTCTCCATCGATCCGGCGAACGGGGCGGTCGACTTCGAGTTTCCGTTCCGCAGCCGCACCTACGAGTCGGTCAACGCCTCCTGCCCGGTCGTGTTCGACGACCGGGTGTTCGTCTCCGCCAGCTACCGCACCGGAGGCGCGCTCGTCGCCGTGCGGCCGGACTTCACGCACGAGGTCGTCTGGACGACGCGCGAGTTCGCGCTCCACTACAACACCGCCATCCAGCGCGACGGCTACCTCTACGGCTTCGACGGGCGCAACATGGGGGACTCGTCGCTGGCGTGCGTCGACGCGGCGAGCGGACAGGTGGTCTGGCGCGAGGCGCCGACGTGGACCGAGACGTTCGAGATCGGCGGGCGCCGCGGCCAGCAGATCCTGGGCACGGCGCGCGGGTCGCTGTTGGCCGCGGACGGGCAGTTCCTGTGCCTCGGCGAGCTCGGCCACCTGCTGTGGATGGACCTGACGCCGCGCGGCTACCGCGAGATCTCCCGGGCGTGGCTCTTCGCGGCCCGCGAGTCGTGGGCGCTCCCGGTGCTCAGCCGCGGGCTGCTCTACGTCGTGCAGAACGCCCGCGACCTCATCCGCGGTACACCTCCGCGGCTGCTCTGCTACGACCTTCGCGCCTGATCGGCCTGCCGCGTCCGCTCCGAATCTGCGCCGTGGACCTGCGATGCCGGGGCGGGGATGGGCCACCGCTCCCGCGCGCCCGGCATCGCCGTCAGCGCGCGCTACCGGACTTCGTCGACGCGCTGGGTGTCCTTGCGGCGTGCGCCAGCCATGATGCCGTGCATGCCGATGTTCCCCTCGTGGCAGGCGTACTCGAAGAGCGGGCCGTCGGTCCGCCGCAACGGCATCGTCATCGTCCACGGACGGGCGTAGTTGTTCGGGTCCTCCACCGTGAACTCGTACATCACGGTGTCGGGATCGACGCGCCGGAAGCGCTCGACGAGCTCGGTGTCGCGGCTCGATCCGCGCAGGCTGGTCTCGGTGAGGAAGTTCGTCGTCTCCACGACCAGCGTCTCCCCCT
>JAPOVI010000321.1 GCA_026708265.1 Acidobacteriota bacterium
GCCCGCCGGCCAGCGGGCGCCCGCAAGCGGGCGGCCCTCCAGATACAGGTCCGCCGCCGGGGGCGGCGGCTCGGCGGCCGGCGCTGACGGGCGCGCGGGCGCCTCTGCCGGCGCCTCCGCGAGCGGGTGCCGCTCGACGACGGCGGCGCGGTCCGCCAGCGGCCACGACGCCCCGGCACGCGCCAGGATGGGCGCCATCACCCCCGCCACCGTCCGGGGGTTGGCGTTCATCCAAGAGTCCAGCCGCCGGACGGCGGAGAAGCCCGCCTGCACGGCGCGCGCGACGCGGTGGCAGTCGCGACCGGCGCCGCCCACCGCGCGCACCCCGTCCGGCAGCGGGCCGCCGCAGGCGAGGACCGCCTCGACCGCCGCCCGCGGCAACGGCTCGCGGACCGGGTCGAGACCGACCGCGTAGTGGACCTCGGCCACCGCGCGGGTGCGTCCGAACCACGCGCCGAGGTTCGCGCCGCCGGGATCGAGGGATTCGAGGCCGAGGCCCTCGCGCCCGGCCGCCCACCGCCGCTCGACCGCCGCGGCGCGGTACGGGTCGCGCACGCACAGGTCGACGTGCCGCAGCGCGATGGCCTGCGCGGCCCGGTCGAGGTGCTCGCCCAGCCGCGAGCTCGAAGACGCCTGCCGCACGAGCGCCCCCGCGGCGCTGAGCAGGACCGGATCCGTCTGTGAGGCCAGAAAGACCACGTCGAGCGGAGGCCCGTAGCGGACGCGGCCCACCGCCTGCGCCTCGGCCACCGTCAACCCGCCGATGTCGCTGAGGTCGCGGCGGTCGCACACCTCCTCGGCAACCCGCGCGAACGCGTCCAGGCCGACGCGGGGCAGGTCCCGCAGGCCGTCCCGCAGCCGATGCGTCCGCAGGGCGCCGTCGGCCTCGAGGGCCCGGGCCCGGCGTTCCGGCAGCGGGTCCCGGAAGCCGAACAGGCGGCTGTCCGCGACCCACAGCGACGGGTGCGACCGCCGCAGCAGGCCCGCCCGGCCTTCCAGCTTCCGGGCGATCTCGATCGACAGCGCGACCTCGTAGACGAGATCGCCGTGCGTCCTCAGGCGCCGCCGTTGCGGCAGCACCTCGTCGTCGGGATCGATCCGGCCATCCACCTGATCGCAGGTGTCGAGCCAATCCGAGTCCGCGGTCCGCCGCGCCTCCAGGCGGTCGGTCGTCTCGCCGCGGTCCTCCGGCGCGAACTCCGGGTACCGCTGGGTCCTTACCCCGCTGGGGCGCGCCGCCTGACGAAACCGCCCGCGCCTGGCCATCGGGACCTACCCCGCCGCGGCGGCCTCGCCCGCCGGCTCCGCCGCCGCGCCGGCCGGCTCCTCGGCGCCCAACTCGAGCTGGTCCTCCGGCGGGCTCTCGCCCGCGTCCTCCTCGAGCACGGTCTCGTAGAAGTCGCGGTCGGTCCCGAAGATGGCCGCCGCGGCGCTGGCCTCCGACATGACCACGACGTCGACCGAGAGGTTCCACTCCCGGATCCGGTCCATCGTGAGCACGACGGTCCGCGCCCGCGACTGCATCGCCGCCTCGTACTCCTCGCGCGTCTCCGGCACGAGCGCGAGCTCGACCACGCCGTGACGCTTCAACCTCTGCTGCTTCATCGACCTGCCCTCCCGCATGCCGCGCCGGCTAGCGGCCCGGCGACACCGGCCGCACCGGGTGACGGCGGCCGTACTCGGTATCCGGTTCCCGCACACCGAGCGACCGGCACGCGCGAACCACGGTGCGCTCGGCGTAGTCCCGCGGGTTCGCCTTGTCGTCCCGGAACTCGGCGAGCTGCTGGATGAGGAGCCCCGGCGACTCCCCCGCGCGCAACGCGTCGACCACGCCGTGCCAGTCCGCCTCGGACTGCGACGCCGGCTGGCGCCGGCCCCCGATGTAGCGCGCGGGCGCACGAGCCGCCCGCGGCGCGGCCTTCGGGACCGTGGCCGCCAGCGGCGCCGAGCGCGCGGGCACCACACCGCGGAAGGCCCCGGGCTCCCACCACTGCGAGCCGGCGCCCCGCGGGTCGTACGCCGACCGGGGGACCCGCGCGACGCGCACGCCGCCGCGGCCCGGCTTGCAGTTGATGAAGCCCGGCACCCGCATGACGCGCGTGACGTCCACGACCGCCGGGTCGCCCTCGTACGCCGCGGCGAGCCGCCGGTTGGCCTCCTCGGCCCCGGCCACCGTCCACGCCGCCGGGTCGACATGCCACAGCACCTGCCACCGGCCGACCGACGAGCGCACCACCACGGCCGGCATCGGCACGCGCCCCGAGCGCACGTCCCGCATCAGCCGGCCGACGCGCCCGTCGCCGTCCGTGTCGAAGTCGACCTGCAGGCGCCGGACCTCCGCCACCTCGCGGCTCGAGCCGGGCACCGTCGGATTGACGCCGCAGAACACGTCGCTGCCCGTCTCGTTCGCCACGCGGAGCAGCCGCTGGCCGGAGGGATGGCACCAGTGCCCGGCGAGCCGGGAGAGCTGCCTCACCCCGGGACCCGGACGCTGGCGCAGGATGACCGTGGCGTGCTCGTCGGGGCTGAACAGCTCCGAGAACCACTCGACCGCCGCGCGGTGCCAGGCCGCACGGCCCGACGGGCGCGGAGAACGGCTCACCGCCCTCTCCCGGCCGGCCCGCCCCGCACAACGCGATCGGCGACGGCGAACCGAGCGAGGCCGGCGGCGGAGCGGTGCGGTTGCAGCACACGAACCGGTTATACGGCGAGGGGAGACGGGAACGGGCCGGTTGTACCCCAAGCGGTAGTCACTACCGGCTCGGGCCGAAAGTGCGCGCATCGGGCGCGCGGATCAGGAGGTAGGAGGGCTGAACATCGAGGCGTCGGGATCGACCACCACGACCGTGCCGGCGAGGTGATCGTGGAGCGCGCGCCGGCGCTCGTCGAACAGGGCGACGCCGAACAGGAGCCCGCGGCCCAGCAGCAGTTGGAGGACCTTCGCGACGTAGCGGACCGAGCACCACAGCGCGTCGTCGGAGCCGGCGACCCGGAGGCCCACGCCCATCTTCCCCACACTCCGCCCGCCCAGCCGGGTCTCGCACAGCACGAAGTAGACCCAGCCGCCGACGAACATCGACGCGGGATAGAGCCCCGGGGGAGGCCCGAGGCCGATGCCCTGCGCGAGCACCACGCGCAGCGCCTCTTCCACCGCAAGCCCGATCGCGGTCACGACGACGAAGTCGGCCCCGGCCGCCAGCAGGCGCGCACGAAGCGGCGCCGCGGCCAGCCTGCTCTCCGCCCTCGCCTCCATCGAGCCTCCAGCCACCGATCGGATCCGCGCCCGGCCATTATCCCGGCGGCCCGGTCCGCACAAGGCCGCGTCCGGGAGACGCGCGCCGGCTCCCCTCCCGGCGCGCGCGCCGGGCCGCTGCCGCCGAGCCTCCCGCAACGCTGGGGGCCTACCCCGGGGGCCTACCCCGGGACAGGAACACCCCGAGAATCGAGACCCACCGGATCCCGGCGCTCCAAACCCTCGGGAGCCACGAGACGCAAGTCCCTTTCCGACAGGCGCTTACCGCGAAACACGAGATCCCCGGGGGCCAACCCCGAGACTGGTTTGAGTGACCCTGAGCGACCCCGGTCCGGGCCGTAAGGCTCCCGGCCCGCAGACTGCGCGGGCCGATGAGCCTCACTCCCGAACCGACCGGGGTCGCTCAGGGGCCATTCTTCCTTGCAGGAAGGCTCGACGCGCCGCGGCGCGCACGCCAACGAGACGCCGGCCGGGGGCCCGCCTGGCAGACGGGGGCTCCACCGCCGCCGGCAGCCGCTTCAGGCCGCAATGCCCGCTGTGACCAGCGACAACCCGATCAACGGCAACGCCCTCAACGCACCTCGAACCGACGCACGCTTGATGTACGCACGCAACCATCGCGGCCCGGGCGACACGATACTGACGCATGCGCGCAGCGCGGCGACACCCTCGACCGCGGGAACACCCGCATCGCGGCAAGGCGCGCACGCGTCAATTGACGCATACGTGAAGGCACGCGCACATGAAGCCGCGCACGCGTCAAGCGACGCATGCGTCAATACGTCAAGCGACGCACACGCGCAGGAGCGCCCGATGACAGACACCGACGCCGCAACGCGAACCGAGCCTCCAGACGCCCCGCGGCCCCGCGTGGTGAGCGTGCTCTCCCAGAAGGGCGGCACGGGGAAGACGACGCTGTCGTGCGCCCTCGCGGCCCTGGCCACCCGGGCCGGCACACCGACCGCCATCCTCGACCTCGACCCCCAGGCCTCGGCGGCGAAGTGGCACGACCTCCGGCGGGCCAACGGCGAGGAGGACCCGCCCGTCTTCGCCACGCCGAGCAGCCGGATGCAGGCCCTCGTCGACGCCCTCGGGCAGGACGGGGCCGAGCTGATCGTGGCCGACACGGCGCCCCACTCGGGCGCCGACGCCGTGACCGTCGCGCGGCTGAGCGACCACATCCTCATTCCGCTCCAGCCCAGCTTCCCGGATCTGGCCGCCATCACGAGGACGATCGACATCGCGGAGGTGGCGAGGACCCCGGCGACCATCGTCCTCAACCTCGCGCTCGTCAACCACCCCAGCACCGGCGACGCGCGGACCGTCATCGCAACCGCCGGCGCGCCGGCCGCGCCGGTGGTGCTGCACCGGCGCGTGGCGCACGTCAACAGCTTCAACCTGGGGCGCTGCGCGGCCGAGTACGAGCCCGCCGGGAAGGCGGCAGGCGAGCTCCGCGCCCTCTTCGGATGGCTGCAGGGCGCCGGCATCGTCCCGGCCGCCCGCAAGGGGCAGGCTGCATGACGCCCACGCCGCCCCGGCGCACCGGGCTCGCCAGCGCCTGGTCGAAGACACACAGTCGCGTGGTCGGCGGCCAGCGCCCGGCCCCGCCCGGCCCGCCCGGCGAAGCCGAGCCCGCCGAAGCGCGAGCGGAGCCGGCCGCAACCAACGGCCGGAGCTGGAAGTACCTGAGCGCGCGGCTGCCGGCCGACGTCCACAAGACGCTTCGGCGCCTCAGCGTCGAGAAGGACGTCAGCCTGCAGGAGATGGTGGTCGAGGCGCTGCGCGCCTACGTCGAGCAGCAGAAGGAGAGCTGACAGATGCCGCGGTCAAGCACGCCGAAGCTGACGCAAGGCGCCGTGATCGTGATCCTCGTCGCCGCAACCGGCGCGGCCCTGACGTGGCTCGCCCAGGCCCCCGCCCCCGAACGCGGCGCCCAGGGCCCCGACCTTCCGGCGCCCCCCGCACCGCCGCCGCTGGACACCCCGGACCCACTTCCGGCCCCGGGCGTGCCGGCCGCCCCGACGCCACCGCCCCGAGACGCCACGGCCCCCGCCGCGGCCGTCTCGGACCTCGCCGACACGGAGCCGGCGGGACCAGCGCCGCCGGAACCCGCGCCGCCGACGCGAACGACGCCCTGGCGCGTGATCGACCCGGACACCTACTCCCTGACGCCCGCAACGGTCCCGCAGCATGCGCGCCTCCCGGGCGCCTACGAGTGGCCCCTGCCGGGCGTCGACCGGCTCGAGCTCATCTGCTTCCACGAGCCGGGCGGGCCGGCCCACCTCTCCGTCATGCAGACGGCGGACGGACGGCTGTTCCACTGGGGCGAGGAGCGCCGCTTCCTCCAGGAGCACCTCCGCGCCGACGACATCGACTCGCGCGAGATCCGCACCGTCGCCGACCCCGGAGCGTTCATGGAGCCGCTGCGGGCCGCGGCCCACGCGGCGTGCGAACGGAGCCTGCCGGCCGCGAACGCGCCTCACGGCCCCGAATAGCCCGCGGCGGATCGCCCCTCCCAAGCGCAGGCGAGCGGCCGCAGACCGACGGCGCCCGGCGGCCGGCCCCCGGCACGTCGGGCGCCGGGACGCCGGTCCGGAGACCCGATCCGCCGATGCCCGGAAACGGCGAAGCGCCGAAGGGACCGGGCCGCGACGCACCCTCCCCCCTGTGCATCCGTCCGCCGGGGGACGATGGCCGGCGCAGGTCCCGCACGGCCGCGACAGGTCCATCCACAACGCGAAGCGCCAACTACTTGTACGGTCTCTGACTACTTGAAGCTCTGAACTACTTGTACGTACGGGGGGCGTTTATGCGGGCGCGCGAGCGCCGTAGGGGGGTGTTTATGCGGGCGCCGGCCGCGATGGCGGGGGGGCGTTTATGCGGGGAAAACGCCGCGATTCACAGCGCCTCTGTGGAAATCTCCGGAGAGACGCGCGGAGGCGACGGGCGCAGCACCAGCAGCCCCTTCGGCGTCGAGTACGAGAGCTGCGGCCAGGCAATCCGGATCTTCCCGAGCTCGCGCAGCACGTCCCGGCGGAAGTCCTTGACGGACCGGCCGGGCTCCAGCTCCGGGCGAGGCGCGAACTGCCGGTACACCTGCCGCCACGTGAGAGAGAGCGGGCGGTCGAGGCGGAACAGGCGGTAGGTCAGCCACAGGTACAGGTCGAGGCCGAGGGAGCTGCGCGTGAGCTCCCGGAGCACCTGCATGTCGATCGGGACCGGCGCGGCCAGGATCTCGTTGAAGAAATCATGGCCGAGCACGATCGCGCTGTCCCACCGCATGGCCTCGTCCGAGCGCCGGGGCTTCCACCACAGCCTCATGTCCGTCGTGACGCGGTCCGCGACCGTGTGCACGCCGTCCGGCAGGTCCTGGGTCAGCTCGATCGACGCACGGAACAACCGCGTCATCTGCTCCCGCAGGCGGGTGCGGATCCCGTAGCGGCCCGCGCTGTCGCTCGACTGGACGCCGAGCCGCCGCATGAACTCGGCCACCGAGCGCCCCAGCACGAGACGCCTCGACCGGGTCCTCACCGCCTCCGTGCAGATCCACGCGAGCAGCAGCCTCGGCAGCACCCCGAAGGGCAGCCGCGGCTCGGGACCGCCCGCGATCACGACCAGCGCGTAGCGGCCGTTCCGCCGGACGTAGTGGGTGAGCGTGCCGGGGTCGGTCCGGGGCAGCGTGCAGAGCGCCAGCAGGCGGACCATGAACCCGACCTCGGGCTGCCGGTCGGCCACCCGGATCAGGCCCTCGATCTGATCGTCGCGCGTCCAGTGGCGAGCCCGCGGCGCGGGGAGCGCCGCTTCCGGTCGAGCATGTGGCCTGCCGGGGTCCAACCCGGGCAGCGGCGGCGCGAGGACGTCGGACAGCCGGGACCACGTCTGTGCGGGCCTCGCGGGGGCGGCGCCCCGCACGGACCGCGGGCGAGGTGGGGCGGTCAGTCTCGGAGGCATGGCCCGCGCGGCGCACCCCGCGCCCCGGCTCCCGAAGGCTGGACCCGGAGACCACCCGGAGCCCGCACACCGTCCGGAAGGGTCGCCGGCGGCAGCCCAGGACGATGCGGCTCTTCGATGTGACGGGCGGCATGACGCGCCGGACGCGGACGCACGCGCCGGGGCGGCGCGTGCGCGAGGCGGGACGATGGCGGCCGCCCCGTCGGTCCCGACCGCTCTACGGAGTCCCCTTCCCCTCCGGCCGTGCTCGCTTCTCGAGCTGGACCAGGCCCAGCTTGATGGCGTTGCGCAGGATCACGCCCGGCTTGAGGTTGCTGCTGGTCGCGACCTGCCGCACGCGGTCGTACCAATAGGCGGACAGCGCGACCGAGCGTCTGACCGTGTAGCATCTCCGCTTGTCGGCCGCGGGATCGGGGTCGTGCAGCGCGTCGTTCGGATCCTCCATGCGTCACTCCTTCGCAGTCCGGGACCTCCCGTCCGAAGAGCGTCGGCGCCGAGCGTGTCTGGAACATCGGACCGCCGTGTCGCCGTTGCCGGACAGCCACACCTTGCGGACAAGCAGGTGCTCGATCGCTACCTCGCGGACGCTCGGGAGCTTCGCGATGGCCCGGCCTCTCCCGCCGCGAGGACACGGCAGCCTCCCGAGCGCTCGCCGCTGTCGCATCGGTGCGCCTCGACCCACTGGTCGACGACCTCCTGCGTCCAGCGGGGACTGCCGTTGGGGAGTCGAACCGGCGCTTGCGGGAACACGCCGCCATCGAGCATCTTGTAGACCGCCGACCTGGAAACCCCGCGCTGG
>JAPOVI010000341.1 GCA_026708265.1 Acidobacteriota bacterium
CCCCAGTAGATGCGGCGGGCCGGATCCTCGACGACGAGCACGGGGTTCGCGGCGCCGCGGATCGCGCCGTCCTCGGAACGGATCCCGATCCAGTGCGGCCCTTCCTCCTCCAGTGCCAGTTCCACCACGGTGATCGGCTCCGCTCCCGCCGGCGTCGTTGCACGCACCTGACGGCCCACCCGCACCTCGAACGCCGGGATGTCGCCGGTGGCGCGGTTGTAGAACGCATCTTCCGCGCGGACCGAGAGCTCGAACGGCTCGCCCGGCGCGACGATGCTGGGCGCGAAGCCGTGCACCCCCGCTACGCGCGTCCCGGTGACGACGAACGGGAGCAGGGGCAGCGGGCGCCACTCTCCCGACGCGTCGAGGTCGACGTACAGCGGGAGCGGCATCCGCGCGCTCGAGGTGCTGGTCATCAGTAGCCCCGGGCCGCCGCCGCTCGTGTCGCCGTAGGTGATCGTCACCGTCTCGCCCGGGTCGAGCTGCCCCGCGGACACCCGGAAAACCAGCGCCGGCTCGGGAGCGCGGAACCCGCCGTGGGGGCCGCGGGCCATGTGGACGTCCGTCTCGAACCTCGCGTCGGCGTCGGTGGTGGCGATGGTCACATAGCCGTCGCCGGCGGGATCCTCGGTCTGGAACGGGCCCGAGTTGACGCTGAAGTGCCGCGCCACCCAGAAGCCGCCGCCCGCGACGACAGGATGGGTCCCCACCGTCCAGATCTGCCGCAGGGTCTGGTGGCTGCGCGCCTCGAAGGGGCCGAGCGACTCCGCCGCCAGCTCGCCGAGCGCCCCCGGCTCGTCGTGCAGCGCAAACTGCCGCACCAGCCGGTCGACGATCGCCCCTTGGGCCAGCGCCACCTGCCCGGTCGGCGGATCGGTCGCCTGGAGCCGCACGCGCGGTCCTTCGAGCCCCACCTCGCCGCCGCCGAGGGCGTACGCGTCGACCCAGTCGGCGAGGGTCCGCGCGCGCTCGGCCACCGTCGCCTCGTCGGTCGGCCGGGTCGCCACATCGAGCTTGAGCTGCTCCACCGCAGCGCGGAGCTCGGGCGTGAGGTAATCCGCCGCGTCGCCAGCATCCGGCGCGTCGCACGCGACGCCCCAGACCGCCAGCATCAGCGCAGCGGCGAACAAGGCGATGGTCTTCGTCAAGGACTCGACTATGGTTGGGTCCGGCCGCCGTCCTGCTCGATCCGCTCTCGGGTGACCGGATCCACGTACCCGAGGTTGCTCAAGTGCCCGAGGGTCGCGGGGAAGCCGGTACGCAGTCGGTTCGCCACCGTGAACACGTCGTTCCGCGACGTCACCGGTCCCGGCAGCTTCGAGACCGCACGCCGCACCAGCCGCTGGGGCATCAGGAACATCGCCGCGAAGGCGTTCGCCCGCCGTTCGACGTCACGAGGCGCCCATGGTCCGCTCGCGACAGCCAGAGGAGCGCCGACGTCCCCATCGAACAACAGGTGGCACAGCTCGTGAGCCAGCGTGAAGCGGCGACCGGACGAATGCTGGTTCGCACGGTGGTCCGAGTTGACGAGTGCGCCGGGACGGTGTTGCGCCCCGGCTATCGCGACGCCTCGGATGGACTGGTCGGACAAGCCTCGATCCACGATCGTGACACCAAGACCTCGGAGGATCTCCTCGATGTCCACGTCGTCGTCGCTCTCGCCCAACTCGGGCCGGAGTTCCTCGTGAAGGTCGTCGGCCAGTTCGTACGCCTGATACCAGGCCGGGTCGGCGGGTTGCGCGCTCGGGACGCAACGACGGAGCTCGTCAATGCTCCGCGGAGCCGTCTCGGGCTCGTACAGATCGACCATAGCGTTGGCGAGCTCCACCACGTCCCTCTTTCGGACGGTGGGCGCCAGCGAACCGAACATCAGCGCGGCGTGGCAGGAGCCCGTTACGGCGAGAGGCGATTCCGTGGCCGCCAACATCGCGTGACGGGGAGCCTCGGCCAATCCGGAAAGGTACCGCTTGACCCGTTGCCAGCCAGTGTGAACCGCGTGTTCGTCCGCTCCCAGTCCGGCCAACCACATGAGGCGCCGCTCGCGTTGGCGCTCTGCCGCCCGTAGCGCCCCGATCTGCGTGCTCAGCGTCTTCAGCCGCGGCGACTCGGGATTCAGGGACAGGAGATACCGGCTTGCACCACTGAGGACTTCGTGCAACGGTTCGGCCACCACCTGTGGCGGCAGTCGGCGGAAGCCGCGCTCGGATTCCGCGAAGTCGAAGTGCCCTGGCATCCCCGCGACGCGGGACGGGCCCCACGAGATCTCGACGAGATCCCGGACGCGTCGCACCATGACGTCGGGGAACAGCCCTCCCGTGCTCGCTGCTCGCAGCGCATGGCGCTCCCACCACGACTGCCACTGGGACTCCCAGCGGGACGCTGCCTGCTCGTCGTCCTCGATCGCCACAGGCGGGAATCGCGTCGTGCGCAACGACTTCCAGGCATTGTCGCCGACGTTCCTGGCGGGCAGGCGCTCCTCGTGCAGGAGCGGATTCCAGTGCCTGACGAGCCACTCCATCAGCGGCAGGAGGAACCAGTGGACGGAGTCGCTGCGCTCGCCCAGCTCCAGGTGAGCGCACAGGTTCCGCCCCTTGACCCAGATCTGGAAGCTTCCCCAGGAGAGGCCGACATCCGGGCCTGCCGCCGGTCCGTCGTCGGGATCCCGCGCGAACGCCAGCTTCAGCGCGAACTCACCGGTATCGCCGGCGAGGTGCTCCCATCGCGTGCTCATGTTTTCACGGCTCAGTCCCAGTACCTGCGAACGTCGCGGCGTCGCATTCGGCCGTCTGCGAGCCGCTGCTTGCGGAGAGCGAAGCGAACGGCGATGCGCGGTACGCCGTGCTCGACGGCCGAGCGTACTGCGCTCGCCAGCATGGGCCGAACAAATGGCACGGGTACCCCGTCGGCCTTCTTCGCCTGTCGCACACCCGCATCTGCGTCGTGCCCCCGGCGGCTGCCCGTCGTGCCTCACGCTCCGCCCTGGTTCACGCTGCCGCACGCGTCGGGAGTCTTCGCCGGCGCGGCGGTCCCGCAACGCACGTTGTGCTGCGCAGTCCCCTACGCCGGCGGCACGAACGCGAGGAAGCGCCGCGGGTTGTCGACCAGGATCTTGCGGATCTTCTCCTCCGGAACGCCGGCGTAGCGGAGCTTCGGCACGAACTGCATCAGCACCGAGGACCAGCCGTGCCCGTAGTAGCGCTTGAACTGCCGGACGTTGCCCATGTCGGACGAGAGCAGGATGTGGTCCTCGAGGCCCGCCTCCAGCAGGTCCTGCACCATGCGGACCTTGGCCGCCGCGGGGATGTCGGAGCGGCCCATCTCGTGGCCCAGCGTGTCGAGGCCGACGAAGGCGCCGCGGCGAGCCACGGCCGAATGCGTCGCCAGGGGGTAGTGCTCGGGGCGGATGGTCGCCATGTGGCCGATGACCACGCGGCGCAGGTCGACGCCGACGCTCTCCATCACGTCGAGCTGCTCCATGGCGCAACTCGGGCAGCTCTCGTGCGGCGTGTGCGTGAAGATGGGCAGCCCCGTCCGCAGGTGCGCACGGGCTATGGCCCGGTGCACGCGCCGCTCGACGGGGCGCATCTCCAGGGACGACGCGATCTCGCCAAAGGCGCCCCAGCGCTGCGCGCCGGCGTCGGCGACGAGCTCCTCGACCAGCTCGTCCTCGGACATCTCGGCGACCCGCACAGGATAGATGGCGAAGCCGATGTCCTCGAAGTAGCCGCCGGCCATCACGATGCGCACCTCGCTGCGGGCGGCGATGGCGGCCAGGTTCGCCACCTGCTCCGCGGTGCGCCGGCCGGTCGCGGCGTCGACGATGCAGCCGAGGCCGTCGTAGGCGCAGGCGGCCAGCTCCTCGACCGCGAGGTCGATGTCGGCGCGGCCGACGTGCTCGTGAAACAGCGTCGCCCCTTCGGCCAGCTCCGCCGGGTCCACGTCGCCCTGGAGCGTCCGGACTATCGCGCCGGCCGGGAAGTCGGGCGGCTCGGCGCTGGTGAATCGCTGCTGCGCGTGGAGCGGTCGGAGCCCGGAGCCGAGCGCCGCTCCCGCTCCGGCCGCCGTGCCGAGCAGGCCGAGAGCTTCGCGCCGCGTATAGCCGCGTGGTCGCGTGCGGGGATCGGTCATCGCTCTCCTCCCGTGCGTTCTTCTCCGTGCCGTCCGGCACCCTCCGTCGGGGGCGTGGGCATCCTACTACAGCGACCTGCGGCCCGGGAGCATGCGCGAGGCCTTGCGTCGCGCCCGGACGATGGAGGCACCGGCGAGGAACGAGTATTTGTTGGTTATCATGCCGTGAAGGAACGATATGCAACGATATATTGCACGACCGGATCTGCTCGGCGCGATTGGCACGGGCCTCTCCGAGGCACCTGTCGTGACCCTGCTGGGCGCCCGGCAGGTCGGCAAGACGACGCTGGCCCGGCAGGTCGCGGCCTCCTGGCCGGGGCCGTGCACGGTCTTCGACCTCGAGGTCGCCGCGACCCGAGCGGCCCTCTCGACCACCCCCGAGCGTGTCCTGCGCGGGGTCGAGGGTCTGGTCGTCATCGACGAGGTGCAGCGGCGGCCTGAGCTGCTGGAGGTGCTGCGTCCGATCTGCGACGACCCGGACCGCCGGGCGTCCTTCCTGCTGCTGGGCAGCGCGTCCTGGGACCTGATCAAGGGCGTGTCCGAGACGCTGGCGGGGCGGATGCTCTTCGTAGACGTAGGCGGATTCTCGCTCGCCGAGGTCGGGGGAGAGCACCAGGATCGGCTCTGGATGCGCGGCGGGTTCCCGCGAGCCTGGCTGGCCCCGTCGGGGGCGGCCTGGACGCGCTGGATGCAGTCGTTCACCCGGACGTTCCTGGAACGGGACATCCGCGGCTTCGGCTCGACGGTGGCGCCGGAGGCGCTCGGACGCTTCTGGAGCATGCTGGCCCACGTCCACGGACAGACCTGGAACGCGTCGGAGCTGGCGCGGTCGCTGGCGGTGAGCGCGAAGGCCGTCAACCACTACCGCGACCTGCTGGCGGGCGCGTTCATGGTCCGGGTCCTCCCGCCCTGGTTCGAGAACGTGGGCAAGCGCGGCGCCGGCGCTTGTCTGCGCCGCTGCGCGTGAGGCATGCTAGGAGCTTGCGCCGCAGAACGCCAACGGAGTGCGTGGCCGCGGCGCAAGGTCCTAGGCCGGTGGGGGCTGGGGCCGACCCGGAGCCTGCGACGGGTTGGCGGCGCTAGGAGTCAGCGCCGCAGAACGTGCAATGAGGCAGTTCGTGCCCCCGCAGACTCCCAACGCGCCCGCAGGGGCGCGCTAGCGGGTCGATGGCCGCTACGACACCCCGTCCAGAGTCCGGTGCCCCCGCGGCGACTTCGGCCGACCTGCGCTGCCTCCGCGCGCTGGAGCGGAAGGTGCTGTGGCTGTCGGTGTGGATGATCCACCACGCGAACCACCTGCGCCCGTCGCGCGACGGGCTCAAGGTGGGCGGGCACCAGGCGTCGTCGGCCTCGGTCGTGACGTTGATGACGGCGCTCTACTTCGACGCGTTGCGGCCCTCGGACCGGGTGGCCGTCAAGCCGCACGCGAGCCCCGTCTTCCACGCCATCCAGTACCTCCTGGGCCGCCAGCCGCAGGACCAGCTCGAGCGCTTCCGGGGCTTCGGGGGGGCGCAGTCGTATCCCTCGCGCACCAAGGACGCCGACGACGTCGACTTCTCGACCGGGTCGGTCGGGCTCGGCGTGGCCATGACCAGCTTCGCGGCGCTCGTGCAGGACTACGTGCGCCTGAAGGGCTTCGGGCCGCCGCGCGGCGAGGGCCGGATGATCGCCCTGGCCGGCGACGCCGAGTTCGACGAGGGCAACATCTTCGAGGCCCTCGTCGAGTCGTGGAAGCACGACGTGCGCAACGTCTGGTGGATCATCGACTACAACCGGCAGAGCCTCGACGCGGTGATGGTCGACCGGTTCTCGGACCGGCTGGAGACGACGTTCCGAAACCTCGACTGGCGCGTCGAGGTGCTCAAGTACGGCCGCCTGCTCGAGGCCGCGTTCGAGCGTCCCGGCGGCGAGGCGCTCCGCGACTGGATCGACTCGGCCGCCAACTCGCGCTACTCGGCCCTCGCCTACCAGGGCGGCGCGGCGTGGCGCCGGGAGCTGACGCGCGACCTCGGCGACACGCACGGCATTCGGGCGTTGCTGGACGAGCACGACGACGAAGCCCTCGGCCGGTTGATGACGAACCTCGGCGGCCACGACATGGCCACCGTGTGCGACGCGTTCCGGGCCGTGCGCGACGATCGGCCCACGTGCTTCATCGCCTACACGATCAAGGGCTACGGCCTTCCCTTCGCCGGCCACAAGGACAACCACGCCGGCCTCATCACGCCGGACCAGATCGCGGCCTTCAAGGAGCGCCTGGGGATCGCCGACGGCGAGGAGTGGGATCGCTTCGCGGGCCTCGACGTGCCTGCCGAGGATCTCCGCGCGTTCCTCGACGCCGCTCCGTTCGCCGCAGCGGCCGAGCGCCGCCACCGGGCGGCCCCCGTCGCCGTCCCGGAACGGCTCGAGCCCCCCGCGGGAGCCCGCCTCTCGACGCAGGACGCCTTCGGCCGGTTCCTCGCCGACCTCGCGCGGCGCCACCCCGGGCTGGCGGACCGCATCGTCACGGCGTCGCCGGACGTGACGGTGTCGACCAGCCTCGGCTCGTGGCTGAACCGCCGCCACATCTTCGGCCGCCACGAGCAGGGAGACCTCTTCAAGGACGAGCGGATCGTCTCCGCCCTCAACTGGGAGGTGTCGACCGCCGGCCAGCACATCGAGCTCGGCATCGCCGAGAACAACCTGTTCATCCTGCTCGCCGCGCTCGGCCTGAGCGGTCCGCTCTTCGGGGAGCGGCTGCTGCCCATCGGCACCGTCTACGATCCGTTCATCAGCCGCGGCCTCGACGCCCTCAACTACGCCTGCTACCAGGACGCGCGCTTCATCATCGTCGGGACGCCCTCGGGCGTCTCCCTGGCGTCGGAGGGCGGCGCCCACCAGTCGATCTACGAGCCGCTCCTGGGCCTGGCCCAGCCAGGGCTGACGTCGTTCGAGCCGGCCTACGCGGACGAGCTCTGCGAGGTCTTCCGCTGGAGCTTCGAGCACCTGCAGGCGGACGACGGCGGCGCCGTCTACCTGCGGCTGTCGACCCGTCCGATCGACCAGCCGCAGCGCGAGCTGACCGAGGCGCTCGCCCGGCAGGTCATCGACGGGGCCTACTGGCTGGCGCCCCCCGGACCGGGGGCGGAGGTGGCCCTGGTGGCGGGCGGGCCCGTGCTCCCGGAGGTGATCGACGCGCACCGGGCGCTTCTCGAGGACATCCCGGGGGCGGGCCTGCTGGTCGTGACCTCCGTGGACCGGCTCTACCGCGGCTGGATGGCGGGCCACCGCGCTCGGCCCGGGGGCGCGGCCGGACTCGCGGCGCCGGAAACGTCCCACATCGAGCGCCTCCTGTCGGCCCTGCCCGACGACGCCGGGCTTGTGACCGTGCTCGACGGGCACCCGGCGACGCTGTCCTGGCTCGCCTCCGTGCGCCGGCACCGCGTCGTGCCGCTCGGCGTCGATCGCTTCGGCCAGTCGGGCGACCTGCCGGACCTCTACCGCGAGTACCGCCTCGACCGCGACGCCGTCGTCGATGCCGCCGCCCGCCTCTGCCTCGCCCGCCTGTCGGCCTGAGGCGCCCCGCGCCGCGGCACGCACGGCGTTGGCGTTCTGCGGCGCAAGCTCCTAGCGCCGCCAACCCGTCGCGGGCTCCGGGTCGGCCCCAGCCCCCACCGGCCTAGGACCTTGCGCCGCGGCACGCACGGCGTTGGCGTTCTGCGGCGCAAGCTCCTAGCGCCGCCAACCCGTCGCGGGCTCCGGGTCGGCCCCAGCCCCCACCGGCCTAGGACCTTGCGCCGCGGCACGCACGGCGTTGGCGTTCTGCGGCGCAAGCTCCTAGCGCCGCCAACCCGTCGCAGGCTCCGGGTCGGCCCCAGC
>JAPOVI010000062.1 GCA_026708265.1 Acidobacteriota bacterium
CGACGACGATGACGACGAACACGGTCACGCCGATGAGGACGACCACGACGACGAGGACGACCACGACGACCACGACGAGGACGACCACGACGACCACGGCGAGGAAGAGGTCGAGATCGATCTCGCCTCACGGCGGCGCGTCGGGCGCTTCGACATCGGCCTGCGCAACCTGGACAACAGCATCCTCGACGGGCTGCGGGTCACGCTCAGCGCGATCGAATGGAACCACGACGAGCTGGAGATCGAGAACGGGCTCGAGCGCATCGGGACTGCCTTCGACAACCAGAGCTACATCGTGCGGGCGGAGCTGGACCAGCAGCAGACCGAGCGCGTCTCCGGGCGCTTCGGCATGTGGGCTCAGGTCCGCAACTTCGAGGCGACCGGCTTCGAGGCGCTAGCGCCCCGGACGGACCAGACGTCGTTCGCCGCCTTCGCATACGAGGAGTTCAACTTCGGGCGCTTCCGCCTGCAGTTCGGCGGCCGCGTCGAGCGGAACGCGTACCGGGCCGGCGAGCGTGCGGAGGTCATCGGCCACGACGACGAGCACGATCACGATCACGACGACGACCACGATGATCACGACGATGATCACGACGATGATCACGACGATGATCACGACGACGATCACGACGACGATCACGACGACGATCACGACGATGATCACGACGACGATCACGACGACGATCACGATGATCACGACGACGACCACGACGATGATCACGACGACGACCACGACGATGATCACGATGATCACGACGATGATCACGACGACGACCACGACGATGATCACGACGATCACGACGACGACCACGTGCTGGTCGCGCCAGACCCTCGCGACCGCCAGTTCCTCGGAGCCTCGGCGTCAATCGGCATCCATGCCGACCTCGGCTCGAACACCGCGTTCGTGGCCAACTTCACGCACTCGCACCGCGCCCCGGCGCTCGAGGAGCTCTACAACTTCGGGCCGCACGTGGGGAACCTGGCCTTCGAGGTGGGGAACCCGAACCTCGACTCCGAGACGACGCTCGGCCTCGACCTGAGCCTCCGGACCCGCACGGGGCGCGTCCGGAGCGAGCTGAACGCCTACGTCTACGACATCGACGGGTTCATCTTCGGAGACCGCACCGACGAGTTCCGCGACAACCTGGCGGTGTTCGACTTCACGCAGGGCGACAGCCGCTTCGTGGGCTTCGATGCTCGGGGCAGCCTGCGCCTGGCGGGACAGGCCTGGGCGACGCTGGGGATCGGCTACGTCGACGCGAAGCTGACCGCGACGGACCAGCCGCTACCGCGTATCCCGCCGCTCCGGGGCACGCTGACGCTCGACATCCCCTACGGCGGGTTCACGCTGAGCCCGCAGCTCATGTACGCGGCCCGGCAGGACGCCGTGTTCCGCGGCGAGACCGAGACGGCCGGCTACTCCGTCCTGAACGTGCACGCCTCGTACACCTGGCCGAGGCAGCACGCGGCGCACGTCGTGACGTTCACGGGGTACAACCTGACGAACACGACGTACCGCAACCACACGTCGTTCATCAAGGACCTGGCGCCGGAGATGGGCCGGGGAGTCCGGGTGGGGTACTCGTTGCGGTTCTTCTAGGAGTCCGGGAGCCTGCCCGCCGCCGGGCTCTCGCCGCCGCGCGACTCCCCGCGCGGTCGTGCGGGCGGGCGGCGGTCGGGGCAGGCGACCCGCCGGGGTGGGCACGGAGCCACCGGTCGTGCCGCAGCGGCGCCGCCGCGGCACGACCGGCAGGCAACCCGGCTCGCTACTGCTGCCGCTCGGCTGCGAGCTGGTCCTGGTACAGGCGCTCGAGCCTCTCGACCGCGGCGAGGAAGCCGTCCGGATCGACGAAGCGGTCCGGGTCGTAGGGCATGCCCGGCTCCCACTTGTCGTGCAGGCTGTACTGCGAGCCGTGCGCGGCCACCCAGACGTCGATGTCCAGGGCCTTCTGCCGGCGGAACGTCTCGGCGAAATCGTTGGCCACCCCGGGATAGGTGGGGTCGACGACCAGGCGCTTGCCGGCATTGATGGTTCCCATGTTGGCGATGATGACGCCGTAATCGCGGCCGCCCTCGCTCACCGCCATCAGGTAGCTGGAGCTGCCCTCGGTATGGCCGGGGCTCTCCAGCACCGTCAGCCGCGCATCACCGAGCTGGAGCACCTCCCCGTCCTCGATGATCCGGTCGACGGCGACCGGAGCGAACGACTGCCGCCCGCCGAAGTGCGGGTCGCTGAACCCGCCGTCCTCGAGCACCCGCGCGTCGCCTGCCGTGGCCCACATCTCGGCCCCCGTGATTTCCTTGATCTCGGCCAGGGCCGCGGTGTGGTCCCAATGCGCCTGCATCTGCAGCAGGACGCGCACGTCCTCGAGGCGGAAGCCCAGCGACTCGACGTTGGCCCGGATGAGCGGGGTCGAATCCTCCAGCCCCGTGTTGATCAGGAAGTGCCCCTCGTCGGAGGTGACGAGGAAGACGGCGAGATCGTAGGTCCCGACCGCGTACAGGTTGCCGATCACCCGGTGTCCGGGAAACGGTTGCGCCCAGCCGTCCGGCTGGGCGCCGACGGGCGCCGCGGCGACCGCGGCGAGGCAGCAGGCGGCGACGAGCCGGCCGATGACGGATCTCATGGCGACGCTCCTTCCGATCTGCCGTCCCGCCCGTCAGGCGATCCGCACGGTTCGCGGGTACTGCGCGTTGTTCTCGAGGCCGGTCTGCTTGATCGAGAGCTCGTCCGCGGTCGGCTGGACGACGCCGTTCACGTCCGTGGCCCGCGAGACGAGGGTGTGCTCCCCGGCCGTGGCGCCCGTCCACGCGTAGCGGAACAGCTTCCAGGAGTACGTTCCGCGCGTCGCCGGATCGAGCGTAGCCGGCTGCCAGTCGCCGTCGTCCACCTTCACCTCGACCGAGCGGAGCGGGGTGCCGTCGTGCAGCACGAAGCCGAGCACCTCGTGGCGGTCGCCGGTGCGGGTGATGCGCGCGATTACCGACTTCACGCGCAGGTGCGAGACCTCCGTCTCGTGCCAGACCGTCTCGCCGTTGATCTCCTCCGCCCACAGCGTGCGATACCAGCGCGCCTGCCACTTGCCGAGGAAGCGGTTCGCCTGCAGGTGGATGCGCTTCAGCCACTTGACGTTGGTGACGCCGTACCAGCCGGGCACGACCAGCCGCAACGGCGACCCCTGCTGACGTGTCAGCGGCTCGCCGTTCAGCGCGTAGGCCAGCAGCGGCCCCGAGTCGAGCCCGTCGGCGAGCGGCAGGCTGCGGGCGAACGGCTGCTCCACCTCGTAGGGGCGACCCCGGAAGTCGACCGTCTCGGGGCCGCTGTCGGCGCCGAAGAAGACCACCTCCCGCGCGGACGGGGTGACGCCGGCGAGATCGAGCAGCGTGCGGAGGGGCACGCCGGTCCAGCGCCCGTTGCTGGAGAGCCCCTGAATGATGGCGGGCGAGTTGCCCGAGCACTCGTAGCCGGCGTCGATCTCCGTCGCGCCCATGCCGCGCAGCTCGTCGAGCGTGAGCTGCTGCGGGCGCTCGACCAGGCCGGTGACGTCGAGCCGGAACGTGTCGGGATCGATCTCGGGCTGGTCGAAGTGCTGGACCGTATAGAAGGCGTCCCGCGGGGTGTAGGGCCCGTCGATCGTGCGGATGTCGAGCAGCCGGAAGGGCGCATCGGGAGCGCTCCCGTAGTCGTCGGGAACGTCCGTGAACGGCACCGCTTCCTCGCCCTGTGCGAGCGCGGGCATTGCCCACTCGGGAATGCCGAGCGCGCCCAGGCCGACCGCGGCCAGCCCGCCCTTCACCACCGCTCGACGGGTCGGTTCGTGTTTCATCGCCTTCTCCTTCGCGCCTCTTCGGGCTTCGCGTGCGTTCGCCGGCCATGCCGGCCGGCGGCGGGCGGCGCCGGGGCCGCCGCACCCGTCGAGAATGCCGCGTCGGGGCGGGGGAGTCAACCCGAACGGCGGTACAGGGACAGGCGCCAGGGCGGCCCGCCGCGGGCGCGCACGTCGTGCCCCATCCTGAGGGGCAACGCGTCGACCGTCAGGTCGCGATCGTGCGTCAGGAGGCCGAGCGTCGTTTCCGGCCCGCAGTTGGCGGCGACGAAGCGCGCCAGCCGGTGCTGGTTGCCGTCCGGGTAGTTGAGGACGAGTCGTGCCCGGGCGAGCGCGATGCCACGCACGGCGTAGGTCGCCGGGTGGCAGTAGTCGGCCGCGGCCAGATGCAGGGGCGTGGGGTCGATGACTCCGGCCGCCCCGAGAGCCCGCAGGCGGTTCACCGCTCTGCCATGCAGCGCCTCGTCGGCCTCGACGCCCAGGACGGCCTGTCCCGGAACCAGCCAGGCGATGACGGCGAGGACCCTGCCGTCGCCGCTTCCGGCATCGATGACGTGACCGTTGGCGGCGCCGGCGCCCCCCGCGCCGCCGAGCAGCCCGTCGGCCGACAGGATGGCCACCGCCGTCTCGAGCACCCGGATCGGCGTCGCCACCCAGATGCCCCGGCCGGTGCGGCGGATCGGGAGCGTGCGGCCGTCGGCGGTTCCTGGCCGCTCGAAGGTGGCTGCCAGCCGGCGGCGGGTACGCCAGCGGCGAACCAGGCCACCGGGGCCGGGTGGACGTGAGCCGGACGCCCCGGACACCCGGGCAGCGTAGGAGCTTGCGCCGCAGAACGCAACGCAGTGAAGTTCCGCGGCGTGAGCTCCTGGGGCGGTGGGGGCTGGGGCCGACCCGGATCTTGCGACGGGTTGGCGGCGGTAGGAGCTCTCCCCGCGGAACGCAACGCAGCGGCGTTCCGCGGGGGCCACTCGCAACCCGGCCTCGAGGGCGCTCCGGTCCTTCAGCGTCACGCGCCGATCCGGTAGGATCAGGCCCGCTCTAGGAGTTCGAGGCAACAGCCGGCCCGGCCGCCGGCGGCAAGAGGGGAGTGTGCATGTCTCAAGTGCGAAGCGGAATCCGTCGGCAACTGCTGGTGCTCCCGGTCATCGCGCTCGCGGCTCTGCTGGCCGCGGGGACGGTGGCGGCCCAGGACGAAGGAGGCACGACCGATCTCGTGCAGCGCGTGCTTCCGAACCCGAACCCGGAGGTCGAGACCGACTGGGCGAAGCTCCCCGACGGGCGGACCTGGGGCTCGACGGCCGGCATCGACATCGACCCGACCGACGGCCACGTCTGGGTCTATGACCGCTGCGGGGCGAACGGGCTGACCGGCGGGTGCGCCGCCAACCCGACCGTCGATCCCGTCCTGAAGTACGACCGGCACACGGGCGAGCTGCTGGCCAGCTTCGGCAAGGGGCTCTTCGTGCTGCCGCACGGCCTGCACGTCGACGACGACGGCAACGTCTGGGTCACCGACTCGCAGGGCAACGGCGAGATCGGCCACCAGGTCATCAAGTTCAGCCCCGAGGGCGAGGTCCTGATGACGCTCGGCGTCGCCGGCCAGCCCGGCAGCGACCCGGAGGGAGTCCACCTCAACGAGCCGTGCGACGTCGTCACCTGGGGCCCGACCGGCGACATCTTCGTCTCCGACGGCCACAGCGGGCAGAACCCGAACCCGCCGGAGGGGCGGACGGGGCGCATCCTCAAGTACGACAAGGACGGCAACTTCATCAAGCAGTGGGGCGAGATCGGCTTCCGGCCCGGCCAGTTCCGCACGCCGCACGGTGTGGAGTTCGACTCCCAGGGCCGCCTGTTCGTCGCGGACCGCGGCAACCACCGAATCCAGATCTTCGATCAGGAAGGCGAGCTGCTGGACATCTACCACCAGTTCAGCCGCATCAGCGGGATCTACATCACCGCGGACGACACGCTCTACGCGATCGATTCCGAGTCCTCCGAGGGCAACCACTACGGGTGGAAGACCGGCGTCCGCATCGGGCCCGCGGGTGAGGACAAGGTGACCGCCTTCATCCCGCCCCACGTCCCCGAGGAGGGCCGCGTGCTGCAGGGCCTCGCTGGCGAGGGCATCGCAGTCGACGAGGATGGCACCGTGTTCGTCGCCGAAGGCCCGGGCTCACGGCCGTTCGCGGGCGGCGGCGTCACGCGCTACGGGAAGGGAATGGACTAGGGCAAGCCGTCCTCGCCTTCCGGTTCGGACGAGGGGGCTCGGCCGTCACGGCGGCCGGGCCCTTTCGGTTGCGACCCCGGCAGCGGCATGGGAACCGAGCCTCTCGTCACCGCCGGCCGGCCGGCGGCGGACTTCCGCCTGCGGGACGCCGCGGGCCGTGAGCACTGCTTGGCCGATTACCGCGGCACCTGGCTGCTCCTCGTCTTCCACCGCCACCTCCGCTGACTTCCGTGCCGCCGCCACCTGCTGCAGTTGCAGCAGGCCGCACCCACCCTGGCCGCGCTGGACGTGCGCGTCCTGGTCGTCACCTTCGAGCCGGCCGCGGCGGCCGCCGGCTACGCCCGCGAGACGGACTGTCCCTGGCCCGTCGTCTCCGACGAGGCCCGCGCGCTGTACGACGCGTACGGGATGCGGAGAGCGAGGCTGCGCCACCTCGTCGGGCCGTCTACGTGGGCGGCCTACTGGCGGGAGTTCCGGCGGGGGCTCCTGCCGCGCTGGCCGGCGGCCGACACGTTCCAGCAGGGCGGAGACGTCCTGATCGACCCGGCCGGCATCGCGCGCCTCGTGCACGTCGGGAGCGGGCCGGGAGACCGCCCGCCGGTCGAGCGCATCCTGCAGGCCCGCCGCCTCGCGTCCGCGGCCCGCGAGCGGTAGCTGGGAGTCTGCGCCGCAGAACGCGCGATTCGGCCTGTTGGTGCCCGCCCAGACTCCCGACGCGCCCGCCAGGGCGCGGGAGGCCTGCCCGGGCGCGTCGGGAGCCCGCCGCGCGCGTGGAGTCGTGTCGCCGGTCCTACGGCGCAGACTCCCCGGGGCGGGCCTCCTGGAGCAGCGTACCCCACCGCACGTCGAACGGGTGGACCTCCGCGACGCGGGCGTGGCCGCGGTAGACGGGGCGCCCCTCGTTGGCCCAGGCGAAGAGGGAACCCTGGAGGTTGTGGACCTCCGCGATGCCGCGCTCCCGGAGGCGGGCGGCCAGAGCGGACGAGCGGACACCGACGGAGCAGTAGGCGACGACGAGCGCATCCGGCGGCGAGTCGAGGACGACGCGGGTCGCCTCGTCGACCGTCGGCGCGTGGTGCGCCCCGGCCAGGTGGGAGACGGCGTACTCCTCCTCCGCCCGCGCGTCGAGCAGCACGACCGGCCGCCGGCCCGTATCGAGGGTCGCTGCGAGCTGCCCGGTCGTCATCTGCGGCACGCCCGGATAGCGCTCGGCGATCAGGCGGTCCACGTCGCTCCAGGTCGGCGCGGGCGGGCCGGGAGCGCACGCGGCAGCAGCCGCGAGCCACAGCGCCAGCCCCGCGGCGCCGGCGACGAGTCGTGAAGCGCCGGATGAGCGGCGCGGGCCCCGGGCGCGCATCACCTAGGCGCGGCGCCGTTGCAGGCGATGCCGGCTGACCGCGAGAGCCGCCTCCACGCGGTTGGGATCCACGGAGCCCTTGAAGTACGCACCCTCGTCGATGGCCACGGCGGGCGACGCGATGCGGCCCTCCACCGATCCGCTGGGTCGGATCTCCACCAGCTCCGACGCCGAGAAGGTGCCCGTCGCGTGCCCCAGAACGGTTACCGTGCGGGCTACGATGTCGGCCGTGACGGTCGCATCGTGGCTGATGGCCACGCCGTGCTCGAGCACGGTGACCTGGCCGTCGAAGCGGCCCTCGATGATCAGGTGCTCGGAAGCCGTCACCTCGCCCTTGATGCTGACCGTGCGACCGAAGCGGGTGACGTCTTCGGACGGGCCTCCCCCGGGAGCGGCGGCGGGTGCGTCGTCAGTGGGCTGAATGGGCCGCAGCTTGGGCACGCCGTCCCTCCGCCCGCCGATCGATCACGGCGGCTATGTACGAAATGGAGCGGGAGACGGGGGTCGAACCCGCGACCTTCAGCTTGGGAAGCTGACACTCTACCACTGAGTTACTCCCGCT
>JAPOVI010000047.1 GCA_026708265.1 Acidobacteriota bacterium
CTTGGGCGGGAGGGCCGTCGGGGTGGGCCAGCAGCCGAAGTACCTCAACTCCCCGGAAACGCCGCTCTACGCCAAGGGCCGGACGCTCTACGGCCTGCACCTGACGAAGCAGGCCGTCCGCCGGCTCGGCTACGCGGTCATGGTCGAGGGCTACTTCGACCTCGCCCAGCTCGTGCAGGGAGGAATCGAGCCCGTCGTCGCCACCTGCGGGACGGCGCTGTCGGCGTTGCAGGCGCGACTGCTGCAGCGCTTCGCTTCCAAGGTCATCGTCAGCTTCGATCCGGACGCCCCGGGACAGGAGGCTGCCATCCGCTCCCGCGAGATCCTCGTGGCGCAGGCGCTGGAGGTCAACGTCGCCAACCTCCCGCCGGGCGAGGCCCCCGACGCCTGCGTCCGCAACCGGGGCGCGACGGCCTTTGCCGCCACCCTGAAGGAGTCGCAGCCGTATCTGGAGTTCGCCCTCGAGCGTGCGGCGGCCGGTCGCGACTTCACGCGCGACCAGCCGCGGCGGGCGTTCCTGTCCGAGATGCTGACTCTGGCCGCCCGCCTTCCCGACCCGGCGGCCCGCCACCAATTCGCCGATCGGCTCGCGCAACGAGCCCGCGTACCGGAAGAAGTCCTCCGGGCGGAGATTCGGAAGGCGGCGGTCGCACGGCGCACGACCGCGCCGGCGGCCATCGAGGACGTCCTCCACGGCGAGACCGCGGAGGCGGAGGCCGCGCGCGTCGAGGAGCGCGCCCCGGCGATGCTCCAGGCGGAGAAGGCCCTCCTCTGGGCCCTCGTCCGCGAACCCGCGGCGGCGCTGGTCGCTCTGGGCGAGATCGAGCCCCCGGACATCCACGGCTTGCGCACCGCCCCGATTCTCGAGGTGGCGCTCTCGCTCGCGGGCGTTCCGCCCGCCGCCGTGCCCGACACGCTGGTCGAGCGCCTCGATCCGGAGGAGGCCGCGCTGGTGCGGACCATCGCCGCAGAGCCCGCGGCGCCGGCGACGAACGCCGGCGCCTGCTGGATCACGCTCCGGCAGCGGCGCTACCGGCAGGAGCTGGCGCTCCTGCGGGACGAGATCGAGCGCCGCCCCACCGAGACCGATGAGCTGTTGCGGCGCAAGCAGGAGCTGCACAGGCGGGTGCGCGAGCTCGACGAGCTGGACGCCGGCGTCGCCCAGGAGCTTGCGCCGCAGGACCCGGGCGCCTGACGAACGCGAGCGGTTCGGGCGGTGAGGAGCGACGCATGAAGCGCACCCGCGACGGCCGGACCGCCCGCCGGAGCCCGGCCGGAGCCGCCGCGCACGATCAGCCGGTGCCATATACAATCTGGTCCGTGGCGCACGCAGAGAGTCGCGTGGGGACCCGAGACGCCAGGCTGCCGCCCATCGAGGAACGCTCCGACGAGATCCGCCAGCTCATTCTCGTCGGCAAGGAAAAGGGCTTCCTCCTCTTCGAAGAAATCAACGAGTGCCTGCCGGCGGACGTGACGTCGTCGGAGGAGCTCGACGACCTGTTCAACACGTTCCAGGCCGCCGGCATCGAGGTCGTCGAGTCCGAGGAGAAGTACAACGAACGGAAGCTGCTCGAACGCTCCCCCGAGGGGAGCGACGATGCCGAGCCCGATCTCACCGGCCCGAGCGCGGCGGACAAGACGAACGACCCCGTCCGCATGTACCTGCGCGAGATGGGCACGGTGCCGCTCCTGACCCGCGAGGGCGAGGTGGCGATCGCCAAGCGCATCGAGCACGGCAAGCGGTCGGTCGTCCGGGCCGTGTCGCGCGCGCCCGCCGTCGCGGAGCTGATCGTGCAGCTCGGGAAGCAGCTCCAGGCCGGCGATCACAGCGTTCGCGATCTGGTGGTCCTGCAGGAGGACGACCTCTCCGATGATCGCGTCGCCAGCCGCGCGCGCGATCTGCTGCAGCAGGTGGACGCGGTGGCCGAGGCCGAGCGGCAATCGCGCGAGTCCCAGGAGGCCCTCGACAAGGCCTCGAAGCGCAACAAGCGCCGGTATCGCCAGCTTCGCTGGCGGGCGCTCCGGGCGCGGGTCCGGCTGTCGAGGTGCATCCGGCGAATCGAGTTCACGGACCCCGTGCGGCGGCGTCTCGTCGACTGCATCAAGGCGGGCGGCGAATCCGTGCAGCGGCCGCGGGAGATCGACCGCGCTGACCGGCCGCTCCAGGGCCGGACGACGCGGCCGCGCCTGACCGATGCCCGGCGTCTCCGGAAGCGGCTGCGCGATCTGAGGGCCGCGCAGCGCGAGCGGCTCGCCGGGCCCGGGCGCACCCCGTCGCCCGCCGACGGGGTGCTGGCGGTGATCCAGCGCGGGGAACGGCAGACCGAGCAGGCGAAGAAGGAGCTCGTCGAGGCCAATCTCCGCCTCGTCGTCTCGATCGCGAAGAAGTACACGAACCGCGGCTTGCAATTCCTGGACCTCATCCAGGAGGGCAACATCGGCCTGATGAAGGCCGTCGACAAGTTCGAGTACCGTCGCGGCTACAAGTTCTCGACCTATGCGACCTGGTGGATCCGGCAGGCCATAACGCGGGCGATCGCCGACCAGGCCCGCACCATCCGGATTCCGGTCCACATGATCGAAACCATCAACAAGCTCATCCGCACCTCGCGCGCGCTCGTGCAGGAGCTCGGGCGCGAGCCGACGTCGGAGGAGATCGCGGCGCGCATGGACATTCCCGTCACGAAGGTCCGCCGCGTGATGAAGATCGCGCAGGAGCCCATTTCGCTCGAGACGCCGATCGGCGAGGAGGAGGACAGCCACCTCGGGGACTTCATCGAGGACCGGCAGGTCGTGTCCCCGGCCGAAGCGGTGATCAACCTGAACCTCAAGGAGCAGACCGAGTCGGTGCTCAAGACCCTGACGCCGCGCGAGGAGCGGGTCATCAAGATGCGCTTCGGAGTGGGCGACGGCAGCGAGCACACCCTGGAAGAAGTCGGTCAGGACTTCGCGGTCACGCGGGAACGCATCCGCCAGATCGAGGCGAAGGCGTTGCGCAAGCTGCGGCATCCCTCGCGCAGCCGCAAGCTGCGGGCCTTCCTCGAGGGAGGCACGTAGCCTTGGGGGCGCCACCAGGGCCCATAGCTCAGCGGTCAGAGCCGCCGGCTCATAACCGGTCTGTCCCAGGTTCGAATCCTGGTGGGCCCACCACTACCCTCCGGGAGTCGGGTCCGTTCCGCGGAGCCGACCCCCGGCACGTTCGGGGCCGCCCGGGAGGCGGCCCCGCCCCGGGACCAACCGGGGAATCCTCCCTCTGCTGACGATGCTCCCCGAACTCGAGCGCCTGATTCGCCTCCAGCGGCTCGAGACCGCCACCGCGGAGGCGCAGCAGGCGATCGAGGGCCTACCGGCGGAGAGCGCGGCGCTCGACGCCCGGCTCGCGGCGCTCGCCGCGGAGGTGGACGGCGCCAGAAGCCGGGTCGCCGACCACCGTACCGCCCGCCAGGAAGCGGAGAACGCCCTCGCGCAGGTCCAGACGCGGCTGGCGCGCTACAAGGACCAGCTCATGGCGGTCAAGACCAACAAGGAGTATCGCGCCATGCAGGCCGAGATCGCGACCGCGGAGGCCGAAGTGGCGAGGCTCGAGGATCAGGTGCTGGAGCAGATGCTCCAGGCGGACGAGCTGACCACCGCCGTCGCCGCTGCCGAGCGGACCGAGAGCGACGAACGGTCCGTCGTCGAGGCGGAACGGGAGGCCCTGGAGGAACGCCAGCGGAAGCTCCTGGCGCAGGTCGAGCGGCACGCCGGGGAGCGCGCGGCACTGGTCGACGAGCTCCCTGCCCACCTGTCGGCGCTGTTCGACACCCTGACCCGCGGGCGCAAGGGGCTCGCCGTAGCGGAGGCCCGGGACGGACGGTGCATGTCGTGCCGGGTCCGGCTGCGCCCGCAGCTGTACAACGACATCCGCCTGAACCGGAACCTGATCCAGTGCGAGAGCTGCCAGCGCATCCTCTATCACCCGTCGGAGCCGGGCGCGACGACCGGGCAACCGTCATGAGCCTCCCGGCGTCGGCCGGCGAGGAGCGCCTGCTCGGCATCGGCATCGACATGGAGGACGTCGAGCGGATCGACGCATTGCTGCAGCGGTACGGGGAGAGATTTCTCGGACGGGTGTTCACGGAACGGGAGGCCGCGTACTGCCGCCGGCGCCGTTTCCCGGCCCAGCACCTCGCCGGGCGCTTCTCGGTCAAGGAGGCCGCGATGAAGGCCCTTGGCACGGGCCACTCGCGCGGCGTCCTGTGGCGCGACGTGGAGGTCGTGCGACGGCACGGTCCCCCGCAACTGGAGCTCCACGGAGGGGCGCGGCGCCACTTCGATCGTCTCGGCGCAAGCCGAGCGCTCGTATCCATCACGCACACGCCGCGCCTGGCCATGGCGCAGGTCGTGCTGCTCGGCCCGCACCGGCGCCCCTGACGGCGCCCGCGGCGCACCTTCGAGCCCTGCGCCCCTCAGCGCAGGAAGGCGGGCATCGCCGCATCCTCCATTTCGTCGCCGGCCGTCGCGTCCGGGTCGGTCTCGGCAACGGGCTCGGAGCGCTCGGGCGCAGGCAGATCGAGCGGCAGCCGCCGGGAGATCTCGACTTCTCCGGCCCCGTCTCCGGCGGCAGCCGCCGCCGCGGCAGCGGGAGGTTCCTCCTGCCAGCGCACGTAGTGCTCCAGATCGACGGGGGTCTCGGCCGCCGGCCGCGGTCCCGTTTCGAATCCCGTGGCGATGACCGTGATCTTGATCTGCCCCTCCATCCCCGGATCGACTACCGCGCCGAAGATGATGTTGGCCTCCTCGTGCGCCGTCGAGCGGATGATCGACGTGGCCTCGTTGACCTCGTGCAGCGACAGATCGGAGCCGCCGGTGACGTTGACGATCACGCCGCGCGCGCCCTCGACCGACGCGTCCTCGAGGAGCGGGCTCGACGTCGCCCGGTGCGCGGCTTCCACGCAGCGATTCTCCCCGTCTCCGTAGCCGGTCCCCATGATCGCCATTCCCATGCGGGCCATGATGGCGGTGACGTCGGCGAAATCGAGGTTGATGAGCCCCGGTACCGTGATCAGGTCCGAAATCCCCTGCACGGCCTGGTGGAGCACGTCGTCGGCGAGGGCGAACGCATCGGTCAGGCTCGTGGTCGTGTCGATGGTGGTGAGGATGCGCTCGTTGGGAATCACGATGACGGTGTCCACGCTCTCGCGCAGCGCGTCGAGCCCGGCCTCCGCCTGGGCGATCCGCCGCTTGCCCTCGAACGCGAACGGCTTGGTGACGACGGCGATCGTCAGCGCGTTCAGCTCGCTGGCGAGGCTGGCGACGACCGGCGCCGCGCCGGTCCCGGTTCCGCCGCCCAGGCCGGCCGCCACGAACACCATGTCGGCGCCGTCGAGGGCCTGAATGAGCTGTTCGGTGTCGTCCAGGGCTGCCTTGCGGCCGATGGCGGGGTCCGCACCCGCACCGAGCCCCTTCGTCAGGCGTTCGCCAATCTGCAGCCGGACCGGCGCCTCGTTGAGGTGGAGCGCCTGGGCATCGGTGTTGACGACGACGAAGTCGACGCCGCCCAGCGACGAGGCCACCATGCGGTTGACGGCGTTGCTCCCACCTCCGCCGACCCCCACGACCTTGATGCGCGCCCCCGGGCGCCGCTCCTCGTGCAGCGTGAGGCGCAGGCCCCGCCCTTCGATCGCGTCGGTCTCGCCCTTGAGCTCCCCGGGTCCGCTCATGCTCGCACCTCCCAGTGGCGCCGCTCAGAAATATCGCTTGACGACCGCCTGCAGCCGATTCAGCCAGCCGTTCGGGATCGGCTCGTCGTTCGACTTCACCTGCCGGTGGGCGTACATCACCAACCCCACCGCCGTTGCGTAGGCCGGGTTCCTCACGTGGTCCGCCAGTCCGCCGACCCCCGTCGGGCAGCCTCGCCGGATGGGCAGATCGAAGATCTGCTCCGCGATCTCCGGCATCCCCTCCAGGATCGCCCCACCCCCGGTCAGCACGATGCCGGCGTGGATCGCGCTCTCGTACCCCGCGCCGCACACCTCGTCCCACAACCGATGGAAGATCTCCTCGGCGCGCGGTTGCAGGATGTCGGCAAGCCTCCGGCGCGACATCGTGCGCGGCCGGCGTCCCCCGACGCTCGCCACCTCGATCGTCTGGTCCTCGTCGACCAGCGCCGCAAGGGCGCATCCGTCCCGCCGCTTGGTCATCTCGGCATCCGGGATCGGCGTCCGCAGCCCGACGGCGATGTCATTGGTGAAGTGATCGCCGCCGAGCGCGACGAAGCCGGTGTGCCAGAGGCTCCCCCGCTCGTAGACCACGAAGTCGGTCGTCCCTCCGCCGACGTCCACGAGCAGCACGCCGAGGTCCTTCTCGTCCGGGGTGAGGACCGACTCCGCCGCGGCGAGCTGCTCCAGCGTGGTGTCGACGACGGCGACCCCGGCGCGGTTGACGCACGCCACGATGTTGTGCGACGCCGTCACGCTCCCGGTCACGATGTGCGCGTTGACCTCGATGCTGGCCCCGCTCATCCCGATGGGCGCCCCGATGCCGTCCTGGTCGTCGACCACGAACTCCTGCGGCAGCACGTGGAGGATCTCGCGCCCGGGATCCAGGGGCACGGCCTGCGCCGCCGCGATGGCCCGGTCCACGTCCGCCCGCGTGATGACGCGGCTCTTGCCGGCGACGGCGACCACGCCCCGGCTGTTGAAGGCGTCCGCCTGGCCGCCGGAGAGGCCGAGATGCACGGAGTCGATGTCGACCCCCGCCATGAGCTCGGCTTCCTTGATCGCCCCCTTGATGGAGCGGACGGCGGCCTCGAGATCGACCACGACGCCCCGGCGGATCCCCTTGGCGTCCGTCTTGCCGACCCCCACGACGTCGAGGCTGCCATCCTCCATGGCCTCCCCCACGATCGCTGCGATCTGCGAGGTGCCGACGTCGAGCCCGACGACGTAACGCTCAGTACGCGCCACACTCCCCTCCGCTAGCCCACCGCTCCTCCGCCACGTCACGATGCACGCCGACCTCGCTGCCCCGTACCCGCTCCGGACGGGCGAACGTAGATGCGCCGCCCGAACCGGAGATCGACGGCATCGATGTCCGAAACATGGGCGCGCAGGGTCGGAGCCACATCGAGGTAGATGTTGAGTCGCTCGACGAACCGCTCGGCGCCGAGATGGATGCGGGCCGGGTCCCCGTTCAGGAGGACCACCGCATCCTCCGCGTCCCGCACGTCGATCTGCGAGATGCGCGCCGCGAGATCCTCGTGTTCGGACACCTGCCGGATCAGGCGCGCGGCCAGGGCGGCACGACGCCGATCGACCTCCTCCATCTCCTCCCTGGCGCCGCCCCGCCCCTCCAGACCGTCGATGATCGCCAGCCCGAGCTCGGAGAAGCGGGGTCCGTAATCGTCGAGCAGCACGCCGTCGCGGTCGACCAGGTACAGGCGGCGACCGACGCGGGCGATGCCAACCGGTGTCCGCTCCCTCACCCGGACCTCGACCGTCGAGGGCAGCACCCGGCGCAGGTGCACGTCCGCGATCCAGGGCAGGGACCGCAGGCCGGCGCGGGCCGCGTCGAGGTCCAGGGCCAGGATGTGCTGCCCCCGGAACGGCTCCGCGGCGCTCCGCACCTCACCCTCGGATACCCAGCGGGCTCCGGTCACGACGATCGTCGACACCCGGAGCAGGGGCGCCTGCTGCAGGGCGCCTGCCGCCCAGTACGCCGCCGGCACTCCCACCGGCGCCGCGAGCAGCGCTCCGAGAGCCAATCGCCGCCAGCCGGCCAGGCGTCGCTTGCGCGCCATCTTGCGCGGCGCCGACGGGCGGCGATCGCGGGGCCGCGAAGCGGTCACGACGCCCGCTCCTCGAGAGACCGCAGGATGCGAGGTGCGATCGTCCCCACCGTGCCCGCGCCCAGGGTTAGCACGACGTCGCCCGGACGTGCCGTCCCGACCGCGGCGACCGCGGCGGCGTCGAGCGTTCCGACGCAATGGACCGGAATCGGCGACACCGCTCGGATGGCGGCGGCGATGGCCCCGCTGGTTGCGCCGGCGACGGGGGATTCTCCGGCCGCGTAGACCTCGGTCAGGATCACGGCGTCCGCGAGCGCCAGCGCCGGCCCGAACCGCTCGCGCAGCCGGAGCGTCCGCGTGTAGCGATGGGGCTGGAAGACGACGATCACGCGTCCCGAAGCGCCGAGGCGCGCCGTCTCGATGGCCGCGGCAACTTCCGTCGGATGGTGGCCGTAGTCGTCGACGACCCGCACGCCGCCGGCCTCGCCGTGGCGCTCGAAACGGCGCTCGGCTCCCTCGAAGCGGGCCAGCGCCGCCGCTGCGCGGGCCGGTGGCAACCCCAGCCGCGCCGCGACGGTCAGCGCGGCCAGCGCGTTCTGCAGGTTGTGCCGCCCCGGCACGCGGAGTGCGAGCTCGACCTCCGCGGGCGCCGGGCCGCAGCGCACGGCGACGCGGCAGCGCGACCCGGCCGCGCCGAGCGTGACCTCGAGCGCGCGCACCGCGGCCGACGGCTCGTCGATGCCGTAGGCGAGGAGGGGAGCGGGCGCGGCGCGCAGCAGGCGGCGCAGACGCGCATCGTCCGCGCAGGCGACGACGCACCCCGCGGCCGGCACGCGCGCCGCGAACGCCGCGAACGCCTCCTCGAGCTCGGCGATGCCGCCATAGGCGTCGAGGTGCTCGTCGTCGATGCTCGTGAGCACGGCGACCTCGGGCGCGAGGTGCAGGAACGATCGATCGCTCTCGTCGGCCTCCACCACCATCCACGGACCCTTTCCGACGCGCGCGTTCCCCCCCAGGGCGCGCACGCGGCCGCCGATCACCGCCGTGGGATCGCCGCCGGCGTCCTCGAGCGCGAGCGCGATCATCGACGTCGTGGTGGTCTTGCCGTGCGACCCCGCCACCGCGACCGTGCGACGGGAAGCCGCGAGCTCTGCGAGCAGGGCCCCCCGGCCGACTACGGGGATGGCGCGCCGCGCCGCCTCCTCGAGCTCCGGATTGTCGGCCGGCACCGCGGACGAGACGATCAGGAGGTCGGCGGGGCCGACCTGCCCGGCGGCATGGCCCACGTGAACCTCCGCGCCGGCCGCGCGCAGCCGGTCCAGCACCGCCGAGCGCGCGGCGTCGGAACCGCTCACCTCCAGGCCGCGGTCGAGCAGGATCTCCGCGATGGCGCTCATCCCTGCCCCGCCGATCCCCACCATGTGGACACGCCTGACCCCTTCACGCACCGGCCTTCCAGGCCCTCATTCGCGGTCGCCGCCCGCGGGCGGCAGCCCCGCCAACCGCTCGATACGATCGACGACCCTGCGCGCCGCGTCCGGCCGGGCGAGGCGACGGGCCGCCTCCGCCATCGCCTCGCGCCGGCCCGCGTCGCCGAGCAGGGCCAGGAGCCGCGGCGCGAGGTACGCCCCCAGCGCCGCCTCCTCGACGACTTCCGCGGCCCCGGCGGCCGCGAACACGGCCGCATTGCGCCGCTGGTGATCGTTCGCGGCCCGCGGAAGCGGCACGATCAGCGCCGGCCGGCCGGACGCCGCCACCTCCGCGAGCGTGGTCGCCCCCGCCCGGCAGACCACGGCGTCGGCCGCCCGCATGTCGTCCGCCACCGTATCGAGGAACGGCTCCACCCGGGCCGCCACCCCGGCCTGGCGATAGCCCTCGCGTACGGCCTCGCAGTCCCGCTCGCCCGTCTGGTGCGTGATCGCAATCCGCGGCCCGGCCGCCCCGAGCACGGGCGCCGCGCGCACCATCGCCTCGTTCAGCGGGTGCGCGCCCTGCGAGCCGCCGAGCACGAGCACCCGCAACCCGTCGCCGGACGACGCAATCGGCGGCGCGAGGAACGTGTCGCGCACCGGGTTCCCGGCAACGAACGCCTTCGCGCCGAAGTAGTCGGCCGCCGCGTCGTACGAGACCGCCGCGGCGCGGACGACCGGCGCCAGCAGCCGGTTGGTGATGCCCGGCACCGCGTTCTGCTCCATGAGCATCGTCGGCCGGCCCCCGATGGCCGCCAGAAGCACCACCGGGCCCGCGCTGTAGCCGCCGAGCCCGACGACGACGTCCGGCCGCGTCCGGCGCAGGACCGCCAGCGCGTCCACGACGGTGAGCGGCGCCAGCGCCGCGGCCCGCCCGATCGCCCCGAGCGACTTGCCCATCAATCCCATGCTGCGTATGCGCTCGAGAGCGAAACCCTCCCGGGCCAGGACCCGGTTCTCGATGCCGCGCCCCGCGCCGACGAACACGATCCGCGCGTCGGGACGGCGCCGCATCAGCTCCCGCGCCACCGCGACGCCCGGGAACAGGTGCCCGCCGGTCCCTCCTCCCGCGAACACGACGCGCAGCGCCGGGTGCGATGCGCCGGTCACGTTGCGGCCGACGCATGCTGCGAGACGTTGAGCAGCACCGCCATCCCGAGCAGGCTCGTCATCAGCGACGATCCGCCGAAGCTGACGAACGGCAGCGGCAGGCCCGTGGTCGGCATCAGGCTGAGCACGACGCTCATGTTCATGAACGCCTGCACGGCCAGCATCGCGGTGATGCCGAACGCGAGCAGCGACCCGAACGGATCCGGCGCGTTCCGCGTCACCCGCAACCCGCGCCAGATGATCACGGCGAAGCAGAGCAGGACGGCCGTGGCGCCGATCAGGCCGGTCTCCTCCGCAATCACCGCGTAGATGAAGTCGGTGTGGGGCTCCGGCAGAAAGAACAGCTTCTGCACTCCGCCCATCACCCCGCGCCCGAACAGCCCGCCGGTGCCCACCGCTATCTGGGACTGCGCGAGCTGGAACCCGGAGTCGAGCGGATCGGCCCACGGATCGAGGAAGACGAACAGCCGGCGGCGACGGTACTCGGCGCTGGCCAGCACGGCTACCAGCGCCGGCAGGGCGACCAGGCAGATGCCGATGAAGTAGCGATAGCTCAACCCCGCCGCGAAGACCATGCCGCTCACGATCACGAGCAGGGTGAACGCCGTCCCGAAGTCGGGGCCGAGCAGGATCAGCCCGGCCACGCCGGCCGTTACGGCGGACAGCGGAAGCAGGGACCGCGCGAGGTCGTCGCCCTGCGCCATGCGCCGGTCGAGGAAGGCGGCCACGAAGAGGATGACGGCCAGCTTGGCGATCTCCGAGGGCTGAACGCCGAACCCCGCAATGCCGAACCAGCGCCGGGTGCCGTTGATCGGCGGGCCGAAGAGCACCGCGATAAGGGCGGCCGCGGTGACGCCGAGCACCGTCCAGACCACCACCGGCCGCTTCAGTCTCCGGTAGTCGATGCGCATCACCGCGACCAGCAGGCCGACGCCTATCGCCAGCCACGCGAGCTGCCGAAACAGGAAGAAGTACGGTTGGCCGAGCCGTTCGCCGGCGACGACGGCCGACGCGCTGTACACCATGACGAGACTCGAGAAGAGCAACGCCAGGGTGGCGAGGTACAGCGGCTTGTCCGATTTGAGTGTTCGCGCCATACTCGCGGCTCGCGGCGCGGCCCGGAGGCCACGCGGAAGATCCCGGCCGGTGGCGCGGTGCGCTCCCGGCGAGCCCGGCGGTTGAGCCGCCAGCAGTCATCAGTCGAACCCGGGTGTGGACACCAGCCTCGCAGGCCGGGTCAGCCTGCGCTCCCAGCGGCCAGCTCCACACCGCTCAGCCCGACTGATGACTGCTCACGGCTCATCTGCGCCGAACAGTCGGCCGACCGCCTCCTTGAAGGCGCGGCCCCGCGCCGCGTAGTCCGAGAACATGTCGAGGCTGGCGCACGCGGGCGCCAGCAGCACCGTCCCCCCTGCCCTGGCCAGCCGTCGCGCCGCAGCCACCGCCGCGGTCATCGCGTCGGCGTCGACCACCGTCACGATGTCCCCGAGCGCTGCGCGGATGCGCGGACGCGCTTCCCCGATCGCCACCACCGCGGCTTCGCGGGCGGCCAGGGGGGCTCCGAGGTCGGCCATCCGCCCGCCCTTGAAGCGGCCGCCGAGGATCACCACGAGACCCCGATCGAAGCACTCGACGGCGGCCCGCGCCGCGGCCGGATTCGTCGCCTTCGAATCGTTGACGTAGCGGACGCCCCGGTGCTCGGCCACGAACTCGAGCGCGTGCTCGAGGCCGGCGAACGACTGCACGGCGCGGGTCATTGCTTCGGGGTCGACGCCGGCAAGGGTGCCCACGGCCGCCGCCGCCGCCACGTCGCTCAACAGATGCCGGCCGGGCAGCCGGACGGCGGACAGCGGCACCAGCCGCCGGTCCACGCCGCCGCTGCGGTGCGCGATGGCGTCCCCGGCGACGTGCACGCCCTCGGACAGCGTGCGGGACACCGCGAACCGCAGGGATCGCGCCCGTCCGCCACGCGCCATCTCCAGCACGCGCGGGTCGTCCGCGTTGATGACCATCGCGTCGTCGCGCGTCTGGTTGGCGAAGATGCGCGCCTTGGCCCGGGCGTACTCTTCGAGGCTCCCGTGGCGGTCGAGGTGATCGGGCGAGAGGTTGAGGCAGACCGCGATCCAGGGCCGGAACGTCGCCGTGAGCTCGAGCTGGAAGCTGCTCACCTCGACGACGTGGATCGCGTCCGGGGTCGACTCGTCCACCTGGCTGCTCAGCGCCGGGCCGATGTTCCCGCCGACGACGGTCCGGTACCCGCCGGTGTCGAGCATGCGGCCGCTCAGCGCGGTGGTCGTCGACTTGCCCTTGGTGCCGGTGACCGCGACCAGGCGCCCCCGGAGCCAGCGGGCGGCCAGCTCGATCTCGCTGATGACGGGCACCCCGGCGGCGCGGGCGCGGGCCACGCACGGGATCCGCGGCGACACCCCCGGACTCAGCACGATCAGATCCGCCGCATCGAACGTCCCCGGCCGATGTCCCCCGAGCTCCATGGCGACGCCGAGGCGCCGGAGCGCCGCCGCCCCGGTTGCGTCCCCGACCGCCGGGCGCACCTCGCTCACGGTGACGCGGGCCCCGCGGCGCGCTGCCAGCGCCGCCGCCGCCAGCCCGCTGCGGGCGGCGCCGACAATGACGACGTGCGATCCGGCGACCGAGAAGGAGGTCATCTGAGCTTCAGGGTCGTCAGGCTGAACAGCGCGAAGACGACCGCCATGATCAGGAACCGGGTGATGATCTTCGGCTCGCTCCAGCCGACCAGCTCGTAGTGGTGGTGGAGGGGCGCCATGCGGAACACGCGCTGCCCCGTCAGCCGGAACGAGGCGACCTGGATGGCGACCGAGAGGAGCTCGACGACGAACACGGCGCCGACGATCGGCAGCAGCAGCTCCTGCTTGATCAGCAGGGCCACCGTGCCGAGGGCGCCGCCGAGGGCCAGCGCGCCGACGTCGCCCAGGAAGACGTCGGCGGGATAGGAGTTGTACCAGAGAAAGCCCAGGCCGGCGCCGACGAGGGAGCCGCAGAAGATGGTCAGCTCGCCGGCCGGCGGGAAGCGCGCGATCAGCAGGAAGTCGGCGATCTCCGCGTGGCCGGCGACGTAGGTGAGCGCGGTGAAGGCTCCGGCGGCGACCGTGAAGGTGCTGATGGCCAGCCCGTCGAGGCCGTCGGTGAGATTGACGGCGTTCGACGCCGCCACCAGGACGAGCACGGCGAACGGGAGGTAGAGCCACCCGACGTCGGGCGTGAACTGCTTGAAGAACGGGAAGATGATCTCCGTGCTGTACAGGCCCCCCTCGGTCAGCCGCAGCAGCACGACGCCGACGACGGTGGCGACCGTCGCCTGCGCGATCAGCTTGCGGCTCGGGGAGAGACCCCGGTGGGACGCACGGCCCACCTTGAGCGCATCGTCGACGAAGCCGATGGCGCCGAACGCCGCCGTCGAGAGGACGGCGACCTGCACGTACACGTTGGCGAGGTCCGCCCACAGCACGGTGGGGACGACCGCCGCGAGCAGCACGAGCAACCCGCCCATGGTCGGCGTCCCGGCCTTCGCCTGATGGGTCGCGGGGCCGTCGTCGCGCACGATCTGCCCGATCTGCATCGCCCGCAGGCGGCGGATCACCCATGGCCCGAGCACCAGCGTCAGCGCGAACGCGGTGAGGCTGGCCGCCGCGGTCCGGAACGTGATGTACTGCGTCACGTTCAGAACGCTCAGCTCCGTGCGCAGCGGATAGAGCAGGTAGTAGAGCATCAGGCCCAGTCCACTCGGAGTCGGTCCACGATCCGGTCCGTTCCGACGCCGCGGGACCCCTTCACCAGCACCAGGTCGCCGGCCTGCACCAGGGCGGACACGGCCGGCTCCGCCTCCACGCTCGTCCCCCAGGTCGTCACTGCCGAGGACGGCAGGCCCGCCGTCAACGCCCCCGCCGCCAGCGCGGCGGCCGGGGCGCCGCCTATGGCCACGATGCGCGTGAACCCCGCCTCCACCGCCGCCGCACCGCAGGCGCGGTGGAGGGCCTCCGCCCGTTCGCCGAGCTCCAGCATCTCGCCCAGCACCGCCACGCGGCGGGCGTCCGTCCGGTCGCCCCCGACCGACCGCAGGGTGCTCCGCAGGGCGGCCGGGCTGGAGTTGTACGAGTCGTCGACGACGGTCACGCCGGCGCGGAGCCGCACCACCTCCCCCCGCCGGGGCTGGGCTCGAAACGTGGCCGCGGTAGACAGAATCGTCTTGAGCGGCAACTGAAAGCGCAGCGCCACGGCGATGGCGGCCAGCGCGTTCGCCACGTGCCCCGTGCCGAGGAGGCGCGTTCGCAGGGTGCCGGGCCCCGCCGGGGTCTCGATCCGGGACCGCGAGCCGTCGAGCCCCAGGTCGGTGACGTCGACGGCCCGCACGTGGGCGTCGTCGCTCACGCCGAACGTCGTCATCCGGCCGGGGAACCGCGTGACCCGCGCCATTGCCCGCTGGTCGGCCGCGTTCACGACGAGCTCCGTCTCCGGGGTCGCACCTTCGAGAATCTCCGCCTTCGCATCGGCGATCGCGTCGACCGACTCGAAGAACGCCGCATGAACCTCGGCCACGTTGGTCCACACCCGGAAGTCCGGCTCCGCGATCCCGACCAGGGTGCGGATCTCCCCTGCGTGATTCATGCCAAGCTCCACGACCGCTGCCTCCGGGCGGCGCCGCAGCTCGAGCAGCGAGAGGGGCAACCCGATGTGGTTGTTGAGGTTGCCCTCGTTCCGCAGCACGCGATAGCGGGTCCCGAGCAAGGCGGCTGTCAGCTCCTTCGTCGTGGTCTTGCCGACGCTGCCGGTGATCGCCACCACCCGCGCGCCGGATCGCCGGCGTACCGCGCGCGCGATCCGCTGCAGCGCCGCGACCGTATCGTCGACGACGACCGAGACCTGCGGCCCGGCGTCGGGCGGCAACGCGGAGACGTGGGCGACGATGGCTCCCACCGCCCCCCTGCCGAGCGCCTCGGCAACGAATCGGTGCCCGTCGAAGCGCGCTCCGCGGATCGCCACGAACACGTCACCCGGCCGGACCCGCCGGCTGTCGATTGCGAACCGGCCCAGCTCGGTGTCCGGCCGTCCGCGATGGAGGTGCCCGCCGGCCACGGCGGCGAGCTCGCCCGCGCGAAACACGATCTCGGCCTGCTGCGGCACGGGTCCTTCACCCTGCCCCCGCTGCGGCCCGCCTGCGCGCAAGGGCGGTCCGCGCAATCGACACGTCCCGGAACGGCAAACGCCGGCTGCCGATCACCTGGTGCCGCTCGTGCCCCTTGCCGGCCACGACGACCACGTCGCCGGGCCGCGCATCGCGGACGGCCCGCGAGATCGCCTCCTCGCGATCGACGATCGCCAGCCAGGGAGGCGGGCCCTCGCGCGGCAGCCCCCGCTGGATGTCCTCGATGATGGCGCGCGGGTCCTCGGAACGCGGGTTGTCGGACGTCATCACGATCCGGTCGCTGAGACGCGCGGCGACCGCCCCCATCAGGGGACGCTTCGACGCCTCGCGGTCGCCGCCGCAACCGAAGACGGTGACCAGGCGGCCCTCCGCGAGAGAGCGGATCGCCTCGAGCGTGCCGCGGAGCGCGGCGTCCGTATGGGCGAAGTCGACGATGACGGTGACGTCGTCGCCCTCGCCGGTGACGACCTGCATGCGGCCGGGCACCGCGTCGAGGGCGCGGACCCCCGCCTCGATGCCGCGGGCGGGCACGTCGAGCGCCGCCGCCGCCGCGGCGGCGGCCAGCACGTTGTACGCGTTGAAGCGGCCGAGCAGCGGCGAGTGGAGCCGCAGCTTGCCGGCCGGCGAGCAGGCGTCCATCGAGATCCCGCTCCGCGATACGGCGAGCCGCTGGGCGGACACGTCGGCAGCCGCATCGAGGCCGTAGGTGACGGGTCGGGCGACGTCGCCGAGCAGTCGCCGGCCGTACTCGTCGTCCGCGTTGATGACGCTGGGCGTGTCGCTCGGCAACCCCGCGAACAGGAGGCGCTTGGCCGCGAAGTAGCGCTCCATGTCGCCGTGGAAGTCGAGGTGGTCGCGCGTCAGGTTGGTGAAGACCGCGGCCGCGAAGCGCACCCGATCCACCCGGCGCAGCGCGAGCGCGTGCGACGAGACCTCCATGACGCACGCCTTCGCGCCGCCGTCGCGCATGCGGGCGAGAAGCCCCTGCACGTCGGCCGCCTCCGGCGTCGTCCGCTCCGCCGGGAGCTCGTCGCCCGTCCCCGTCCGATGCGCGACGGTGCTGATGCGGCCGGTCGGGATGCCGCTCTGCTCGAAGATGGACTCGAGCAGGTAGGTCGTGGTCGTCTTGCCGTTCGTCCCGGTCGTGCCGACCACGCGCAGCGCCCGGCTCGGGTCGCGGTGGAAGACGGCCGCGGCGGCCGCCAGCGCCGCACGCGCCTCCGCGACCCGGATCCAGGGGACGCCGGGCTCGGCCGGCGGCTCGGTCTCGGCGATCACCGCGCAGGCTCCGCGGCGGCGCGCGTCGGCGGCAAACGACGCGCCGTCGTGTCGCGCTCCGCGGATGGCGACGAAGATCGCACCCGGGGTGACGGACCGCGAGTCGTACGCCAGACCGGTGACCGGCTTGGCGAGGACCGCCGCCCCGGCGTCTGCCGGCCGCTCGATCCCTGCCCGCGCCAGCAGCTCCCCCAGGCTGGCGAGCGGCGGCGAGCTCGACGGCACGGGCGTGGCCGGCATGCTAGGAGCCCCCCTGCCCGCGACCCCCGTCCGGATGCCGGCTCATCCTGGCGGTCGCCACCATTCCCGGCACCAGAACGGTGCCGGGCTCGGGATCGTGCGCCACGACGACGCCGTCCCCCTCGACACGCACGTCGAGCCCCAGCCGCGCCAGCGCGTGGATCGCCTCGCGTCCGCTCAGCCCGCGAACGTCGGGCATCCTGCCCGCCTCGGCGCCGGGGAAGCCGGCCTGCCGCGTCGAGGCCGGGATGGACACGGCCATCCCCGGCGGCGCGGACCGCTCCGACGACAGCGCGGCGGGAATCGGGTCGACGTTGCGCGGTACGGCGAGATGGCGCAGCGACGCCTCGGCGATGCGGCGGAAGATGGGAGCGGCCACGGCGCCGCCGGTGTAGACGCGCCGCCGCACTCCGTTGACGAAGGTCGCACGCGGCGTGTCGATCATCACCAGGATCACGAGCCGCGGCCGCCGGGAAGGCACGAATCCGACGAACGAGGCGATGTGGTCGGTGCTCGAGTACCGGCCGTCGATCAGCTTTTCGGCCGTGCCGGTCTTGCCGGCCACCGTGTAGCCGGGGACGCGGGCCCGGCGGGCCGTGCCCCGCTCGGCGACGGCCTCCATGATCGCGGTCATCTCGGCCGCCGTGTCGCGGGAGACGACGGGCCGGATGATGCGGCTCCCGAACTCCTCGCGCTCGCCGGCCCGGCGCACGGCCCGCACGACCCGCGATTCGATCAGATTGCCGCCGTTGGCGATGGCCGCGACCGCGGCCGCCATCTGCAGCGGAGTGACCGCGATCTGGTAGCCCATCGAGAGCGAAGCCAGCGCCCGCTCGTTGAGATCGGCCGCATCCCAGACGATGCCGGGGCTCTCGCTCGGGAAGTCGCGCGCGAAGGCCTGGCCGAACCCGAAGCGCCGCACACGCTCGCTGAAGCGCTCCGGCCCGATCCGCAGTCCCACCCGGATGGCCCCGACGTTGCTCGACCGGACCATGACGTCGATGAACGAGAGCGGGCCGGTGGTCCGGAAGTCTCGAATGATGTCGCCGGCGATCCGGATGTAGCCGGCGCTGACGTCGAAGATCTCGTCGCGGTGGACCAGCCGCTCTTCCAGCGCCGTCGACGCGGTCACGACCTTGAAGGTCGAGCCGGGCTCGTAGACGTCCTGCACCGCCCGGTTGCGGCGCGCTTCGGGCGATGCCAGGGCGAACACGTTCGGATTGAACGTGGGCTCGCTGGCCATCGCCAGCACCTCGCCGGTCGCCGGGTCGAGCATGACGACGGCTCCGGCGTCCGCCCCGACCTCGTCGATCCCCGCCCGCAGCTCGCGCTCGGCGATGTGCTGGAGGTACTTGTCGATGGTCAGCTCGAGCGCCGCGCCGCTCTCGGGCGGCACCTCGACGCGATTGAAGGCGCTGCCGCGCGCATCGGTGCGGATCAGGACGCGCCCGGGCTCGCCCCGGATGACCTCGTCGTAGGTCGACTCGATGCCGGCCAGACCCTGGTGGTCGATTCCCACGTAGCCGAGCAGGTGGGCGGCGAGCTCCTTGTTGGGATAGTAGCGGCGGGGCTCCGTGGTGAAACCGACTCCCGGCAGCCCGAGATCGTCGACCCGGCGCGCCTTCGCGGGCGAGACCTGCCGCTCCACGTAGACGAACTCGGCGTTCCTCGACAGGCGGGCGCCGATGGTGGCGCGCTGCTCCGCGGAGCACCCCAGGGCACGGCAGAGGGCGTCCGCGGTGGCGTCAGGGTCGTCGATCTTCGTCGGCACCGCGTAGACGGTCGAAGCCTCGACGCTGTACGCCAGCACTCGCCCCGCCCGGTCCAGGATGTCTCCCCGCCGCGGGTGGGCGGCGATCGTCCGCTGCTGCTGGCTCTGGGCGCGCTCGACGAGCCAGTCGCGCTGGATGAACTGCAGATAGACGAGCTTCGCCTCGATCCCGGCCGCCCACACGGCGAACGCGGCGGCTACCACCGCCACGCGACCCCGCACCGTGTTGCGCCAGTCCGGGCGCGGCGCGGTCGGACGCGCGCTCGACGGGCGTGCGTCACCCCGCCCGCGACCGCGGCTACCGAGTTGGAACACCCTGTGCGCCTCCTTGCACCCGGCGGGCGGCCAGGACGGAGCGGGCCGGCGGCGGGGCGGGCCGGACGTGCTCGATCACGAGGGCCTCGTCGTCCGAAGGAGCCACGAGGCCGATCCGCTCGGTGGCAATCCGCTCGATGCGCGCGGGCGACCGGAGCGTCTCGATCTCGAGGCGGAGCTGGCGGTTGATCTCGATCTCGCGAGCTCTTTCCTGCTGCAGTTGCTCGACCTCGTAGCCGTTCCGCAACAGCTCGAACTGCTGCCAGGCCGACGCGAGCACGACCGCGGCCAGCAACACCCCCACTCCCAGCGACCGCCACTGCTCGCGCTGACGCTCCCGATCCACCTCGCGCACGATCGGGCTGTTCCGGATCTCGCGACGGACGGCGTACTCGAGCTGCTGCTGCCTCATGCCAGCCTCTCCGCCCCCCGCAGCTTCGCGCTCCGGGCCCGCGGATTCCTTGCGACCTCGCCGGGCGAGGGGCGCAGCGGGCGTCGGGTCAGCACCCGCAGCGCCACGGCTCCGCTCCGTTCCAGGTCGCGGAGGGTGTGCTTCACGATGCGGTCCTCCAGCGAATGGAACGTGATCACGGCCAGGCGGGCTCCCGCGCGCAGTCGGCGACAGACGGTGCGGAGAAAGTCATCGAGCCCGTCCAGCTCCCGGTTCACCCAGATCCGCAGGGCCTGGAACGTGCGCGTCGCGGGGTCGATCCGCCATTGCCGCGGTCGCGGGAGCGTGCGCCGCACCAGCGCCGCAAGCTGCCCGGTCGTGGTCATCGGCTCCCGTTCGCGCGCCGCGACCAGAGCCCGCGCGATGCGGCGCGCGTGCCGCTCTTCCCCGTAGCGATAGAGGATGTCCGCCAGCCGGCTCTCGGAGGCCGCCTCCAGGACCTCGGCCGCCGTCGGCCCCGCCGACCGGTCCATCCGCATGTCGAGCGGCTCGTCGCGCCGGAAGCTGAACCCCCGTCCCTCACCGTCGAGCTGCAGGGTCGAGACCCCGAGGTCGGCCAGCACCCCGCCGTCGATGCCCTCGATGCCGCGCGCCGTCAGCGCCGCTTCCAGCTCCCGGAAGTCGGTGTGGACCAGCTCGACCCGATCACTCCAGCCCCGGAGGCGCTCGGCCGCGATCGACAGCGCGTCCCGGTCCCGATCGAGACCGATGAGGCGGCCGGCCCCCGCCCCGAGCAGCGCCCGGGCGTGGCCGCCGCCGCCTACGGTGCAATCGACGAACAGCCCGTCCCGGCCGGGTTCGAGCAATGTCATCACCTCGGCCGCCATCACCGGCTCGTGACCGGTCTGCGGCTCCGAGCGGCCGTCCACGTCAGATCCCGTACTCCGAGAGTGCGAGCAGGTCGTCCTTCGTGAGCGGCTCCTTGTCCATTCGCGACAGGAGGCGCTCGTGATTCCACACCTCGAGGTAGTCGTTCCGACCGAGGACGTCGACTTCCCCGGTCATGTCCGCCGATTCCCGGAGGCGCCCGTGGATGGAGATGCGCCCCTGCTTGTCCAGATTGGCCGGCTGCCCGTAGTAGCTCACCCGATCGACGAACCGGATCAGGGCCGGGAGCATCGACGGAACCTTGCGCAGCTTCTCTTCCACGGCGGCCCAGACCGGCATCGGGTAGAGCCGCACGGACTCGCCGCTGAGGCTCGTCACGAACAGCAGGTCGCCGTACCGCCCCTCGATGACGGATCGGAAGGCCGTGGGAACCTTCAGCCTCCCCTTGTCATCGATTTTGGCGGAGAAGCTCCCCCAGAACACCCTTTGTCTCCACTCTGCTCCAATTTGGTCCACCGCGATCGTAGGTAACCGAGCTCGCCCTTGTCAACGTCCCCGTCGAGAGGCCACCCGCGCGCCTGCGGGCGCGCCGGCCTTGCGATGCCGCGTGGCTGCAGGGGAAGCGATGTGCGACACTCCTCCGGCATGCTGCGCGCCGGACTGATCGGAGTGTCCTCCTCGGGCAAGACCACCCTGTTCCAGCTCCTCACCCGGCCGCGGGGCGCGGGCGGCCAGGCCGCGACCCGGCACGACGCCAGCGTCGGACCGGCCCTGGTCCCCGACCCCCGGCTCGACCGGCTGGCGGAGCTGTACTCGCCGCGCAAGCGGACTCCGGCCACGGTGACCTTCGTCGATCTGGCGGCGCGCCCTGCGACCGGCGCCGCCCTCGTCGACGTCGCGCCGTACCGCACCGCGAACGCGCTCCTGCACGTCGTGCGGGCGTTTCGGGACGACACCGTGCCGCACCCGGCGGAGTCGATCGATCCGGCGCGCGACGCGCGGGCGATGGAAGACGAACTCATCCTGGCCGATCTGTCGGTCGCCGAGCGGCGCATCGAACGGATCGAGAAGGACCGGCGCAAGGGAGTCGCGAAGGACCAGGGAGCCGAGCTCGATCTTCTCCGGCGCGCGGCGGAGGCCCTCGAGGCGGGCACCCCGCTCCGCTCGCTCGAGTTCGACGGCGCCGCCGCCAGGCTGCTCCGCGGCTTTCAGTTCCTCTCCGCCAAGCCGCTGCTGCTGGTGCTGAACGGCGATGAAGCCGATGCCGCCGTCGCCACGGAGACCGCCGTGCGCACCGCGGGGCTCGACGACTTCCTGGAGCGGCCCGGCGTCCGTGCGCTCTCCGTTTGCGCGAAGATCGAGCTCGAGATCGCCGAGCTCGACCCGGCGGACGCGGCGGCCTTCCTGGCCGACCTCGGCCTGCGGGGCACGGGTCTCGACCGGGTCATCCGCGCCACCTACGATCTGCTCGGCTACATCTCCTTCTTCACCGTGGGCGAGGACGAATGCCGGGCCTGGTCCGTCGCGGCGGGGACGCGCGCCCAGGACGCGGCCGGCGAGATCCACACCGACATGGCGCGAGGCTTCATCCGCGCCGAGGTGGTCCCCTGCGACCGACTGCTCGCCCGCGGCTCGCTTGCCGAGTGCCGCAAGCACGCCGAGGTGCGGCTCGAGGGGAAGGACTCCGTCATCCGCGACGGCGACGTCGTCAACGTCCGCTTCGCGATCTGACGCGTGACCCCCAAGCCGCAGGCGGACCCGCCCGCGACGGAGCCCCCCGACGTTGGCGGCGGATCGCGCACCGCCCGGCTTGCGGCTTCGGCCGGCGTGGTCGGCGCCGCGACCCTCGCCAGCCGCCTCCTCGGCCTGGTCCGCGACCAGGTCCTCGCCTACCGCTTCGGGGCCGGCGACGCGATGGACGCCTTCAACGTGGCGTCCCGCATCCCGAACCTCATGCGCGACCTGTTCGCGGAGGGCGCGATGAGCGCGGCCTTCGTGCCGACGTTCATGCGGCGCCTGACGAAGGACGGGCGGGGGCCGGCCCTCCGGCTGGGCAACCAGGTGGTCAACGCGCTGATCGCCGCGACGGGCGTCGTCGTCGTGGCGGCCATCCTGTTCGCGGAGCCGCTGGTGCGCGTGCTGGCCGGCGACTACGCGGAGGTGCCGGGCAAGCTCGAGCTGGCCGCGCAGCTCACCCGCATCCTGCTCCCCGTCCTGACCCTGGTCGCGGTGGCCGCCGCGATGATGGGGATGCTCAACTCCCTCGACCGCTTCTTCGTTCCCGCCCTGTCGCCGGCGATGTACAACGTGGGCATCATCGCCGGCGGCGCGCTGCTCGTCCCGCTGATGCCGGGACTGGGCCTCGCTCCCGTCGTGGCGGTGGCCGTCGGTGCGCTGCTCGGAGCCATGGGCCAGGTGGCGCTGCAGACGCCGGCGCTGTACCGGGAGGGTTTCCGCTACCGCCCCGCCCTCGACCCCTCCGACCCGGGGCTGCGGGACATCCTGCGCCTGATGGGGCCGGGCACCCTCGCCGGCGCGGCGGTGCAGATCAACCTGCTCGTCAACATGGTCCTGGCCGCCGGCGAGGGCACGGGCGCCGTCTCCTGGCTCAGCTATGCGTTCCGCGTGATGTACCTGCCGATCGGCCTGTTCGGGGTCTCGGTCGCCGCCGCCGCCGTCCCCCTTCTCTCCCGCCACGGGGCGGCGAACGACGTCGGCGGCATGCGCGAGACGGCGTCGCGGGCGCTGCGGATGACGCTGGCGATCAACTTGCCCGCCACGGTCGGCCTGATGGTGCTCGCCGTGCCGATCGTCGCGCTGATCTTCGAGCGGGGGGCCTTCACGGCGGCCGACACGTCCGCCACCGCCGACGCGCTCCTCCTGTACGCCCCCGGGCTCGCCGGCTACGCCGCGGTGCGGATCGCCGTTCCGTGCTTCTATGCCCTCGGGAGCAGCCGCACGCCGGCGGTGCTCAGCGTGGCCGCCGTCGCGCTCAACATCGGGCTCAATCTCGTCCTGGTCAGGGTGCTCGGCTACCGCGGCCTGGCGCTCGGGACTTCCGTTGCCGCCCTGGCGAACGCTCTGGCGCTGCTGATCCTGCTACGCCGGCGGCTGGATGGCCTCGACCTGCGGCGCGTGCTGACGCTCGTCGGGAAGGTCGCGGTCGCGTCGGCCGCGATGGGTGCCGCGGCGTGGATCGTCCACGATCGGCTGCTCGACGTGTGGGAGGGCGCCGGCTTCGCGCTGCGTCTCGGCCGCCTCGCGGCCGCCATCGCGGCCGGCCTCGTGGTGCTGGTCCTCTCCGCGCGCCTCCTGCGGCTCCGGGAGCTCGACGAGGCGGCGGGACAGATCGCGGCGCGGCTGCGCCGCCGGCGAGCGGCGTCGCCGCCCAACCCCGAGCCGCCGCACCGCCCGGGCCGGTGATGGTACGATGGACGCCGATGCGAGCCGTATACGGCGGTGGCGGCGGCCACTATGCGTTCGGCCCGGGACTGATGACTCCGGCGGTCCGCATGCTCCTGTGGGCCAACGTCGGCGTCTTTCTTCTCACGACGCTCGTTCCGTCGGCCTTCTACTGGGCCACGAGCCTCTTCGGACTGACCCCGCAACTGGTCCTGACGCGGCTGTGGGTGTGGCAGCCGTTCACGTACATGTTCCTGCACGGGGGCATCGGCCACATCCTGCTGAACATGCTCGTGCTCTGGATGTTCGGCACCCAGCTCGAGCGCATCTGGGGGTCGCGCTTCTTCCTGCGCTACTACTTCATAACCGGGGTCGGGGCGGGCGTCGCGACGATCGCCGCCGGTCTGCTGCCCGCGGCGTTCGCCGAGCCGACCTACGCCGGGGTGACCATCGGCGCCTCCGGTGCGATCTACGGCCTGCTGGTGGCGTTCGCGCTGTACTACCCGAACGCGCCGGTCCTGATGTTCTTCCTGTTCCCGGTACCGGCCCGCTACTTCGTGATGATCATCGGGGCGATCGCGTTCCTCTCCGTCCCCCGCAGCGGGGGCGTCGCCCACATCGCGCACCTCGGCGGGCTGGTCGTCGGCTACCTCTATCTCAGGCACCGTCGCGGCGCGGCGTCCCGGTTCGGATTCGGCCGCCTCGGGGTGATGGCGGACATCAAGTACCGCTACCTGCGCTGGAGGATGGAGCGGCTGCGGAAGCGGTTCGACGTCTACCCGGGCCGCGGCGGCCGGGACCACGAGGACCGGATCCACTGATCCCCGACCGGCCGGCGCGCCTCGGCGAAGGGGCGGCGGCCCGCCGGGCCTCGCCGGCTCACTCGCGCCCCGATGGCGGCGCCGGCCGCTCCGCGCCGGGAAGGCCGAGCCAGTCGTCCCGGACGGGGCTGAAGACCTCGATCTCGAAGGTGTCCTCGAGCGCCTCGGCCTGGTGGGGCCGGCCGGACGGGATGTGCAGTACCTCGCCCGCGCGGACGACGATCTCGTCCGGGCCGACCCGGCACCGCAGCGCGCCCTGCAGCACGTAGGTCATCTGCTCGCTCGCATGCCGGTGCAGCGGAACGTGGGCGCCGCGCTTCAGGTAGACCTGCGCCAGCATCTGCCGCCCGCCGGCCACTACCTTGCGCGAGATCATCTCGGTGACCTTCTCGACTGCTATCCCGTCCCAGCGATGGACGGCGGCGCTCGGTGGCACGGGCGGCTGGGCCGTCAGTTCGACCATCTACTGTATCTGTTGACAAGCAAGCACTTACGCGCGAGACCGGAAGGTCGGCCGAGGCGTCGCGTCATGATATAGTGGTTTTGCTGTGCGTGGCGTGGTCAGGCGCAGGCCGGCGTTCGGTTCCGCCCACCGCAAGGATCCTGCACCATGAAGGCGTCGACGGTCACGAATGGGCTGCCGACCGGTGCGCCGTCTCCGTTCGCAGTTCGGACGGCCGGCCTTTCGCGGGAGCAGCTTCGCGCCTTCTACCGCACGATGCTGCTCTCGCGGCGGCTCGACGACAAGGAGATCCAGCTCAAGAACCAGAGCCAGAGCTACTTCCAGATCAGCGGCGCGGGCCACGAGGCCATCCAGGTCGCGGCCGGCATGGCCCTGCGCCCGGGCCACGACTGGGTCTTTCCGTACTACCGGGACCGGGCGCTCTGCCTGGCCCTCGGCGTGACGGCGACCGACATGCTGCTGAACGCGGTCGCCGCCCGCGACGATCCGCACTCGGGCGGTCGGCAGATGCCGACCCACTGGAGCTCCACCCGTCTCCGCATCGTCTCCCCCTCGAGCGCCTGCACCACGCAGTGCCTGCATGCCGTAGGGGCCGCCGAGGCCGGCCGCCTGCGCGAGCGGATGCCGGAGCTCGCGCCCGACGCCCCGGCCCAGGCCGACGAGGTCGTGCTCGTCACCCTCGGGGACGGCCAGACCAGCGGCGGGGAGTTCTGGGAGTCGCTCAACACCGCCTGCACGGGGCGGGTCCCCGTCATCTACCTCGTCGAGGACAACGGCTACGCGATATCCGTGCCCGTCGAGGTGCAGACGCCGGGCGGCGACGTCGCGCGGCTCGTCGAGTCGTTCCCGGGCCTGAAGGTGATCCGCGTCGACGGCACGGACGGCATGGCGAGCTTCCGGGCCATGACCGAAGCCGTGGCGCATGCGCGCGCGCGCTCCGGCCCGGTGCTGGTCCGGGCGCACGTAACGCGGCCGTACTCGCACTCGATGTCGGACGACGAGCGCCACTACAAGAGCGCCGCGGAGCGCAGCATGGAGGCGGCGCGGGATCCCCTGCGGCGGTTCGCGGACTTCCTGACGGGCGGCGGGCTCGCGACGACATCCGACCTCGAGGAGGTCGCGGCGAGCGTCGACCGCGAGATTCGGGAGGCGACCGATCTCGCCGTCGATGCGCCGAAGCCGGATGCCGCGAGCGCCACCCTCTACGTCTACTCGCCCACCATCGACCCCGCCTCGGCGAAGTTCGAGGCGGAGCCGGCCCCCGAGGGCCGGCCGGACACGATGGTGGCGGCGATCAACCGCACGCTGAAGGACGAGATGGCGCGCGACTCGCGCGTCGTCGTGTTCGGCGAGGACGTGGCGGACGCAAGCCGGGCCGAGCTGCTGGGCGAGGTCACCGGCAAGGGCGGCGTCTTCAAGGCCACGCTGGGCCTGCAGCGCGCCTACGGGCGCGAGCGCTGCTTCAACTCCCCGCTCGCGGAGGCCAACATCGTCGGACGGGCGATCGGCATGGCGGTGCGCGGCCTGAAGCCGGTGGTCGAGATCCAGTTCTTCGACTACATCTGGCCGGCGATGATGCAGATCCGCGACGAGCTGACGATGCTGCGGTACCGGTCGAACAACGCGTTCTCGTGCCCGGTCGTGATTCGGGCGCCGATCGGCGGCTACCTGCGCGGCGGCTCGCTCTACCACAGCCAGTCGGGCGAGAGCATCTTCGCCCACTGCCCCGGGCTGCGGATCGCGTTCCCGTCCGACGCCGCCGACGCGGCGGGGCTGCTGCGGACCGCGATCCGCTGCGACGACCCGGTCCTGTTCCTCGAGCACAAGCACCTCTACCGGCAGACGTACAACAAGGCCCCCTACCCGGGCGCCGACTACACGCTGCCGTTCGCGCGCTCCGCCGTCCGGCGGCCGGGCCGCGACGTCGTCGTCCTCACCTGGGGAGCCCTGGTGCAGCGCTCGCTCCTGGCGGCCGAGCGGGCGCGGGAGGACGGCATCGACGTCATGGTCGTCGACCTGCGCACGATCACGCCCTGCGACTGGGACGGCATCGTGCAGGCCGTGCGGACCACCAACCGCGTGGTCGTCGCCCACGAGGACCAGTTGACGTGCGGATTCGGCGCGGAGATCGCGGCCCGGATCGCGGACGAGCTGTTCGAGCACCTCGACGCGCCGGTGAAGCGCGTGGCCGCGCTGGACTGTCCGGTCGCCTACAGCCCGGTGCTCGAGGAGGCGATACTCCCCCAGTCGGCCGACATCCTCGAGGTCGTCCGCGAGGTCGCGCGGTACTAGTCGCGCCACCGGCGCACAGCGAGATTCCAGTGCCCCGCATCGCGCTCGCCGCCCTCCTGGTGCTTGCCGTCGCGGCGCCGGGCTCGAGCCAACGGGTCGAGACGCTGCAGCCGACCCGCAGCCTGCCGCCCCACATCGTCGGCGAGCTTCGGCTTCCGGCCGTGTTTCAGGAGACCCCCGACGGGCGGCGGTTCCTCTTCGACCGGCGCGGGCACCGAGTGCACCGGCTCGACCCCGGCGCGGACCGGGCCGCGGTCCTCGTGGAGATCGGTCCCGAGCCGGGCCGCCTCCTCGGCGCGGCCGCCTTCGACCTCGGGCGCACGCCGGAACGGTACTTCGTCGTCGCCGACGCGCCCGAGGGCCGGGAACGGGTGCAGATCTTCAACCTCGACGGCCGTCGCGTGAGCGGCTTCTCGCTGCCGGGGCGCGCGATGCCGCGGGTGACGCTGGACGACACGGTGCTGAGCGGCATCGGGACGCTCGAGTTCACCGGTCGCGAGATCCTGATGAACCAGCCCGAGCTCGGCGGGCTGGTCACCCGCTTCAGCCTTCGAGGACAGCCGTTCCACACCTTCGGGGTGCTGAGAAGCACCGGGCACGAGTCCGACCGGGACGTGCACCTGGCGCTGAACAGCGGAATCCCCCGCCTGGCGCCCGACGGCAGTTACTACTTCGTCTTCCAGACCGGGGTGCCGATGTACCGCAAGTACGACGCGCGCGGCACCCTGCTGTTCGAGCGCCACGTCGAGGGTCCGGCCCTCGATGCGACGATCAATTCGATGCCGACCACGTGGCCGCGCCGCACGCACGAGCGGGGCGTCACGCTGCCGTTCATACCCCCGACCGTCCGGACGGCCGCGGTCGATCGGGCCGGCAACCTCTGGATCGCGCTCTCCGTGCCCGTGATCTTCGTCTACGACCCCAACGGCGAAAAGATCCGGACCGTGCGGCTGCGGGCGGCGGGCATCCTGCGGCCCTCGAGCCTCTACTTCCCCGACCGCAGGCGGATGCTCGTCGCGCCCGGCGGCTTCGAGTTCACGGTGTGGTGAGCGTCGTCCGGAACACCGTCACGGCCTGCCCGCCGAGCCGCACGCGCTCCCCGGCGACGCGCACCCGCACGACGCCGCCCCGGGCGGAAGCCTGGTAGCCGGTCAGCGGATTCCGCCCCAGCCGGCTCCGCCAGTACGGGCCGAGGCAGCAGTGCGCCGACCCGGTGACCGGATCCTCGTCGATGCCGGCCGCCGGCGCGAAGAACCGCGAGACGAAGTCGAAGCCGCCGCCCGCCACCCGGCTCGTGACGATGACCCCGCGGCCCCCGATGCGCCGCAGCGCGGCCATGTCGGGCGCGGCCGCGCGCAGCTCCGCCTCGGAGCCGACCTCCACCAGATAGTCGAACCGGTTGCGGCCCACGTAGCGCGGCTCCACGCCGAGGGCGCCGATCAGCCCGCCCGGGGGATCGGCGGGCTCGGGCGGCTCGGCTGGGAAGTCGAGCTCGATCCAGGCTTCGCGGCTCGTCGCGCGCAGCTCCCCGGAGCGCGTCTCGAAGCGCAGGTCGGCGGTGCGCGCCGCGAGCCCCTCCTCCCAGAGGACGTGGGCGCTGGCCAGCGTGGCGTGCCCGCAGAGGTCGACCTCCACCGCCGGCGTGAACCAGCGCAGACCGTACACACCGGATGACCGCGGCACGAGGAAGGCGGTCTCCGAGAGGTTCATCTCCCGCGCCACGTTCTGCATCCAGCTCGCGTCGACCGGTTCGGGCGGCAGGCACACGGCGGCGGGGTTTCCCTCGAAGAGCGCGCGCGCGAACGCGTCCACCTGGACGAGCCTCACGTCCACGTCCGCGCTCCAGCGCCAGGACCGACCGGCGACGATGCGGCCGGCCGGCGGGCGTCACGAGTCCGATGGTGCGTCACCCCGAGTGGCGCACCATCACGAGCCCGGCTCGATTGCGCCACCGCGCGGCCCTTTGTTATCATTGGCCGTTTGTTCGGTTCGGGAAGCGGCCGACCGTGTGAACAGGTCGCGAATGCGCGCCGACGGTCAGGAGTCTGCGCCGCAGCACGTGCCATGGAGAGTTCGTGGCATGCCCGATGAGCGGGACTCGTCTCTGGCGCGTTCTCTGCAGTCCCTGCACGAGAATATCCGCAGAGCAGGACCGGCAGCAACGGCGAGCTACTCGCTGATCGGCGCCGTCCTTCTGTTGGGCGGCGCCGGGCTGCTCGTCGATCGCTGGCAGGGGACGGCGCCGTGGGGGGTGCTGGCCGGCCTGATCCTCGGGCTCGTCGTCGGGTTCTATCAGCTTGCGATGGTGATGTGGAGACGCTGAGCCGATGACGGTACTCACGCTGGCCGGAGCGACCCTCGCGTCCGGTGCGCTGGTGGCCGTCGCACTGCCCGGCGCGACCCTGGAGATCTGGCTCGGCCTCGCCGCGCCGCTCGCCGCGGCGATCTGCACGCACGTGGCGATCGCGAGGACCCACCGGCGGGACCCCGCCCGGCTCACCGGGGTCATGGTACGACTCTTCGCGGGGAAGTTCGTCCTGTTCGGTGCGTACATCGTCCTTGCGATGACGAGCCTGCCGCTCGACGCCGCCCCGTTCCTGCTGAGCTTCGTCGCCTACTTCGCGGTGCTGCACGTCGTGGAGGCCGCGCACCTGCGCCGGCTGTCCGCCGCGTGACTGCCTGTCAGGAGCCAACGAGCAGATGACCCAACCTCACGGCGAGCCTGCGGCCGGTCACGCCGCCGACGCCGGCCACGGCGGCCACGGTGACGGGCCGTTCAATGCCGGGGAGATGATCGTCGAGCACATCGCGAACAGTCCCATCGACCACCCGCTGATTCATCTGCCACCGCTGTTCGGGATCGACTTCTCGATTACCAAACACGTGCTCATGCTGTGGCTCGTGGCGGCCACGGTCTTCGCGCTGGTGACGGTCACCGTGCGGCGCTACCTGCGCCAGGACCGGCTGGTGCCGGGCGGCTTCATGACCGTCCTGGAGTTCATGGTCGAGTTCATCCGCGATTCGATCGTGGCCCCGAACGTCGGCGAGCGGTACGCCAGGAGATGGGCGCCGCTCATCCTGACCTTCTTCGTCTTTATTCTGTTGGCCAACCTCGTCGGCCTGATACCGATGTTCGAGGTGCTCGGGCTGATCGACCACTACGTGCTGCACACGGGCGAGGACTCGTTCGTGAAGCAGCTCCTGCACGGCGGCGCGACGGCCACCGCCAACTTCAACGTCACGGCCGGCCTCGCGGTCATCACGTTCATCGCGATCATCGTCGCCGGAACGACCGCGCACGGGTTCATCCAGCACTGGAAGAACCTGGTGCCGCACGGCCTGGCGTGGCCGATCTACTTCCTGCTGATCCCGATCGAGGTCATCGGCATGATCGTCCGGCCGTTCGCCCTGACGCTGCGTCTCGCGGCGAACATGACGGCCGGACACATCGCCATTCTCGCGCTCCTGTCGTTCGTGCTGATCTTCGCGGAGCAGTTCCAGAGCGCCGCGGCCGGGATCGGAATCGGGCTGGTCGTATCGGTTCCCATGGCCGTCGGCATCTACGCGCTCGAGATCATCGTCATCCTGGTGCAGGCGTACGTCTTCACGCTGCTCACCACCACCTTCATCGGGATGGCCATCAACGTGCATCACTAGACACCCGGGACGGAACGGAAACGGAGGCTACGGAATGGAAGGTACGCTGAACATCTTCGGTGCGTCGCTCGGACTCGGACTGATCGTCATCGGCGCGGGACTCGGCATCGGCAAGCTGGCCGCGGCCGCCGCGGAAGGGATCGCGCGGCAACCGAACGCCACCAGCCAGATCACCGGCGCCGTCAACCTGCCGCTGTTCCTGCTCGAAGGGGTGGCGATCGTCGCCGAGGCGTTCGTGCTGGTCAGCCTCTTCATCGCGTAGGCGCCCGTCCCGCGCCAAGGACACGGCCGATGGACAACCCTCTGGTCCAACTCGATCCTGGGCTCTTCTTCTGGACCATCTTCACGTTCCTGATCCTGCTGGGGCTCCTGGCCCGGTTCGCCTGGCGGCCCCTGCTCGCCGCGCTCGAGAGCCGGCAGGCGACGATTCGACAGTCTCTCGACGATGCCGACGCGGCCCGCCAGCAGCTCGAGCAGGCCCAGCAGAACGCGGAGGCCACGATGCGCCAGGCGCGCGTCGAAGCCGACACCATCCTCTCCGACACCCGCTCCGCCGCGGCCACCCTGCGCGAGCAGATGCGGCAGGAAGCGCAGGCCGAGGCCCAGGCCCTCGTCGCCAACGCCGAGCGGCAGATCCAGCTGGAACGCGACCGCGCCCTGGCGGAAGTCCGGCGGGAAGCGGTCGACGTCTCGCTGGCGATCGCGACCAAGCTCATCCAGCGGAACATCACCCGGGAAGACAACGAAGCGCTGATCGACGACGCCCTCAAGCAGGTCGAGGCGCGGGTGGCGCAGTAAGAGCGCCGCCCGCGTCGCGCGGGCGCTCGCGGCCCGGGGCCGGAGCGGTCCCTGGAGCGCTCGCGCCGGCCGCCGTCCCAAGGTGCGATGAACGCGAGCGCTGCGAGAGCGCGCAGCGTGGGAGGTATGTCCGGACCTCAGTCGGCGGGCGGCGACGCTGCGGGAAGGATGGCGCGTTCGAGCGTTTCGAGCCGTTGATCGACCTTCCCGAATTCGATTTCGACGGCGCGCAGGCGGTTGTCCATGCTGCGCACATCCATCTCGAGGCGGTCGATGCGGGCGTTGACGCCGCCGATCAGGATCGCCATGACCGAGACGACGACACCGGTCATGGCCACGACCGCGCCGACCACCGTCCCGATGATCCACTTCGCGTCCGTGCTCACGTTGGACAGCGTACCACCCCGGACTGTGGCGGGCCAGCGGAGCCCGAGCCCTGCAACTCCCGGCTACGAGACGCCGGTGCAGCGTTGGCAGCGCGAGCGACCCGCGCGCGGCACCGCCGAAGACCTCCGGAACCGGCACCGATGACCGTCGTCGACACGAGCGAGCTGCTGCGGCCGACGCAGCGCAAGCTGCACGCCGCGTGGTGCGAGATCGCAGAGCGGCCGGTGCTGGCTCCGCCGAGCGTCGCTCGCGTGCTCGCTCCTCTCGGCGCGGACCCGACGGCTATCGACGGCCGGAGCGCCGCCGAAGCGCTGGAAGAAGACGTCCTGGCCGAGGGCAACGTGGCCGAAATCCGTCGCGCGAACGGTTTGAAGTCCTCCAGATCCATCCCAAGGTCGACGATCTGCCGGGTACTTCGTTGTCGCCTCCAAGTGAGAGATCACCAGCGACGGGTCCGCTGGCGCAGAAGGAGATCGGGCGCCCCCGCATCCTGCGGTTCCTCTGCCCCGGATTCACCTGGAGCTTCGGGCCGCCTTCCGTAGGTGGATCACCTGGAGAATCTCGTTCTCGTCCGGATGCCGACCGAACCTCTTGACGAAGTTCTCGGCCAAGCCGACATCTGAGACCGCCGCGTTCCCCCTGGGTCCACGATCGCCTCGACGTACTGAAACGCGTCAGGGAACGCGTCAAGAACCGGCGGCGGCTGGTAGCGTCTCAGTTTGACTTTGGGTGGAGCTACCCCCTTGCTGGGGCGTGGCGACAGGTTGCGAGCTGCCATCTCGGGGTCTGCGAGGGGGCACCGGGTGCGGATCCCGCGCTCTCTCCTCCCGGCGCTCTGACGGCTGTCCTCGCTGCTCGCGCGATGTGGGGGAAGCGGTGTTGGGGCGTTGCGTGTTACGGCTCTCGTCTCGTGACATGGGACTCCCGTTCAGATTGGTGATCATGAAGAAGCCTGCGAGAACCACGCCGGCACCAAAGCAGAGCCCACTGCTCTTGTTGCACCGGCGTGCCCATCGCGCAGGGGGGCCGCCGTCCACGTGTTCCTCGGCGTCGTACTGCCGCGCCTGAGTCGCGGCGGACCTCGCGCCGAGGTAGAACGATAGGATCACGGAGAGCAGGCTGAGAACCCAGAATCCCCAAGCGCACTGGATGGCGATGAGATACTGCAAGTCGTCGGCCGCGAAACCGCGGACGAGCGCGAGAGACAGTCCCAAGGCGCCGCCCGAAAGCTTGAGAAGCGCCTGATCGTACGCGTCGTGCGCCGCCGCCTGGGACTCCGCCAGGTGACGTCGGCACCAATCGTCGTCCGCCATCGGGGTGAGCCGCTACTTCCTCGTTCACGGGCGGGGCAGAAGCACGTCAGTCCCCGGCTTCCGCCCAGACCTCGTACACGGCGTCCCGCTCGGCCTCCCAGAACGCGTCCTCACCCTGCGTCCCGTGCAACCGCCCGAGCTCGCGGGCGAGCCCGAAGAACCCGGTGCCAGCGTACCCTTGGGGGTTCACCGCCACAGCGCTCAGCATGGGGCGCCCTGCGACCGCCTCATCCTCGGAGATCGCGCCCAAGACCGAGCGACCTCTCTCGCCATGTTGTTGCCGACCAGCGGCAGGCCGGCGACCCTGGCGAGATCCTCGTAGGTGATCAGGCTCTTGGCCTGGGCAACACGGACGAGTTCCGCGCGGGTCTTGGCGTACTCGGACGTCCCGCGGTACTTGTCACGGACGAGCATCGCGCGGGATCAGAGGCTGCCGAGGTGGTCGTCCGGTTTCCGCGGCCGGGGCTGGTCACGCTCGGGATCGCTGTAGTCGTACTGCCCCATCCGTCGGACCACCCCGTCGCGCCGGTCCCCGGTCTGCGGCAACTGTTTGCGGTTGTCCGGGTCGGCGATGGCGAGCGCGAGGCGTCGGGGGAAATCGGCTGCTTCGTGCATTGCTGGGATCGTAACCACGATGCGCGCGGTTCACGCCTTGGGGGCGCGGTAGCCGCTGGTTGGGTTCGCTGCTGCCGATAGTCGTACGGGTCAATGCAGGCGTCGTACATCTGGCGGTCGATCCGAAACCACGTCGTCTTGTTGATCCCGCGGCAAGCTGCGCCCCCCGGGTCGAACGGGAGGCTGAGACCATCTCGATCCGCCGCTTCTGGTCACGTGAGATCCGCCGGAGTTCTGTTGCGACCTCCGACAGGTCCTGATCTTGGCTGAAAGCGACGGCTACATCGTACGTCCTGCGATATGCCAATGTGATGAGGTCGATCGCAATCCGGACGTCGATGCCCTTCGCCCTCCCCTGACGGCGCGTGAAGGTCGCTCCGCCGTCCAACACGATGGTCTCATGTCGGTATCGGAGGGGGCGACTGAAGGTCCGGACGCCCTGACGGCTAATCGCCAGGAGCTTCCTAGACCAGAAGCCGTGCCAGTACGCGTCGTCGGACGCTTCCGGCACCCCGGTGTAGAACCGAGCCTCGCTCAGGATCAACCCGCTCCCGCTGCAGACGGCGCGACACAATTTTGCGATGTCGTAATTCAGGTGAGAGCAGCCGAACGTATCCTTGACGCAACGGTACGGATTCTGCCCGTCGACGAACGTGATGGCACGCCTAGATGGAGGTCGCGCGTCGTTGGGTGGCACGGCGGACGCAACACAAAACCCCGCCGGGGGCCTTGCGGCCATGTCCAGCGGGGACCAATTGCACGCCAACACTACTACGGGTGTCAAGGCCCCAGCGGGACGTCTCAGGCTCGCCTAGCCTCTCCCCGTACGCGCGTACAGCGTGCGGGGAGAGGGTGTCCGTTGTCAAGGACCCATCACCCGGGGTAGTGTCTCCTCAAACTGCGACGCTACCCGGCGGCTCCCCGCCGCGCGGCGAGCCACGCACCCGGGACGCGCGCCCACTGGGCGGCGGTTCCTCCCTCGGGCGTCGGGCCTCGTGGCGCCAGGTCCATGTGCCCTGATCCCCATCGATGCCGGGCCGGCTCTTGATCTCGACGAGGTAGAAGCCCTTCGGCGTCAGGACGAGCAGGTCGACCTCGTTGATCGACCCGTCGTCGGCGAGGAACTCGAAGTTCGACCAGGCGCGGTAGGGCTCGTGGTCCGGCAGCCGCTCGCGCACGAACGCCAGAGCGTCCCGCTCCCAGGGGAACTCGGAGTCCGCGACCGTCTGCCAGCGGGGGGACGTGGCGTCCATCGCGCGAGTCGGCCGCCGCTCTGCGCGTCGGAAGAGCGTGGCCCCGAAAGAGGCGCCAATCCAGTGCGAGCCCGGTGCTATTCGCCGGGTGGAGGCGCGGGCAGGACTACGCGTTCGATGGTCAGGAGTCGCTGATCAACCTTGCCGAAGCCGACCTCGACATCACGCAGACGAGCATCCAGTCGGTGGAGGCGGTGCCCTCGACCCGCCTCGTCAGGGCTGGAGGAGAACCGCGGCCGGGGCCGACGCGCCGAGCATCTCGGTGGCGCTCTGGGCCTGGTCGAAGAGCGCCTGCGGGTACACGCCGAAGAGCACGGAGCCGACGACGGCGATCACCAGCGCGGTGGCAATGGCGGGGCGGATGACGATCGGCGAGCCGAGGGTCTCTTCCTTCAGCCACATGAAGACGACCACCCGGACGTAGTAGTAGAGAGAGATCGCGCTGTTGATGACGCCGATCACGGCCAGCCAGATGAACCCGGAATCGATCGCCGCGCTGAAGAGCCAGAACTTGCCCATGAAGCCGGCCGTCGGGGGGATGCCGCCCAGCGACAGCATGAAGATCAGCATCGCGAACGCGGCCGCCGGCTGGCGGAAGTAGAGCCCGCTCAGGTCCTTGAGCTCGTCGCCGACGACGTCCTTCCGGCGCAGCATCGAGAGAATGGCGAAGGCGCCGAGCTGCATGAAGAGATAGACCCAGAGATAGACCATCGTCGCCGTCACGCCGCGGTCGGAGGCGGCGACGACGCCGATCAGCACGTAGCCGGCGTGGGCGATGGACGAGTACGCCAGCATCCGCTTGATGTTGCTCTGCGTGATGGCGGCGATGTTGCCGACGGTCATCGAGACCGCGGCCAGCGCCCAGAAGAAGACCTGCCAGTCGGCCGCCAGCCCCGGGATGCCGTCGAGCAGTATCCGGAGCAGCATGGCGAACGATGCCGCCTTGGAGCCGACCGAGAGGAACGCGGTCACCGGCGTCGGCGCACCTTCGTAGACGTCCGGCGCCCACATGTGGAACGGGACCGCCGCGATCTTGAACCCCATGCCGGCGCCGAGGAGGATGAGCGCCAGCGACAGCAGCAGCGACCCCTCGGATCCGGCCAGCGCATCCGCGATGCCGGCCAGGCTCGTCGTGCCGGTCACGCCGTAGAAGAGCGACATCCCGTAGAGGAGCAGGCCGAGGGAGAACGCGCCGAGCAGAAAGTACTTGACCGCCGCCTCGTTGGATCGCCGGCTCGGCTTGAGGAAGCCGGTCAGGATGTAGAACGAGATGGCCATCGTCTCGAGGCCGATGAAGAGCGTGATCAGGTCGATCCCGCTCGCCATGAACATCATCCCGAGCGTGGCGCACAGAATGAGGAAGCAGAATTCGCCCGGTCGCACGCCCTCCACCTGCAGGTAGGGCACGGACATCAACAGTGTGATGCCCGCCGACAGCAGGAAGAGCACCTTGAAGAACGCGGCGAACCCGTCCACGGCCAGGAGGCCCGCCGAGATCGTGGTGTCGAGCCCCGCGAACGCCAGCACGGCCACCCCGGACGCGGCGAGCGTGGCGAGCGCGGTCCCCAGGACGGCGGCGTCACGGCGCGGCGCGAGCAGGTCGACCACCAGCACCAGCAGGGCGCCGGCCGTCAGCAGGATCTCGGGCAGCAGGTAGTAGAAGTCGGCGGCGGTGAAACCGGCAGGCATCGTCGTGTCCCTGGTGCCGGGCTCAGCGCGAGCCGCCCCGGATCGGTGCGCTCAGCCGCCCGGCCGCACCCTGCCCCGGTTGCGGCTCCGCGGCGTCGGCGACCAGCGCCGGCGGAGCGGAGTTCGCCGGCCGCGGCGCCGTCGCGGTGAGGTTCCCCGATGCATCGGTGCTGCCGGAGGCGTCCGCGTCGATCGCGCCGCCGGGGGCGGCACCGTGCACCTCGCCGGAGGCGGCGATCGCGAAGCGCGGCGTGTAGTCCGCGTTGACCCGCATCATGACCTTGTCCACGGACGTCTCGAGACGGTCGAGGAACGGCTTCGGATAGAGCCCGATCCAGACCGCCAGCAGCAGCAGCGGCGCGAAGGTGGCGAACTCCCGCAGGCTGACGTCCGGGAGGTTCTCGTTCTTCGGGTTGTCGACGGTGCCGAACATCGTGCGCTGGTAGAGCCAGAGCATGTAGGCCGCCCCGAGAACGATCCCGCTCGCCGCGAAGAAGGCCCACGTCTTGCTGACCACGAAGATCCCCTGCAGGATGAGCACCTCGCCGATGAACCCGTTCAGCGTCGGCAGGCCGATCGACGACATCGTCATGATGAGGAAGATCGCGGCGTAGACGGGCATGATCTTCGAAAGACCGCCGTACTCGGCGATGAGCCGCGTGTGCCGCCGCTCGTAGACGACGCCGACGAGCAGGAAGAGCGCTCCGGTCGAGATGCCGTGGTTGAGCTGCTGCACGATGCTGCCGGTGATGCCCACCGGCGTCAGCGCGAACATGCCGAGCATCACCATGCCCATGTGGCTGACGCTCGAGTAGGCGACTAGGCGTTTCCAGTCGCGCTGGGCCATGGCCACGAGCGCCCCGTAGACGATCCCGATGATGGAGAGCAGGACCACCGCGGGCACGAAGGCCTGCGTCGCCTCCGGCAGGATGGGCAGGCTGAACCGGATGAACCCGTAGGTGCCCATCTTCAGGAGCACGGCGGCCAGGATGACCGACCCCGCCGTCGGCGCGTCGGTGTGCGCGTCGGGCAGCCAGGTGTGGAACGGGAACATCGGCACCTTGACCGCGAACCCCAGGAAGAAGGCGAGGAAGATCCACCACTGCAGGTCGTAGGGGATGTTCAGCTCGTGGAACTGCGTGATGTCGAACGTGTACACCCCGGTCACGTCCTGGTGGTAGAAGTAGACGGCCAGGATGCCGAGCAGCATGATGACGCTGCCCACCAGGGTGAACAGGAAGAACTTGATCGCCGAGTAGAGCCGATTGTCGCTGCCCCAGATGCCGATGAGGAAGTACATCGGCACCAGCATCACTTCCCAGAACAGGAAGAAGAGCAGGAAGTCGAGCGCCACGAAGGCGCCGATCATGCCGGTCTGGAGCATCAGCAGGAAGATGTAGTACTCCTTCACCCGCGTCTGGATCGCGTTCCAGGACGAGAGCACGGCGATGACGCCCATCATCGTCGTGAGCAGGATCAGGAGCACGCTGAAGCCGTCGACGCCGAGGAAGTACTGCGCCCCGATGGAGGGGATCCACTCCATCTGCTCGACGAACTGCCAGTCCGGGTCCGCGGAGTCGTAGAGGAACCAGAGCGGCAGCGACACGAGGAAGCCGAGGGCCGCCGTCGCGTTGGCGATCCAGCGGATCAGGTCGACCTGCCGGCTGCCGACGAAGAGGAGCACGAGCGCGCCGGCGAGCGGCGTGAAGAGGATCAGCGACAGCAGCGAGGGGGTATCGGCGGCGTTGCTCATGGCATGGTCCGGCTATCGGGCGAGGAGATACCAGGTGACGAACGCGAACACGCCGAGCAGCGTGGCGAACGCGTAGTTCTGAATCAGGCCGGTCTGCGCCCGGCGGAACACGTAGCTGGCCTCCGCGCACACCCAGGCCACGAAGTTGACCAGCCCGTCTACGACGTACTTGTCGAGGACGTGGGACACCCAGGACGAGAAGATCGTCGTCCACCCCGTCCCGTTGACGGCCCCATCCACAACCCGCTGGTCGACCGTCCACAGGCCGTTGGCGCCCTCCATGGTGCCGCGCACCACGGTCGCGCCGTACAGCTCGTCGACGTAGTACTTGTTGGTCAGCACCCGGTGCGGCCCCGCGAACGTCCGCGCCATCTCGTCGGCCGCGGAGGGCTGCCGCACGTAATTGCGATAGGCGAACAGGATCGCTCCCGCGGCGAGCAGCACGGAGAGCGCCATCAGGCCGAGCTCCGCGGTGTGCGACAGGTGGTGCGCCTCCTCGGCCGCGTGGAAGGCACCGAACGCCGTGAAGCTCGGCTCGAGGAAGTGCTCGATGACGTTGCTCCCGCCGAGCGCTGCCGGCACGCCGATGAAGCCGGCGAAGACCGCGCCGACCGCCAGAAACATCAGGGGCACGGTCATCGTGCGCGGAGACTCGTGCGGGCCGTGCCATGCGTGCCCGTGCCCGCCGTCGTCGTGGGCGGCCTCCCCGCCGGCGGGCTGCCCCCACTCCGGGCCGCGGTAGCGGCCCAGGAAGGTCATGTTGATGAGGCGGAACATGTAGAAGGCCGTCATCACGGCGGTCAGCGCGCCGATGCCCCACAGCACCTGGCTGTGCAGGAACGTGCGGTAGAGGATCTCGTCCTTGCTGAAGAACCCGGCCAGCGGCGGGATGCCGGCGATCGCCACCGCGCCTATCGCCATCGTCCAGAAGGTGGTCGGCATGTAGGGCTTGAGGCCCCCCATGCGGCGCATGTCCTGCTCCTCGTTCATCCCGTGGATGACGGAGCCGCTCCCGAGGAAGAGCAGGGCCTTGAAGAAGGCGTGCGTCATCAGGTGGAACGCGCCGGCCGCGAACGCCCCGACGCCGGTGGCCAGGAACATGTAGCCGAGCTGCGAGACGGTCGAGTACGCCAGCACCCGCTTGATGTCGGTCTGCACCAGGCCGATCGTCGCGGCCATGAACGCCGTCAGCACGCCGATCCAGGCAACCGCCTCCATCACCAACGGGGCGTGCGAGAAGAGCACGGCGTTCCGGCAGACCATGTAGACGCCCGCGGTGACCATCGTCGCGGCGTGGATCAGCGCGGAGACCGGCGTCGGGCCCTCCATCGCATCCGGCAGCCAGACGTAGAGCGGAATCTGCGCGCTTTTGCCGGTGGCCCCGATGAACAGGAAGAGGCAGATCAGCGAGAGGACGCCGAAGCCGACCTCGACCGGCATCCCGGCCGCGGCCTCGGCCACGGCGCGGAAGTCGAGGGTCCCGAACGTGAAGAACACGAGGAAGATGCCGAGGATGAAGCCCCAGTCGCCGATGCGGTTGACGATGAACGCCTTCTTGCCGGCGTCCGACGCGCTCTGCTTGCGGTACCAGTAGCCGATCAGGAGGTAGGAGCAGAGCCCCACCCCCTCCCAGCCGACGAACATCACCAGGAAGCTGCTCCCCAGCACGAGGATCAGCATGAAGAAGCAGAAGAGATTGAGGTAGCAGAAGAACCGGGCCACGCCGCCCCGCGGCTCGTGGTCGATGTAGCCGACCGAGTAGACGTGGATGAGCAGGCCGATGCCGGTCACCACGAGCAGCATCATGCCCGACAGCGGGTCGAGCACGAACGCCCACGGCACCTCGAACGAGCCGATGCCGTTTGCCGTCTCGAGCGGGATCGGCGGGATCCAGCTCGCCACCGTCACCTCGTGGTAGCGCTCCTCCTCGGGCAGGCCGAGCAGGCCCGCGAAGGCGATGACGCTGAGGACGAAGGCGACCGCCATGGTGGCGACGGCGACCAGCCCGGCCGTCTGCTTGCTGAAGTAGCGAATGCCGACCAGCCCGTTGAGGGCGGCGCCGAGACCGGGCAGGAGCGGGATCAGCCAGATGAGGTCCATGGGAACAGCGTCACCACCGCATGATCTGAATCTCGTCGATGTTCACCGTCTCCTTGTTGCGATAGAAGGCGATGATGATGCCGAGACCTACCGCGGCCTCCGCCGCGGCGACCGCAATGACGAAGACGACGAACACCTGTCCGGCCAGATCCTGAAGCTGGTCCGACAGGGCGACCAGGTTGATGTTGACCGCGTTCAGGATGAGCTCGATCGACATGAAGATGATGATCACGTTGCGGCGCACCAGCACGCCGATGACGCCGATCATGAACAGCGCCGCCGAGAGCAGGCTGTAGTGCAGCGGGGTGATCTCGAGCACGCGTCAGTCCCCCAGGTGGCGCCTCGCCAGCACGATGGCGCCGATCATCGCGACGAGCAGCAGCATCGACGCCAGCTCGAACGGGATGAGGTAGCTGGTGTAGAGCACCCACCCGAGCTGCTCCGTGTTGCCGCTCGTGAACGGCGTTCCGAAACCGGAGAGGGTCCCCTCGGCCGCCATGCCGGCTCGCAACGACGACGAGACGACGACGACGATCAGGGCCAGCACCACGCCCCCGAGCAGGAGGCCCGAGCGGGCCAGACGGCGCGGATCCGAGAAGCGCTCGGGCTCCTTCTTCAGGTTCACGAGCATGACGACGAACAGGTACAGGACGACGATGCCGCCCGCGTAGACCAGCACCTGGATGACCGCGACGAACTCCGCGCTCAGCGTGACGTAGAGCACCGCCACGAGCAGGAAGTTCACCACCAGGAACAGGACGCTGTGCACGGCGCTGCGCGCCGAGACCACCATGACCCCGAGGCCCAGAATCAGCGCCGCCAGCGTGTAGAAGAGGAGAGCTTCGGCCATCGGATGCCTGTCCCGGCTAGAACACGACCTTGAACACGCCGGTCACGACGAGGTTGCCGATCGCCACCGGGATGAGCACCTTCCACCCGAGGCCCATCAACTGGTCGTAGCGGTAGCGCGGCAACGTGGCGCGGATCCAGATGAACACGTAGAGGAACAGGAAGACCTTGCCGACGAACCAGATCCAGGCCGGCAGGAGGTCGAGGAAGCCGAGGAAGGCGATGCTCGGGAACGGCCGCAGCCAGCCGCCGAAGAACATCAGCACGACGATCGCCGAGATGACGATCATGTTGGCGTACTCGGCCAGGAAGAAAAGCGCGAAGCGCATCCCGCTGTACTCGGTGTGGAACCCGCCCGTCAGCTCGGTCTCGGCTTCCGGCAGGTCGAACGGGGCGCGGTTCGTCTCGGCGAGCCCGCCGATGAAGATCAGCACCAGCGCCACCGGCTGGATGAACGCGAACCAGATGCCGCTCTCCTGCTGCGCCTCCACGATTCCGACGAGGCTGAGGGTGCCGGTGGTCAGGATGACGCTCACGAGCGTCATCGTCACCGCGATCTCGTAGCTGATGAGCTGCGCCGACGCGCGCAGGCTGGCCAGCAGCGGGTACTTGCTGTTCGAGGCCCAGCCGCCGAGGATGATGCCGTAGACGCCGATCGACGTCACCGAGATGATGAACAGCAGGCCGACGTTGATGTCGCCGATGTAGTAGAGCGGATCCGGGCCGAACGGCACGACCGCGAAGACGACCAGCGCCGGCACCAGGCTCATGATCGGCGCCAGCGTGAAGACGTACCGGTCCGCCTTCACCGGCGTGATGTCTTCCTTGAGGATCAGCTTGATGGGGTCCGCGATGGCCTGCAGGATGCCGTACGGGCCCACCCGCATCGGGCCGAGACGCGACTGCGCCCAGGCGATCACCTTCCGCTCCATGAGGACGAGGAACGTCACCGCGACCAGGACGGCATTGACCAGGACGGCGATCTTCAGCAGCGGGATGACGACGGTGTCGAGCATGGTCCCGGGATCACATCCTGCGCGCTCAGCGATCGACCTCGCCGAGCACGATGTCGATGGTTCCGATCAGCGCCACGACGTCCGCCACGAGGTGCCCGCGGACGAGCCGCTTGAGCCCCTGCAGGTTGCAGAAGGAGGGTGGCCGGACGCGGAACCGGTAGGGATTGGTCGACTTCCCGTCGCTCACGAGGAAGTACCCGAGCTCGCCCTTCGGCGACTCGATGGCGTGATAGGTCTCTCCGGCCGGCGGCTTGAGGAGGCGCGGCACCTTGCCCATGATCGGTCCTTCCGGCAGCCCGTCGAGCGCCTGCCGGACGATCCGGATGGACTGCCGGAACTCCTCCATGCGGATCAGATAGCGGTCGTAGGTGTCGCCGCGCGTCCCGAGCGGGATGTCGAAGTCGAACTCTTCGTAGGCGGCGTTCGGCTCGTCCTTCCGGAGATCGCGCGAGACGCCCGAGCCGCGCAGCGGCGGGCCGCAGAGCCCCAGCCCGATTGCCTCCTCCGCCGAGATCACGCCGACGTCGCGCGTCCGCTTGAGCCAGATGCGGTTGTTCGTCAGCAGCGTCTCGTAGTCGTCCAGCTTCCCCTCCATGAGGTCGCAGAACGCCCGCACCTTGCGGTCCCACCCCGGCGGAACGTCCAGCGGCAGCCCGCCCACGCGCATCGAGTTGTACGTCAGGCGCGCCCCGCAGAACTCCTCGAACAGGTCGAGCACGAACTCGCGCTCGCGGAAGGCGTACAGCAGCACCGTCATGGCCCCGATGTCCATGGCGTGCGTGCCGAGCCAGAGGCAGTGGCTGGCGATGCGCTGCAACTCCGCGAGGACCGTGCGGAGGTACCGCGCCCGGCGCGGCACCTCGATCTGCATCAGCTTCTCGACCGCCTCGACGTAGCCGAGGTTGTTGGTGGCGGCCGCGACGTAGTCCATGCGGTCGGTCAGCAGCACGATGTGCGTCCAGTCGCGGTTCTCGCACAGCTTCTCGACGCCGCGATGGATGTAGCCGATGACGCAGTCCGCGTCGAGGACGCGCTCGCCGTCGAGCCGCAGCACGACCCGCAGCACGCCGTGCGTGCTCGGATGCTGCGGCCCCATGTTGATCACCAGCTCGTTGGTGTCGAACTGGGTCGTGCTGACGCGGGGAGCGGGAACCGTCATGGTGCGTCCGTGTCGTGCGGGCCGCGGCGGAGCGCCGCGCGCGGCGCGGTCACTCGATCTCCGTATCCGGGCCGGGCTCCGCGCCCGTCTCGTCCGGCAGGTTGCGCACGCGCAGCCAGTCCTGGGGGTTCTCCATCAACAGCTCGCCGGGTCCCTCGAGGGGATAGTCCTTGCGCTGCGGATGCCCCTGCCACTCGTCGGGCATCAGAATGCGCCGCAGGTCCGGATGGTTCACGATGTTGACGCCGAACTGGTCGAACACCTCGCGCTCCAGCCAGTTCGCGGCCGGCCACAGGCCGGTCACCGACTCCACCGCGTCGCCCTCGCCGACCCGCACCTTGACGCGGACGCGGTGTCGCAGCCGCGTCGAGTAGAGGCAGTAGATCAGATCGAATCGCCTCTCGCGCGGCGGCCAGTCCGTCGCCGTCACGTCGGAACAGTAGTCGAACGCGGCCGCCTCGTGGGTCTTGAGGAGCTCGAGGACGTCGAGCAACCGCTCCCGCCGCACGATGAGCGTCCAGTCCCCGACCCAGTACGACAGGGCCTCGATCGCATCCGGAAGCGCTTGCTGAACCGCCGCGACGGCCGGCGGCAAATCCACTCCCTCCGGAGGCGGTGGATCGGGCGGACCCTTCGGCGGCTCGGGCGGCGGCTTGGGTTTCGGCTTCGGCCTGGGCTTGGCCGCCGCAGCGGGCTTGGCCGCCGCAGCGGGCTTGGCCGCCGGCTTCGCCGGGGCATCCGGCTTGGAGGACGCTGCCGCGGCCGGCTTGGCCGGGGAGGCAGGCGCTGACTTCGGTGGCGCGGCCTTCGGCGGCGCGGCGTCCGATGCCGCAGGGGGGTCGGGCGCAGGGCCGGCTGGCTCGGATGCGGCCCCGCCCGCCTCGCCGGGCGCGTCCGCACCGGGCTTCGTGTCGTCAGTCATCGGTCAGCGGGAATCGTTGCGTCGGCACGGCGCTCATCGGCACGGGCGGTCTTCCGCCCGGCGTTCCGCACGGTCAAGCCCAGTCCAGCGCACCCTTGCGCCACGCGTACACGTACCCGATGACCAGGATGAACAGGAAGACGAGCATCTCGATGAGGCCGAACAGGGCCAGCTCGTCCATGATGACGGCCCACGGGAACATGAACACCGTCTCGACGTCGAAGATCACGAACAGCATCGCGACCAGGTAGTAGCGGACGCTGTAGCGGTCCCGGGCATCCGTCAACGGCTCGATGCCGCACTCGTACGGCTCGAGCTTCACCTTGTTGACCCGGCTCGCGTGCACCAGCCTCGACACCATCAGCGTGAAGATGGCGAAGCCGATCGCGACGAGGATGAAGAGGAAGATCGGGATGTAGGCTTCTGGCATCGTCGCTGCGGGAACGTGGTTTACCCGGTGCGACCCGGCTCCCGCGATACGGCGCGACGTGCGGGCCGAAAAACCGGGCGGATTATTGCACGCGGCACGGGGCCTGTCAAGGAAGCCGTCCCCGCGGCCGGGCGGGCTGATATACTCGCGGCGAAAGGCAGGGCCTGCACATGCGACGCATCCCAGCGGCGTCGTTCGTGGCCGGCTTGGCGGCGGCAACGGCCGTCGCGGTCGCCCTCGCGGTCGCCGACGGTGGCGTGCGGGCGCAGTCGGTCGAACGCCGGATGATCGTCACCGTTCTCGACGGCGACGACAACCCCGTCGGCAACCTCGTGCCGCGCGATCTCGTGGTCCGGGAGGATGGCGCCGCCCGCGAGGTGCTGCGTGTCGAGCCCGCGGGGGCCGCACGGCAGATCGCCGTGCTCGTCGACACCTCCGAGGCCGCGGCGCGCGCCACGCGCGACTTTCGGGCCGGCCTCTCGGCGTTCTTCGAGGCGATGCACGAGGGCAACGAGATCTCGCTGATCAGTTTCGGAGGGCCGCCGCGCATCCTGGTCGGCTCCACGGGCAGCCTCGGCCGGCTGCAGGACGGCCTGGGCGACGTCTTCGGGTTCGCCGGATCCGCCGCGTACCTGCTCGACGCGATGGCGCAGGCCGCCGAGGGCTTCACGCGCCGGGAGGCGGCCCGCCCGATCCTGATGGCGCTGACCACCGAGGGCGTCGATTACAGCAACGTCCGAGCCCGCGAGGTCTTCGAGCGCGTCCGCGAGAGCGGCGCCGCCGTCTACACGCTCCTCGTGGCGGGGCGCGGCCGGGCCCGCGTCGATCCCGGCCTCCTCGACGCGAGGCGCCAGCAGGAGGAGATGGAGCGCAACCTGGTGCTCGAGCGGGGACCGCGCGACAGCGGCGGGCGCAGCGAGATCGTGCTCACGAGCATCGCGGTCGAGAACGCCCTGATGGAGTTCGCAGCCGAACTCCGCAACCAGTTCGTCGTCACCTACGCCCGACCCGACGCGCTCATCCCGCCGGAGCGGATCGAGGTCGCGGTCAACCGGGCGGGGCTCACCGCACGCGGCACCCCGCTGAAGGGCGACTGACCATGCGAGGTCCAGCTTTCGCAGCCCTGGCCGCCGCGGTCGGCGCCGCCGGGTGGGCGGCGGCGACCCTGCCGGCCGGCGCGCAGCAACCGCCCCAGACGCCGGCGTTCCGCGCCGGGGTCGATGTCGTCTCGCTCAACGTGACGGTCACCGACCTCGAGATGCGCTTCGTGACCGATCTCGTCCCGCAGGACTTCAGCGTCTACGAGGACGGCGTCCGGCAGGAGATCAATTTCTTCACGCGGACGCAGCTCCCGATCGCGCTGGCGCTGCTGATGGACACCAGCGCCAGCATGGACGAGGAGATGGCCACCGCGCAGGAGGCCGCGATCGGCTTCTCCCAGCGCCTCGGCCCCGACGACCTCGCGGAGGTCATCGACTTCGACAGCCGCGTCGACGTCCTGCAGGGCTTCACGAACGACGTCGATCAGCTCGAGGCGGCCATCCGCCGCACGTCGGCGGGCGGCTCCACCTCGCTGTACAACGCCCTCTACATCTCCCTGAAGGACCTCACCCGGGCGCCGCTCCGGGAGGCCGACGTGCGGCGCGAGGCGATCATCGTCCTGTCCGACGGCGAGGACACGTCGAGCCTCGTGAGCTTCGAGGAGGTGCTCGAGCTCGCCAAGCGGTCCGAGACGGCGATCTACTCGATCGGCCTGCAGGCCGAGGACCGTCGGGCGCGCACCGGCTTCCGCGAAGCCGACTTCGTGCTCCGGCAACTGGCCCAGGAGACCGGCGGGCGGGCGTTCTTCCCCCACGACGTCAGCGAGCTCCCGGGCATCTACCGGCAGATCTCGGACGAGCTGTCCAGCCAGTACTCGGTCGGCTACATCTCGGCCAACCCGCTGCGCAACGGGCAGTGGCGGCGCGTCGTCGTGCAGGTCGACCGCGAGGGCGCCACCGCGCGGACGAAGCGCGGTTACTACGGGCCGCGCGGGTAGCGCGCCGCCGCCCGAGCCCTCATGAACGCGATCCCCCTGGCGCTCTACTTCACGGCCAGCGGCGCATACGCCTGCCACTTCGCACGTCCCGGCAGCGCGTGGGGCCCGACCGCCACCCTCACCCTCGTTGCCGGCGCGCTTGCCCACACGTTCGTCATCGGGATGCAGACGATGCAGGTGGGCCACATCCCGTTCGTCGGCACGACGGGCGCGATCTCCGCGTTCGTCTGGCTGCTGGCGCTGGCCTACCTCTACACGGAGATGACGGCCGACGAGCGGTCGATGGGGATCTTCCTGGTGCCGCTCATGGTCGTCCTGCAGACGATCCCCGCTCTTGGCAACAGCGTCGCCGCGCGGCCGCCGGTGCTCGAGAGCCGCTGGTTCGAGATCCACGTCTTCTCCCTGCTCGTCGCCTACGCGAGCCTGGCCCTGGCCTGCGTCGTGAGCGTGACCTACGTGCTCCTCTTCAAGGAGCTGAAGGCCAAGCACCCGGGCGTGTTCTACGCGCGACTGCCGTCGCTGCAGGTGCTGGATGCGATGAACCGCCGCACGGTAGGCGTCGGCTGGGCGTTCCTGACCGTCGGCATCGGCGTCGGCGTCATCTGGCTGGCCGAGCTCCAGCCCGGCGCGGTCGACCCGCGGGTGCAGGCGATGTCGCCTCTCGATCCGAAGATCTTCATAGTGGTGCTCTGCTGGCTCGTCTACGGGTTCGGGATCTTCGCGCGCTCGCGGCTTGGCTGGGGCGGCCGCCGCGCGGCGTGGCTGTCGACGGTCGGCTTCGCGATCCTGTTGCTCAACTTCGTGCCCATCGGCTACTTCGGGACCGAGACGCACAACTTCTACTAGAGGAAGGCTCCCGAAGGGTCCGAGAGCACACCCGTCCCGCACGACGCGCCTCGAACCGGCGTTCTCACGACATGCACCTGTCTCTGCTCGGCGTGAGCCACCACAGCGCGCCGGTCGATCTTCGCGAGCGGGTCGACTTCTCCCGACGCGGCGTGCCGGCGGCGCTGGCGGTCCTGGCCGACACGCCGGGCACGGCCGAAGTCGTGGTTCTCTCCACGTGCAACCGGGCCGAGATCTACACGATGTGCGAGGATGCCGGCCGGGCGCGCGACGGGCTCGCGCGCTTCATGAGCGAGTTCCACAACGTGCCCGGGCCGGAGTTGGCCGCGCACCTCTACACGATGACGGGCGCCGCGGTCACCCGGCACCTCTTTCGGGTGGCGGCGGGGCTCGACTCGCTCGTCGTGGGCGAGCCGCAGATTCTGGGGCAGGTCAAGGAAGCCTACGCCGTCGCCTCCGAGCGCGGCCACACCGGCGCGTCTCTCAACCGGCTGTTCCACTGGGCGTTCAGCGTCGGCAAGCGGGTGCGGGCCGAGACCGGGCTCGGCGAGGGAGCCGTCTCGGTCAGCTACGCGGCCATCGCCCTCGCCCGCAAGATCTTCGGGCGCCTCGACCGCCTGCGCGCCCTGGTGGTCGGCGCCGGGGAAATGGCCGAGCTCACCGCGACCCACCTGCGCGCGCAGGACGTTCGCCACATCGGCGTGACGAACCGGACCGCGTCCCGCGCCGCCGCCCTCGCGGCCCGGGTGCAGGGGATCGCCGTGCCCTGGGAGGCGATGATCGACGAGCTGGCGTCGACCGACATCGTCGTCACGGCAACCGGCTCCGCGAGCTGCATGGTGACGCGGGCGCACGTGGCCGAGGCCATGAAGCCGCGACGCGACCGCCCGCTGTTCATGATCGACATCGGCGTCCCGCGCGACGTGGAGCCCGCCGCGGGCGACATCGAGCAGGTGTTCCTCTACAACATCGACGACCTGCAGGCCATAGTCCGCGAGAACCAGGCGCGGCGCCAGGCGCAGGTCGATCGGGCCGAGCTCCTCGTCGAGGAGGAGGTCGACGGGTTCATGCGCTGGCTCCGGTCCCGAGGCTCCGTTCCTACCGTCGTGGCGCTGCGCCGCCGCTTCGAGGAGATTCGCCGGGCGGAGCTGGCGCGGCTGGCGCCGAAGCTGGCGTCGATGTCGCCGGACGCCCGCGGCCGGGTCGAGGAGGTGACGCGGCTCCTCGTGGAACGGCTGCTGTCGACCCCGACGGAGCGGCTCAAGGCCGCTCCGGACGAGGATGCGGCGGCCACGGACGCCGACACGCTCAGCCGTCTCTTCGAGCTCGGCCTCGGGGAGGACGCGGACGACGACACTCCCGCGCTCCGGGAAGCCCGTCTCGGGCGCATGGCGAGCCCTTCGGGGGCGAGGAATCGTTGAAATCCCTGCGCCTCGGCACCCGCAGGAGCCCCCTGGCGCTCTGGCAGACCCGGCAGGTGGCGGCCGCGCTCCGGCGGGCCGGCGCGCCCGACCCGGAGCTCGTCACCATCACGACCGACGGCGACCGGCTCTCCGCCGCGCCTCGCGCCGAGGCGGAACCGCTGCCGGCGGGGGGCGGGAAGCGGCTCTTCGTCAAGGCCATCGAGGACGCGCTGCTCGGGGGCCGGATCGACCTCGCGGTGCACAGCGCGAAGGATCTGCCGGCGGTTCTCCCGTCGGGCCTGCGGATTGAGGCCGTGCTGCCACGCGCCGATCCGCGCGACGCGCTGGCCGCTCCCGTGACGGCGGCCGTCCCCGCCGGCGGGGCCGCCGCCCTGCTCGCCCGGGCCGGCCCCGGCGCGCGCGTCGGCACGAGCAGCCTCCGCCGCGCCGCCCAGTTGCGGCGCGCGTTCCCCGACATCGAGGTGGTGCCGGTGCGCGGCAACGTCGGCACCCGCCTGCGCCGGCTCGACGAGGGCCGTTGCGACCTCCTCGTGCTCGCCGTGGCCGGTCTCGTGCGCCTCGGGCTGTCGGAGAGGGTCAGCAGCCCGCTCGCGGCCGAGGTCTGCGTCCCCGCGCCCGGCCAGGGGATCGTGGCCGCCGAGTGCCGGATCGGCGACGTGGAGGCGGAAGAGCTGCTCGAGCGCATCCGGAACCGCGAAGCGGCGCAGGCGCTCGCTGCCGAGCGGGCCCTGGTGACGGCGCTCGGCGCCGACTGCAACGTGCCGCTCGGCGCCCTCGCGACCGCCGACGACGACCAGCTCTCGTTGCGTTGCGTCGTGGCTTCACCGGACGGCGGCCGCCTGCTGGGCCACGTCGTTCGCGGCCGTCTCGACGATGCGGCCGGTATCGGCCGCCGCGCCGCCGATCTGCTGCTGGCCGACGGCGCCGCCGCGCTGCTGGCCGCCGCGGGAGCGACATGACGGCCGCGGCGTGCGTCCACCTCATCGGCGCGGGTCCCGGCGATCCGGCGCTCATCACGCTCCGGGGCCGGCAGCGGCTGGCCGCCGCCGACGTCGTCGTCTTCGCCGGCCGGCGCATCCCGGATCGACTGCTGTGCTGGGTGCGGGCCGACGCCGAGCGGATCGACGTCGACGCCGGAGCGCCCGGGCCTCTCGACGCGGATGCCGTCCACCACCTGCTGGCCGATCGCGCGGGCAAGGGCATGACCGTGGCGCACCTGACCCCCGGCGACCCGCTTGCGTCGGGCACGGCCGCCCAGGCGGCCCGCTACCTTCACGACCGCGGCGTTCGCGTCGAGGTGGTTCCCGGCCTGCCCCCGCACGTTGCCGCCCCCGGCCTCGCCGGGGTGGCAATCGCCGGCGAGGGCGGCGCGGAGGCGGTGGTCTACCTGCGTTGCGGACCGGCCGGCACGGACGACGCGCCCTCCGTCGACTGGAGCCGAGCGGCGCCGTCCCCGCTCACGCTCGTCGCCGAGGGCCACGGCTCGCAACTCGCGAGCATCGGCGAGGAGCTCCTCAGGCACGGGTGGCCGCCGGAGGAACCGGCCACCCTCGTCCTGCACGGGACGCTGCCGGCGCAGAGGACGATGGAGGGTCCGCTCCGCGAGGTGCCGGCCGCTGCGCGCAGGGTTGCAGATACTGCCAACGCGGTGCTGGTCGCAGGTCGCAATTCCCGCCGCCGCCCCCCTCTGCGCTGGTTCGACGAGCGCCCGCTCTTCGGGCGCCGCATCCTGGTCACGAGGCCTCGCGCGCAGGCCGCCGCGCTCGTCGAGCGGCTCGCCGACCTCGGTGCGGATCCGGTCGAGGCCCCGATGATCCGCATCCTGCCGCCCGCAGACGAGGCGCCCCTCGAGGCGGCGTGCGCGGCGGCATCCACGTTCGACTGGATCGTGTTCACGTCGGCGAACGGGGTCGAGGCGTTCATGGAGCGCCTGCTTGCCGGCCCCCGCGACGTCCGGACGCTGGGCCCCACCCGCCTCTGCGCGGTCGGGCCGGCCACCGAGGCTCGCCTGCGGCGCTACGGGCTCGCGGTGGACCTCGTGCCCGAGGAGCACCGGGCCGAGGCGGTGAGCGACGCCCTGCTCTGCGACCGCGACGTCTCGGGTGCCCGCATCCTGCTGCCGCGGGCCGACATCGCGCGGGCCGCACTGCCGGACCAGCTTCGCCACGCGGGGGCCGAGGTGGTCGACGTAGCGGCGTACCGCACGGTGCCCGTCAGCGACGCGGACGGGATCGACGTCTCCCGGATGCTGCGCGAGCGCCGCATCGACGTCGTCACGTTCACGAGCGCGTCGACGGTCCGCAGCTTCGTCGCCCGCGTCGGCGCGGAGTCCCTGGCGGACCTGCTCGGGAACGTGGCCGTGGCGTCCATCGGTCCGGTCACGGCCGACGCCGCGCGACGGCTCGGCATCGACACGGCCATCATGCCCTCCACCTACACCGTGCCCGCGCTGGCGGAGGCGATCGCCGCGCACTTCGACTCCCGGAGGCCCTGATTCCAATCGACGCGTCGCCGAAGCGGCACGGACCGTGCATGGCGACCGAATCGCGAACGCCGCCGCGACCCGGGAACGGCGGTTCCACATGACCACACAAGGACGGACAGTGCACTGGTATCCACGCTATCTCTCGATCGGCGCCCGCCGCGCCACGACCCTGCCGGAGATGCGCCGGCTGCGTGAGCGCGGAGTGCGCGTGCAGCCTGTCGAGGGCGTGGGGCAGGCGATGGCCAGGGACTTCTGGGGCCGGCGCTGGTGCGAACGCCTCGATACGTTCGCCCGCGACGAGGCGCGCCTGCCCCTGGGCCGCACCCTGGTGCGGAACGGCTCGGTCTGCCACCTGGAGATTCGGCCCGGCGTCGTCGAGGCGATGGTCGCCGGCTCGGCCCTCTTCCGCACCGTCGTCCGCATCCCGGCGATGGACCCCGCCGCCTGGCAGGAAGTGGCGAGGGCGTGCGCGGGTCGCGTCGCCTCCATTCCGGAGCTGTTGCGGGGCGCGTTGCCGGAGGACGTCATCGAGGCGGTCGTCGGTTCCAACCGCGGCGTGCTGCCGCGGCGCGAAGAGATCGATTCCGAGTGCGGCTGCCCGGACGGCAAGGCCCTGTGCCGGCACGCGGCGGCGGCCCTCTACGGCGTCGGCCGCCGCCTGGACGCGGAGCCGGGGCTCCTGTTCCGGCTGCGTGGCGTGGACGAGGCCGAGCTGATCGGCTCCGCCACGGCCCCGAAGCGTGCTTCTTCGCACCACGAAGCCGAGAACGCCCCCGGGCCGGAATCGGCGCCCGCGGAGGTCTCCCCGCCCGCGCCCTTGCCGGACGACCCGATCCCCGCGAGCCAGGCCCGCTCGGTCCCGGCCGGCGCGGACGCCGCTCCCGCGAGCCCCGACGCGGACCCGGCCGCGCCCGCCGACGAGGACGGCGACGAGTTCCGCCCCACGGGCGCGTTCATCCGCGGCCTGCGCCGCAGCAGCGGGTTCTCGGTAGCGGAGTTCGCCGCGCTCCTGCAGGTGTCGGCCGCGACCGTGCGTCGCTGGGAGGCGGAGTCTGGAGCCCTCACTCTGCGGTCCCGCCCCCGCGACGCCCTCGAGACGCTGCTCGAAGCGATCGAGGGGAGCGGGACGTAGCGGCGGGGCGCCCGGAATCGCCGTCGAGACTCGGCGCCGCGGAGTGCCCGCAGGGGCGGGCGACGTGCGGTCGGCGGGCGCGCCGCCGCCACGATCCGTCGGCTCAGGGGTCGCGCACGCTGACGGTGACGTCGGCCGCCGCGATGCGCATTCCGTCGCTTCCGTGCGCTCGCAGCACGTAGGTGCCGGGCCGCACGAACGTGACCGTGGTCTCGAACGTCGCCGTCACCCACCCGTCCCCGTCCGTGGCGGTGGAGACGGAGCTCCGCGGGCCGGCCGAAGGATAGCGCCGCGCCTGCGTACCGGCCGGCTCCGCCTCCTCCTCGGATACGGAACGCTGGTAGTCGGGGGGCGAGATCGAGGCGCCCGTCGGACCCCGGTAGACGACCCAGTGCACGGAGAGGCCGTTTCGGGGCGGCCTCGGTCGGACGTACCACGGGACGTTGTCCGGAACCTCCGGCGACCCGTCCGGCGGCGTCAACGCCGGCACGCCCGAACGCGAGGCGGCGCGGGACGGAGGACGGGGCGCGAGCGGGCTCGGAAGCGGATCGTCGTCCAGGACGGCGGTCAGCGTGAGCGGCGCGCCCACCGCGAGCACCGCTTGCGAAGCGGAGACCGCGATCCGCGGCGGGCGGTTGGCGTACCACTCCGCCTTCGGCCGGCCGAAGCCGAGCCCGGAGTTGCGGATGATGGTGTCCTCGTCGATCTCCCATTCCGGCTGCAGCCAGCCGACCGCCTGCTGCTCGCGGCCGTTGTGGCGGACCGTCCAGACGAGCCCGTCCTCGAACGACGTCCCCATGTCGCCGGGCACGTCGACCGAGAACTCGAAGCGGTGCGTGCGCGGGTAGAAGTACGCCGGCTGCCCCCGGTCCGGGTCGCCGGGCGCGAAGAAGTTGTCCGGCCCCACCGGCACGCTCGGCCGTTCGCGGTAGTTCCGGTTGAGGTAGCCGAAATTGAGGGTGAAGCCGCCGTCCGGGCGCCGCTGCCACCCCTCGTAGATAGGCTGGACGTCCTGACCGATGTCGAAGCGCTGCTGCGGCTGCGACGCGACCGGCACGTCGCGCCGATCCACCTGCGCGCGGGCGGGATGAGCACCCACGGCGGCCAGCGCCACCGCCGCGGCGACCGCCGCCCGGCGCACGTCCGTTCGCCGCGCCTTCACCCGCGCGCCCTCAGTTGGCACCGCCCCGCGCCTCCCGCCGGGCAGCGAGCTCCGCCGCGTACTCCTCGTCGGTCAGGTCGTACCAGCTGATCCAGCCGAACGCCATCTCGTCGATCGTCCGATTGCCGCTCCCCGCCCAGTTCCGGGGGTCGTGGTTGCCGCGGTTCGCCGCCGTGTTGTCGTGGTAGCTGATCACGTGCAGCGTGGTTCCGGCCGGGTAGATCGGCTGCGCGTCGTCGGCGTAGTTGTAGACGATGTGCCAGTTGAAGTCGAAGTTGGCGCAGCTCACCATCTCGGTGGTGGCGTCGGGATAGATGAGCTCGAGGCACTGCCGCGTCCCCAGGAAGTGCATGTGCGGCTGGAAGGCCGTCAGCTTCCCGGGCAGGTACATCTTCTGGTAGCCGTCGTGGCGGGTGATCTGGCCCGCAGGGATATCGAGCTCGCCGGCCAGGCCGAGCTGCCGGGACCAGAGGACGTGCTCCGGCTCCTCCCCGCGCGGGTAGAACTTGAGGCCCAGGTCGGTCCGATCGACCACCTCCTCCCCCACGGAGTGGTAGTGGAAGCTGAAGCGCACCTGCGCGTCGGCCGGGAAGAGCTTCCCCGTGCCGTCCGGATACGCGTCGGCGTTCTTGCCCACCGCGTACTCGTTGAGGAAGAAGTCGTTGGACGCATCGTCCGGCGCCGGATCGGGGTCCGTGACCGCGTAGGTCAGGGCGTGGTGCACCACGCGCAGATCGCCGGCGCGGGTCTGAATCGCCTGGATGTAGCGGTCTTCGCCGACTCCCGAGGGCACGATGTAGTCGCCCCACCAGTCCCCCGCCTCGGCCGGCACCGTGTGCGGCGGCGACGTAACGATGACGTCCGGCTCGATGGTCCAGGCGCCGAAGTCCTGGAACGCCATCGGCGGGGGCAGATCGGCCGGGTTCCCGCGCGGCGCGCCGCCGTCGACCCAGCGGACGATGGTGTCGATCTCGGCCTCGCTCAGCGAGCGGTCGTCCTTGAAGCGCTGCACGCCGACCTTGGGATCGATGTGCCACGGCGGCATCTCGCGGGCGACCACCTTGTTCCGGATCGAGCGGGCCCAGGGGCGGGACTCCTCGTAGGTCAGCAGCGACATCGGCGCCATGTTGTTCGGCCGGTGGCACACCTGACACGACCGCTGCAGTATGGGCGCCACGTCCCGCGTGAACACAACGTCCGCCTCCTGCCCCGACCCGGCGCCGAGCGCCGTCCCGGCGGACCCCAGAATGAGCAGCGCGGCGGCCGCCGCACCCGTGTATGCGCGCATCCCTCAAGCTCCTCCCGCAGGATCGCAGACTGTTTTCGGGACTCTATCAGGAGTCGCCGTCCTCGCGGATCGCACCGCGGGCGGCCAGCACGTCGTCCACGAGGTGACGGACGTTCCGCTCGTCGATGAACGGCGACAGGATGAAGCTCTTCAGGCCGACCATCGGCTCCCCGTAGTCGGTCTCCCGGTAGCAGTCGGTCATCGAGACGTGCACTCCCTTGCCCTGCATCGCCCGATCGTACAAGTAGCGGAAGAGCCGGCGGTTGTAGTCGTTGTGGCGCAGGAGCTCCTCCCGGGCGGCGGGGTCGGTGCGCTCGCGTTCCTTGATGCGCCAGGTATCGACGCCGTCCGGGTAGACCCGGAACACGGTCACCGTCCCGACGCCGTCGTCGTTGAGCACCACCGTCGACTCGTGCCCCTCGAGGTGCTCGCGCAGCGATTCGGCCTTCTCCACCAGGTGTCCGAGCACCACCTGCAGCCCGACCCGCCCGAGGAGGAGCAGGCTGCCGTACGCGGCGAGCACACCGCCTCCGCTCCGCGACGTCTCCAGCGTGTACACGCCCGGGTGGCGCTCCCCGCTCTGGAACAGGTACGGCATCTCGTCCCGGCCGCGGACCAGGAGACCGAGGTCGGCGCGCTCGCGGACCAGGAACAGGCTCGACACGTAGGGGGCGAAGCCGGTCTTGTGGAAGTCGATCCCGATCGAGTCGGCGCGGTGCAGGCTGGCGATGCGCCGGCGTGCGGCCGCCAGGGCGCGCACGGTGCGCGGGCGGAACCCGAGCGGGTTGTCCTCGAAGTCGTACCCGTTGAAGACGGACCACGCCCATCCGATGACCGCGTCGGCGTGGACGTGGGGCCGGTAGTCGAGCCCGTGCTCCTCGACCAGGCGGTCGCGGAGGTCCACCACCGCGTCGAGGTCGTCGACGCCGAACGCATCGGTCGTGCCCATCGTCGCCACGAGACCCACGATGCGCCGGCCCTCCTCGATCGCGGCGCGCGCGGCGGCCTCGAGCCGGTCGATGCGGATGTCGTTCTGCAGGTGGGTCGGCACCTGCACGACGTTCTGCTCGCCGAGACCGAGCCAGCCCGCCACGTTCAGGCGGCAGTAGTGGCTCTGCGCCGAGGCCAGGATGACCCCGCCTCCCCGCAGGCCGGTGTCCATCGCGTCCGGGAACGCCTTCTCGATGCCCAGCTTGGCCCCGTAGAGCGTCGTGCCGGTGCCGCCGAACGTGAACACGCCGGCCGACCGCGCCGGGTCGTAGCCGACGAGGCGTGCCGTCATCGCGGAGACCGCGGCCTCCTTCAGCGCGACGCCGTACGACGTGTCGTCGGAGACGAGGTTCGGGTTGTAGATGGCCGGCAGCAGCGAGCCGATGATGCTGGGGATGGACGACGGCGGGACGACGTTGATCTGCGTCCGCGGATGCCCCCAGATCGGCATTCCCTCGAGCGCGCCGACCAGCAGGCGGGCAACGTCCTCCGCGGTCCGCCCCTCCTCGGGCAGCGTCGCCTGCTCCGCGGCCGCATAGTCGAGCGCCTGCGGCTGACCGAGCAGCGGCACTTCCGACTTCAAGTCGTCCACCAGATCGAGGGCCCGCAGGATGGAGAAGACGAAGTACGCGTCGTGCATCCGGTCCGAGACCGGGGCCGGGAAGGCCTCCCGAATCCGGGCCAGGCGGGCGTAGTAGGCGGGTTCGCTCACGCGGGCGTCCGGGCCGGCGGCGTCACTGGAAGTCCCGACGGCCTGTCTCGATTCTACTCCCCGGATCCGGCGGATCGCCTGGATTCCCGTGCGCCCGCGCCCGCGCAGACCGTAGACTGGAAGCGCACCGGTTCACTCCACCGGCCGGTCGCGCAAGGGGAGGCTCGAATCGTGACGACGACAGCGACCGAGGACCGCGGTTTCCGCCCCGGACCGGGACCGGACGGTGCAGCGCCCGGCCTCGGCCTCTCCCGCCGCCTGCGCCGCCTGCGCCGCTCACCGGCCCTCCGCGCGCTCGTCCGCGAGACGCGCCTCTCGACCGACTCGCTCGTCCTGCCGCTGTTCGTGCTGGCCGGGGAAGGAGTGCGCCACGAGGTGCCGTCGATGCCCGGCGTCTGCCAGCTCTCGGTGGACGAGGCCGTGCGCGAGGCAGCCGCGGCGCGCGACGACGGCGTGCGCGCCGTCCTTCTCTTCGGCCTGCCCGAGGCGAAGGACGCCGAGGGCAGCGCGGCCGCGGACCCCGAGGCGCCCGTGCAGCGGGCGATCCGGGCCCTGAAGAGGGCGGCACCGGACGTCCTGGTCATCACGGACGTCTGCCTCTGCGAGTACACGTCCCACGGCCACTGCGGCATCGTGCGCGGGAACGACATCCTGAACGACGCCACCGTGGAGCACCTGGCGCGGGCCGCCGTATCGCACGCGGAGGCGGGGGCGGACGTCGTCGCGCCGTCGGACATGATGGACGGGCGGGTCGGCGCCATCCGCGAAGCCCTCGACGAGGGAGGGTTCGAGGACGTGGCGATCATGGCGTACGCCGCGAAGTACTGCTCCGCGTACTACGGTCCGTTCCGCGACGCGGCGGACTCGACGCCCGCGTTCGGAGACCGCCGGACGCACCAGATGGACCCCGCCAACGTGGAGGAGGCGCTGCGCGAGGTGGCGCTCGACCTCGAGGAGGGCGCCGACGTCGTGATGGTCAAGCCGGCCCTGCACTACCTCGACGTGATCTCGCGCGTGAAGCAGGAGTTCGGCTACCCGACCGCCGCCTACCACGTCAGCGGGGAGTACGCGATGCTCAAGGCGGCGGCGCGGAACGGCTGGATCGACGAGGAGCGCGCGATGATGGAGGCGCTGACGGCCATCGCGCGCGCGGGCGCCGACATCCTGATCACCTACTACGCCCGCGATGCGGCGCGGGTCCTGGCGCGCTGACCGCGATCGCACGCCGGACCGCGGCATCCGCGCGGGAGGGCTTGCGCGGCGCCGCCCCCCCAAGCCCCGCAACCACCGGCGGGGCCCGGGCGCCCGGCTCCGCCGCACCTCGAGCACCGCTCGGGGTCGCGGCCGCGACCCGGCTCCGCCGTCAGTCGATGGTGATCGGGTCGGCGTCGGCGGCAGGGTCGAGCGCGAGCTCCTCCTCGCCGGGGTCGTAGCCGTTCTCGCGCAGGACGTACGCCAGGATGGCGTTCATCGCCTCCGGGCTCGTGCTCCCCGGATTGTCCTGCGGCATCGTCGCCAGGCTGAAATCGAACAGCTCCCAGAGAGTGGCGCCCGACCAGCCGCCGAGGAACGCGTCGCCGACGAGCCCGGGGGCCATCTCGCCGCCTCGAAGGTTGGTCGAGTGGCAGGTCGCGCAGTGCTGGATGTACTCCCGGCGCCCGCGGCCCGCCTGCTGGGCGGTGTAGACGCCGTCGGATACCGAGCGGCCCTCCTGGCGTTCCCCGCCCCGAGCCGCGGCAGCCGGGAACAGCAGCACCCCGGCGACGGCCGCCGCGGCGAAACGCCCTCCCACCGACCGCCGACCGCTCGCGTCTCGCTTCGACCTGACCATGGGATCGCGCCTCCCCTCCGCCGGACCACTCGACGGCCGCCTCTCTTCCGACCACCGGGCGGTGCCCCGCGACCGCTCGGACCCCGCGCATCATACCTTCTCGAGCACGACGTCGAAGTCGCGACCGGCCGTCAGCGATGCTGCGACGGCATCGATGCCCTTCATCCAGCGCCGGTAGTGATAGTAGGGGGTCCAGGCGCGCAGGCGGCGGTGCCGCCGCGCCGTCTCCCGGTCGATCACCTCCGCCAGCGTCCGGTAGGCTTCGCCCGCTGGCACGCCGTCGCCCCCCTCCCGCTTCCGAACCGTCGCCGCCAGCTCGCGGCGCGTCAGCACCGGCGCCCGGGCGCCGCCCGGGAGGTAGCCCAGCGCCCGCAACCCGCGGCGCACGCCGATGGCGCGCAGTCGCACGCACCGGAATCCGCTGTCGGCCGCCAGGCGCAGCAACTGCGGGCGCGTGAAGAAGGACAGGTGGCCCTGGTCGAGAACGGGCAGGGCATCGGCGTCCAGCGCGGCCGCCGCGTTGGCGAGCGGGCGGACGTCCGCCTCGCCGTTCGGCGTGATCAGCCACAGCAGCGCGCCCGGGCGCATCACGCGCCGGGTCTCCTCGAGATGCCGTCGGGGATTGCGGACGTGCTCGAGCAGGTCCTTCTGGATCACGAAGTGGAAGCGGTCCGCCGGGTAGCGCACCGCCTCGAGGGTCCCGCGGTGCACCGTCACCCCGAAACGCTCCCGCGCGTAACGGGCGCCGAACGCCGACAGCTCGACTCCTTCGACCTCCCAATCGGTGGCGCGAGCCAGCGCGTTGAGCAGGAAGCCGAGGCCGCACCCCACCTCGAGCAGCCGGCCGCGCCGCGCCAGCCGCCGCAGGGTGCGCGCGAGGAAGTACCCCTCGCGATCGTAGCGCTGCCGCTGCGCGGCGTACGCGCGGAACCCCGCGGACGCGGCGGGGTCGAAGTAGTCCTCGCCGTAGAGCGACGCCAGGTCGTCCGGCCGGGGTCGAGGCCGGACCTGGCGGAACCCGCAGCCGCCGCAACGGTGGATCCATGCCGGACCGAGGCCGACCACGCCGATTTCGAACCGCGGGGTCATCCGATCCGCCGCGCCGCAGACATCGCAAGGGTCGTGCACTGGGCCGCCGGCTCCCGTGCGCATTATCGCAACCGTCGCCTCGCTCGCGGCTCCCGCCTCCGTGGTAAGGTGCAGCGGCCGATCATGGCACCACCCGCGAAATCCACCCGGCTGTTCGCCCGCGCCCGCCAGGTGCTTCCCGGCGGCGTCGACAGCCCCGTCCGCGCGTTCGGGGCGGTCGGCGGCAGGCCGCCCTTCATCGACCGCGCCCGGGGGGCCCGGCTGTACGACGCCGACGGGCGAAGCTACATCGACTACGTCATGTCGTGGGGTCCGCTGATCCACGGGCACGCCCCGCGGGAGCTGGGCGCCGCCCTCGCGCGGGCCGCCCGGCGCGGGACGAGCTTCGGCGCCCCGACGGCCCTGGAGGTGGAGCTCGGCTCCCTCGTCCGCCGGCTGGTGCCCTCGATCGAGCGGATCCGTTTCGTCAACTCGGGCACGGAGGCGACGATGAGCGCGGTCCGGCTGGCGCGGGCCGCGACCGGCCGGGACCGCATCATCAAGTTCGCGGGCTGCTACCACGGCCACGGCGACTCGTTCCTCGTCCAGGCCGGGTCGGGAGCGACCACGCTGGGGGTGCCCACCAGCCCCGGAGTGCCCAAGGGAACCGCGGCGGACACCCTGATCGCCAGGTACAACGACGTCGGCTCGGTAACTCGATTGCTGCGCGCGCACCGCGGGCGCGTCGCCGCGGTCATCGTCGAGCCGGTGGCCGGCAACATGGGCGTCGTGCCCCCCGCCGACGGGTTCCTGCCCGGGTTGCGCGCCGCGTGCGACGAGCACGAGGCGCTGCTGATCTTCGACGAGGTCATCTCCGGCTTCCGGGCGGCGAAAGGGGGAGCGCAGGCGGTGCACGGGGTGCGGCCCGACCTGACGTGCCTCGGCAAGATCATCGGCGGCGGACTACCCGTCGGGGCGTATGGCGGGCGGGCCGACCTGATGGACCGGATGGCGCCCGAGGGGCCCGTCTACCAGGCGGGGACGCTGTCGGGGAACCCGCTGGCGATGACGGCCGGCATCTGGGCGCTCTCGAACCTGTCGGCCTCGCTCTACCGCCGCCTGGCGGCGCTCGGCGCCCGCCTCGCGGACGGCCTGCGGGCCTCCGCCGCGGCCGCCGGCGTGCCGCTCACCGTGAACGTGGCCGGCTCGGTCCTGACGCCCTTCTTCCATTCCGGGCCGGTGACGGACTATGCGTCGGCAACGGCGGCCGACACGGCCGCCTACGGCGCGTTCTTCCACGGCCTGCTGGCGCGCGGCGTCTATCCGCCCCCCTCGCAGTTCGAGGGGTGGTTCCTGTCGGCGGCCCACACCGAGCGCGACGTGGACGGCACGCTCCGCGCCGCCGACCAGGCGCTCCGGGGCCTCGCGCACCCGGACGGGCGCGCCGGGAGTGCCGGCCGGCGCGAGCGCCCCCGGCGCGCGCCCCGCGGAGCACATTCGTAGCCCGATGCAGGTCACGCGCGCGCGCCGCACGACCGCCGTCCCGGTGGGGAACGTGCAGATCGGGGGCGGGGCCCCGGTAGCGGTCCAGTCGATGACCCTGACCGACACGGCCGACGCCGGGGCGACGGCGGCGCAGTGCGTCGAGCTCGCGGAGGCCGGATCCGAGCTCGTCCGCGTCACCGTCAACCTGGACGACGCCGCGCGCGCCGTGCCCGAGATCAAGCGGCGCATGCTCGACGCGGGCTGCACGGCCCCGCTGATCGGCGACTTCCACTACAACGGGCACCTGCTGCTCACGCGCCACCCCGCTTGCGCGGCGGCGCTCGACAAGTACCGCATCAACCCGGGGAACGTCGGAACGGGCCGGCGGCGGGACGAGCGGTTCCAGACCATCTGCCGCGTCGCCCGCGACCACGGCAAGCCGGTCCGCATCGGCGTCAACGGGGGCTCCCTGAACCAGGATCTCGTCATGGCCAAGATGCAGGCCAACACGGACCGCGACCTCGGGAGGACGTCGGCGGAGATCATCAACGAATGCATGGTGATCTCGGCCGTCGAGTCGACGGCGCTCGCCCTCGAGAGCGGCCTCGGCGAGCACCAGGTCATCATCTCGGCCAAGGTGTCGAAGCCGGGGGACCTGGTGGCGATCTATCGGGCCCTCGCCCGCCAGACCGCGCAGCCGCTGCATCTCGGGCTCACCGAGGCGGGGATGGGCGTCAAGGGCCTCGTCTGGTCTGCGGCGGCGATGGGCGTCCTGCTGCACGACGGCATCGGCGACACCGTCCGCGTCTCGCTGACGCCGCGGCCCGGCGGCGACCGTCGGGAGGAGGTCCATGCCGCGTGCGAGCTGCTGCAGGCGCTCGGCCTGCGGTCGTTCGCGCCGAGCGTGACCGCCTGCCCCGGCTGCGGCCGGACGACGAGCAGCACGTTCCAGGAGCTCGCGGAGCGGGTCCAGGGCTACGTGCGCGGCATGATGCCGCAGTGGAAGGCGGCCTACGACGGGGTCGAGGAGATGACGGTCGCCGTGATGGGCTGCGTGGTGAACGGCCCCGGGGAGTCGAAGGCTGCGAACATCGGCATCAGCCTGCCGGGAACGGGCGAGGAGCCGACGTGTCCGGTCTATGTCGACGGGCGCCACACGACCACCCTGCGCGGCTCGTACGACGATCTCTCGGAGGCGTTCCGGCGTCTGATCGACGACTACGTCGAGGAGAAGTACGCCCGGAAGCCGGAAGCGACGAGGCCGGCCGCGCGGTGACGGCCCCGCCGGCCCGCCGACGCCGCAACCGATGACCGAGATGCGCCGCGGCCCGGCCGCCGCCCCGCCCGTCGCCTCCGTCCGGTTGATCGGCATCGACATCGACGGCACCCTCCTCGACAGCCGCGGCCGGCTGCCCGAGCGCAACCGGAGCGCGGTGCGCGTCGCCGTCGACCGCGGCATCCACGTCGTGCTGGTGACGGGCCGGGCCTACCACCACGCGATGCCGATCGCCCGCAAGCTGCACGGGCTGCCGGCGCCGGATACGGCCGCGGGAGGTCACGACGGCGCCGGAGTCGTGCGACCGACGACCGACGGGGACGGTTCCCGCGGGGCCCCCGCGCCCGCCCGCGGCGACGCGACCGCGCCGGCCGGCGACGCGACGTCCTGCGACGGCATGCTGATCGTCAGCAACGGGGCCCTGACGAAGGGAACCGACGGCGCCACCCGCGCCTGCCGCCTGCTGCCGCGCGCGACCGCGCGCGGCGTCGTGACGGCAATGCGGCCGCGTCATCGGGGGGTCGCCGCGATCTTCGACCGGCCCGGGGCGCGACAGTACGTCTACGAGGGAATCGACTGGAGCAACCCGAACCGGGCGTGGTACTACGAGCGGAACCGGGCCTACATGACCCGGGCGGAGCGGATCGAGGAGGCGTTGACCGACGACCCCGTCCAGGTCGGATTCACCGGCAGCGTAGCCGAGATGCGGGCGCTGCACGCGGCGATCCGCGACCTCCCGGAAGCAGGCCAGGTCACGCCGATGCTCACCGAGTACCCCGCACGCGACTTCTCGCTCCTCGACATCATCGCCAGAGGCTGCTCCAAGGGTTCGGGCCTCGCCGCGTGGGCCCGCCGCCTGGGCCTCGACCCGGCCGAGGTGATGGCGGTCGGCGACAACCTCAACGACCTCGAGATGCTGGAGTTCGCAGGCCGCCCGGTGGTCATGGGAAACGCCGTGGCGGAGCTCAAGGAACGCGGCTGGCCGGTCGCGGCGACCCACGACGAGTGCGGACTCGCGGACGCCGTCGAGGCGGCGGCCCGACAGGAGTCTGCGCCGCAGACGGCGTAGACTCCCAGGTGAGCGAATGACCAGGGAGCGCAAGGGGCTCGTCGTCGTCAACACCGGGAACGGCAAGGGGAAGACCACGGCGGCCCTCGGGGTGCTGTTCCGTGCCTGGGGGCGCGGGATGCGCGTGCGGGTGTTCCAGTTTCTCAAGCACACCGGGTCCCGGTTCGGCGAGAGCCGCGCGGCCGAGAAGCTCGACATCCCCTGGTCGGCCCTCGGCGACGGCTTCACGTGGCTGTCGAAGGACATGGACCGAACGCGGGCCCTGGCGCGCGAGCAGTGGGAGCGCTGCCGGGAGGCGCTTCTCGCGGACGATCACGACGTCATCGTCCTCGACGAGTTCACCTATCCGCTGCACTACGGCTGGATTCCGGTGGACGAGGTGCTCGACACCCTGCGCGCCAGACCGCACATGCTGCACGTGATCATCACCGGCCGCAACGCCCCGGAAGGACTGATCGCGTTCGCCGACCTCGTGACGGAGATGCGCGAGGTGAAGCACCCGTTTCGGGAGCAGGGCATCAAGGCCCAGCCGGGCCTGGAGTACTGACGCGTACTGACGCGCGCCCCCCGGGCGTCAGAGCCCGGCGTCCGCGAGCAGGGCGTCGACGTCGAGCGCCGCCTCGAGGCCGTCGGCCAGCTCGTCGATGGCGCTCTCGAGCACCGGCTCCCAGGCCAGGCTCGACGACGACGCGGCGCGCACCCGCTCGAGCCAGGCGGCGCGGAACCGGTCGTCGGCGAACAGCCCGTGCACGTAGGTGCCCTCGATCCTCCCGTCGGCACTGAGGGCGCCGTCCGGGCCGCGATCCAGTCGGGCGAAGGGGCGCTCGGCTGCATCCGGGCCGCGGGTCCGTCCGGTGTGGATCTCGTATCCGGACAGCGGGGCCCCGCTCCGGGCGCAGGCACCGGCGACCCGGCGCACCGCCTTGGCCGGCTCCATCTCCGTCTCCACGTCCAGCAGCCCGAGCCCCTGCGCCTCGCCGGCGGAGCCGTCGACGCCTGCGGCGTCGCGCACGCGGCGGCCGAGCATCTGGTAGCCGCCGCACAGTCCCAGGACCCGCCCTTCCGCGCGTGCGTGAGCCAGGATGTCGTGGTCCCAGCCGTGGGCCCGGAGGCAGGCCAGGTCGTCGAGCGTCGATTTCGAGCCCGGCAGCACCACCACGTCCGCGTCCCGCGGCAGGGGGCGGGCGAGGGGCGCCATCACGAGGTCGACGGCGGGCTCCATCCGCAAGGGATCGAAGTCGTCGGCGTTCGCGATGCGCGGCAGCAGCGGCGCCACGACCTTGATGCGGCCGCGGCGGGAGCGGCCGGGCCCGGCGTCGTCGACTCTCCCGGCTTCCTTGTCGAGGCCCACCGAGTCCTCGGCCGGCAGTTGCCGCGCCGCATCGAGCCACGGCACCACGCCGCGGCAGGGCCAGCCCGTACGCTGCTCGACCTCGCGCACGCCGTCGGCGAAGCGGGTGGGGTCGCCCCGGAAGCGGTTGATAGCGAAGCTCGTGATCTGCGCCGCGTCAGCCGGCTCGAGCACGACGCGCGTCCCGACGAGCGCCGCGATGGCGCCGCCCCGGTCGATGTCCGCGAGCAGGCAGACCGGTGCGTCGACACGGCGCGCGAAGCCCATGTTGGCGATGTCGTTGCGGCGCAGATTGGTCTCGGCGGGGCTGCCGGCGCCCTCCACCACGACGAGGTCGCTGGCGTCGGCGAGCCGTTCGAAGCTCTCGAGCACGGGAGCGAGCAGACGACCGCGACGGTCGAGGAACGCCGCCGCCGGCCACGTCGCGGCCACCCTTCCCTGCACCACCACCTGCGCGGCGCCGTCCGATTCGGGCTTCAGCAGCACCGGGTTCATGTCGACGGTGGGCGCGAGGCCCGCGGCGCGCGCCTGCAGCGCCTGCGCGCGTCCGATCTCCCCGCCGTCGGCGCAGGCGGCCGCGTTGTTCGACATGTTCTGCGGCTTGAACGGCGCGACCGCGAGGCCCCGCCGCCGCGCCAGCCGGCAGAGCCCCGTCACCACGGTGGACTTGCCGGCGTGCGAGCCGGTGGCCTGGACCATCAGCACGCCCCGCCTCACGCGGCCCCCTCGACCGTCACCAGCCAGGCCTCCGCGAAGCGTCGGACGGACGCGCGGACGCCATAGACCTCGGCCAGGCGCTCCGTGGTGAGCGTCGCCTCGGGCGATCCATCCGCCACCAGGCGGCCTCCGGCCATCCAGACCAGCCGGTCCGCGGCCCGCGCGGCCAGCGCCGCGTCGTGCATCACGACCAGCACCCCCCGGCCGGCGTCGGCGTAGCCGCGGACGAGTCGCATCACCTGGTGCTGGTGCAGCGGGTCGAGTGCCGCCGTCGGCTCGTCGGCCAGCAGGAACGATGCCTCCGCCGCCATGGCCCGCGCCACGTGCGTGCGGGCCAGCTCGCCCCCGGAGAGCGTCGTGCAGGGGCGATCCGCGAACCGTTCCAGATCGCACGCGGCCAGCGCCCGCGAGACCGCGGCCGCGTCCGCCGTCCCCAGCCGACCGGGCGCCGCGCCGTAGGCAAACCGTCCGAGCGCCACGAGGTCGCGTACCCGCAGGGGCCACGCCACGGGCCGGCTCTGCGGCAGGTAGGTGATCCGCCGCGCCCGCTCGGCCGGGGCGAGCCGCACGGGGTCACGCCCTCCGGCGCTCACCGTCCCCCCGGCGCGGGGCGCGAGGCCGAGCGCCCCCCGCAGCAGGGTCGTCTTGCCGGCCCCGTTGGCCCCCAGCAGCGCCACCAGCTCGCCGCGGGCGAGGGTGAGCGACGCCTCGCGCACCACGGCGCGCCCCCCCAGCGTCACGCTCAACCGATCGAGGGTGAGATCAGTCATGCGACCTCCGCCGGCGCGCCGCGATCCAGACGAAGACCGGCGCCCCGAGCAGGGCCGCGACCACCCCCAGCCGCAGCTCCGTGTCCGTAGGCGCCAGCCGCACCCCGATGTCCGCGACGACGAGCACGACGCCCGCCAGCAGGGCCGCCGGCGCGAGGGTCCGCGCCGGATCGTGCGCGACCAGCGGTCGCACCACGTGCGGCGCGACGATGCCGACGAAGCCGATCGCCCCCGCAATCGACACCGAGGCGCCGGTGGCCAGCCCCGTACCGACCACGACGAGTCGGCGCGCACGCGCCAGATCGACGCCGACGCCGGCCGCGGCCTCCTCGCCCAGCGTCAGCGCCGAGAGGCTGCGCCGCCCCGCCGCCAGCAGCACTACGCCGCCCGCCAGGAAGGGTGCGGCCAGGATCAGGTCGTCGAAGCTCCGGTTGGCGACCGTTCCGAGGGTCCAGTTGAGCATGTCGGCGAGCGAGAACGGGTTGGGGGCCAGGTTCAACAGCAGCGCCATCAGCGCGCCGGCGAGGCTCGACAGCCCCACGCCGACCAGGATGAGCGTCACCACCGAGCCGACCCGCGCCGCGGCCACCGTCAGCAGCGCGGTGGCGGTGAGGGCGCCGGCGATCGCCGCGATCGGCATGAGAAACGCACTCGCGGCAACGAGACCGTAGTAGATGACCCCGGTGGCCGCCAGTGACGCGGTGGCGGAAACCCCGAGCACGCCGGGCTCGGCCAGCGGGTTCCGCAGCAGCCCCTGCAGCGCGGCGCCGGACGCGCCGAGCGCGGCGCCGGCGGTGAACGCGGCCGCGGCGCGCGGCAGGCGGATCTCCCAGACGACGATGCGGTCGCCCGGCGACGCACCGCCGAGGAGCGCGGCCAGCACGCGGTCGACGCCGAGCGGCGTCGATCCGAGCAGGCACGCGGCGGCAATCGCGATCAGCCCTGCCGCGGCCAGCGCCGCGAGGAGCACGCGGTCACTCATCCCGCTGGCCGCGTCAGCGCGAAGGAGCGTGTCGGACGGAAAGGGATCCGGTGCGCCGGGTGAGAGCCACGATTCCTCCTCGCCTCCCCATCGGAGGCAGCGTGAGGCGTGGCGGGATCGGTCTCCTGGCTCGCAGGATTCGCCTACTCTCCGCGCCTTCCCGCCCTCACCGGGCAGTGGCCGTCGTGCGGATTTCGTACCTGCTCACAGTTGCGAGGGCAGCGTCGGTTTCGCACCGAACTTCCCGTGCATCCAGCCACGACTGTGTGGACGGGAGCCTACGCGACGCCGCACGAGCCGTCAAGATGCGTCGGCCCCGGCGGCGAGCGCCTCCACCGCGTCGGCGAGGAACCAGCCGCCGCAGGCCGTCGTCGAGCCGTCGATGGGAAGCGTCGGTCCGGCCTCGACCCGCCCGGTGGCCACCGGGTGCCGGAACGGCGTCCAGCCGTTCCGGTGGTTGGTGGCGCCGAACGAGGGGACGGCGTAGACGTCGGGCGCCTCGTACGCGAGGCGCTCGAGGGGAATCGAGCGCCAGCCGCTCCGGTCGTCGAAGTTGCCGAGCCCGGCCGCCGCGATCAGGTCGTCCACGAAGGTGCCCGCACCGGCCGACACGCCCGCCGGCGTCAGGTAGAGGGCGCGCGTTCGCGCTCCTCGCGCCCGCGCCCTCTCGACCCGGGCGTCCATCTCGGCAATCAGCGCCTCGCCGCGAGCGCCGGCATCGAAGCGCGCCGCGGCGCGGCGGATCCCCGCGCGCACGCTGGCGACGTCGGGCGCGTAGTCGATTTCGAGGACCGCGACGCCGGCCTGCTCGAAGAACGTGCCGGCCCGCGGACCGCCCCCATAGGTGCGGACGACGAGGTCGGGCCGCAGGACCAGCACGTCCTCGGCGCGCGGACGGACCGTGGGCAGGCCCTCCGCTTGCGCCCGCTGGTAGGAGAAGGCCTCGCCGGCATCCGGCGACAGGGCCAGGATGCGACCGCGCTCGACCAGGCCCAGCACGTACTGGTCGGCGCAGTAGTCGAGGCTCACGATCCGCCGGGCGGGGCCGTCCGGCCCTGCTGGCGGCGCCGCCGGTCCGCAGGCGGCGGCGAGACCCGCCGTGAGGCCGGCCACGACGGCCGGAACGAACCTCGCACCCGGCGTCCGTTCATCAAGCGCGCGGCGAAGGAACACGAGGGTCTCTCCTTTCAACCAGCCAATCTCATCCGGCCGGAATGTGCGGACGGCAACGTCGGCGGCAGGATACAGGATGGGGCAGGGCAGAAGAGAGGCAGATGGTGCGGCCCATGGTCCGAATTCGGTGCCTACCGGGCCGCCAGCAGCGCGCCCGTCGCCATCGCGGCGGCCAGGCCGGCCGCCGCCAGGGTCGTCCGTCTTGCCCGGCGGTAGTCGTCGGCCGAGCCGCCGGGAGGGTCGTTCGCACCGCCGATCCAGACCTCCGTCACGAGTCGGCCGCCCAGCCAGATGGGACCCGCCAGCCGGCGGCGGATGGCGCCGGCGAGGGCCGCCTCGCTCCAGCCGGCGTTCGGCCCGGGGACGACGGCGTGCTGCCGCCAGCCGCAGCGCAGCGCCTCGCGGCCCGATGCGCCGGGCACCACCACGGCCGCCGCCGCGACCAGCAGCCACGAGACCCGCGCCGGAATCAGGTTCAGCAGATCGTCGAGGCGCGCCCCGCACCAGCCGAAATCGCGGTACCGCTCGGTCCGGTAGCCGACCATCGAGTCCATGGTGCTGACCACCTTGAAGATCACGATCCCCGGAAGGCCCGCCACGCAGTACCAGAAGATGGGCGAGACCACCCCGTCGACGAGGCTCTCCCCGAGGCTCTCCATGGCGCTGCGCCGGCAGGCCGCGAGGTCCATGCGGTCGGTGTCGCGGCCCACGAGCCGGGCCGCCGCGGTGCGGGCGGCGTCCGGATCGCCGGCCGTGGCGGCGGCGTCGACGGCCCCGGCGTGCGCCAGCAGATCGCCGAGCGCAATCAGGCTGAAGAGCAGGAACAGGTGGACCGCCTGCGCGCCCCCCGGGTGGACTGCCCACGCGCCGCCGACGACGCCCGCCGCACCTCCCCCGAAGACGACGGCGAGGACGGCGAACAGCACGCACCCGCCGCCGCGGCCGTTCGCCCCGGCGGCCCGCAACGCGCGCTCGATCCGGACCAGCTGGCCTCCGACGAGGCGCACCGGGTGCCAGCGGTAGTTCGGGTCCCCGACGGCGAGGTCGAGCGCCAGCGCGAGGACCAGCAGATCGGCCCGCGGCGCGAGGCCGCTCAGGTCCACTTCGCGTTCCAGCCGAGGGCGACCGCGCGGAGCACGAGCTCGATCGGATCGTCGACCGCTCCGGCGAGCTCGGCGTGGAATGCCGGCCACTGCTCCGGCCGCGCCGCGAGCGCGGCGGCGAGCGACGCGGCCTGCTGGCGCAGCGCCTCGTTCGCGGCCCCGGGCGGGAGCGTCCCGAAGGCCCTGCGGTCCAGCACCGCGGCCAGGGCGTGGGCGGCCGCCGAGACCCCCGGTTCGTAGAAGACGGCCCGCCGGTTCTTGTCGAGCAGCTCGTGGCTCGGAGGGGGCAGGAGGTCCGCGAGCCTCTCGACGGCCCGGGTCTCCGTGAGACCGAAGCGGCCCAGGGCGTGGAACAGGCCACGCGTGTAGGAGGCCTCGAGGCCGTTCTGCCAGCGGAGGGCTTCCTTGACGGCGTCCCGCACCGCGACCCCGATGATCTCTCCGAGCTTCGCGTGCGGCCCGGTCGACGTCTTCGGCGGGCGCCCCGGGTCGAGCGGAGCGGCGACGCAGAACTGGTCGGTGCCGGTGCCGGTGGCGATGGTCGGCGAGTAGCGGCTGGGCACGGCCAGCTCCGAGAGCGCGGCCGACTTGGCCTCCGTCATCGTCACCACGGCGCGGGCAAGGGCGGCCGCGGTGACCGGACACGCCAGCAGCAGCATCGTGTTGATTGTGCCGGCGCGGGCCGCGGCCCGCTGCCAGCCGTCGTCGGTCTCCGTCCAGGCGGCGGGGTCCCCGGCCCGCGCCGCGTTGCCCGCCACCCCCGCCGTCGCGAACACGTCCACGCGCAGGTCGTCGAACGTCGCCTCGCGGTGGACGGCGTAGGCCATGTTCGCCGCGGTCCCCATCAGGGCCGTCGCGTCGGGATCCACGCCCATCTCGCGGCAGACCGCCTCGTGGTAGGCGGCGGGGCCGAGGCTCGTGATGCGCTGGTGCCGCTCCCGGTCGTCCGTCGCCTCGCAGCTCTGGTGGTTCGCCAGGAAGCGGATGTCCTCGCGCTGCCCTCCGCCGCAGGCGGACGTGCTCAGGACCCGGTGCGGCACGCGCAACTCCGCCACCAGGTAGCGGCCGAAGCGATGCGCCGCGAACGAGCGCGCGTCGACGAGCACTTCTCCGAACGGCGGGGCGAACGACCCGGTCATGGGTGGCGGGAGGGCCCTCGCGCGGCCCGGGCCTGGCGACGGGCTTCAGCACCGGGGCAGGAGCGCCTCGCGTCGGCGTTCTGCCCATACTGGACTGCCGGGCAGCGGCGGCGGGCCTCAGCGCCAGGGAAGGAGCGCCTCGATCCACTGGATGCGGGTCAGATCGTTGTAGATGACGGTGACCATCAGCATCATCAGGACGACGAGGCCGGCCATCAGCATCCGCTCCTTGACCCGCATGCTGAAATCGCGCCGGGTCACCCCTTCCATCGCCATGATGAAGATGTGACCGCCGTCGAGGACCGGGATCGGCAGCAGGTTGAGGATGCCGAGATTGAGCGAGATCATCGCCATGAGGCTGAACAGGGCGACCCACCCCACCTGCGCCGCACCGCCCGACAGTTGCGCGATGCCGACCGGTCCGACGAGCTGCCGCGGCGAGGTCTCGGCCGTGAGCAGCCCCCAGAGCGTCTGGAAGATGAGGCCCGACCACTCGTAGTTCCGTTCCAGGCTCATGCCGAACGCCTCGAGGAGGCCCGGCTCCACGATGCGGAACTCGAACTCCGAGAAGCCGACGCCGATCACCGCCCGGTCGCCGCGCGCCGCCGGGGTGACCGTCACCTGCTCGCGGTCCTCGCCCCGCCGCAGGGTCATGGCCAGCGGCGTGCCGCCGCTCCCGCTGATCCGCTCGACGAGGTCGTTCCCGGCTACCGGCTCGCCGTCGATCTCCAGGATGACGTCGCCGACCGCGATGCCCGCCCGGTCGGCCGGATCGCCCGGCGTGACGCTGACGATCTGGGCCCGCATCTCGGGCCCCACCCCGAGGTCGCCCATCGCGAACTGGGTCCGGGCGTCGGGCACGATCTGGAGGGTTCGCTCGCGGCTCTCGGCGTCCCGGACGACGATGGGAATCTCCCGCTCCGCCCGCGGCAGCACCGCGACGAACAGCGCCTCCCAGGTATCGACCGCCCGCCCCGCCACGCTCACGATCCGCTCGCCGATGGCGATGCCGGCCCGGTCCGCGGGGGAGTCCTCGACGACCCGGCCGACCACCGGCGGCTGCTGCTCGTAGGCCGGGACCTCGGCCCCCTGGTAGAGCACGATCCACATCACCAGCACGGCGAGGACGACGTTCATGGCCGGTCCCATGACGAGGACCAGGAAGCGCTCCCACTTCGACTTCGACATGAACTCGTCGCCGGCCCCGGTGTGGCGGTCCTCGGGGCTCTCGCCCGCCATCTTCACGTAGCCGCCGAGCGGGATGGCGCTGATGCAGTACTCCGTGTCGCCGCGGCGCACCTTGAGCACCTTCGGCCCGAATCCGAGCGAGAACGTCAGGACCCGGATGCCGAGTCGGCGCGCCATGGCGAAGTGGCCGAGCTCGTGCACGAAGACGAGCACGCCAAGCACGAACAGGAACGCGAGCAGGCTGGTCACAGAATCCCCCGCCGAATCGATCCGCTCGATTGTATCCCGGCCACCTCCGCCGCGCCGCGCTCGCGCGCCCAGCGGTCGAGCTCGCGCACCCCGGCGAGCGAGTCGGGCGCCGCGGCCGGGCCGGCCGCTCCGGCGTCGAGAACCTCCTCGATGACTGCCGCGATGCCCGGGAAGGGCAGGCGCCCATCGAGGAACGCGGCCACCGCCACCTCGTTGGCGGCGTTGAGCACGACCGGCAGCCCGGGACCGCCGCGCAGGGCGCGGTACGCCAGCCCGAGACAGGGGAAGCGGCCGTGGTCCGGCTCCCCGAACGTCAGGGCGCCGCAGCGCGCGAGGTCGAGGCCGGGCCGCGGCGCCCCCCAGCGCTCGGGGTAGGAGAACGCGTACTGGATCGGCAGCCGCATGTCGGTCGCGCCGAGTTGCGCCAGCACGGACCCGTCCCGCAGCTCCACGAGCGAATGCACGATCGACTGCGGGTGGATCACCACGTCGATGCGGTCCGGCGGCACGTCGAACAGCCAGCGCGCCTCGATCACCTCGAGCCCCTTGTTCATCAGGGTCGCGGAATCGACCGTGATCTTGGGCCCCATGGACCAGGTGGGATGGCAGAGCGCCTGCTCCGGGGTCACTTCGCGGAGCCGCTCCGCCGGCCAGTCGCGAAAGGGACCGCCCGACGCCGTGAGCAGGAGGCGCGCGACCTCGGCGGGCGGTCGCCGGTCGAGGCACTGGTGAATCGCGTTGTGCTCGCTGTCGACGGGCAGGATGGACACCCCCCGGCGGCGGGCGGCGTCCATCATCAGCCCGCCCGCCATGACGAGGACCTCCTTGTTGGCGAGCGCGATGGTCTTCCCGGCGTCGATGGCGGCCAGCGCCGCCTCGAGCGCGGCGGTCCCCGAGGAGGCGCAGAGAACGATGTCGGCCGCGGGATGCGTCGCCACCGCCGTCAGCCCCGCCGGGCCGCAACCGGCTGCCGTCGACTCGGGCAGGCCGTGCCGCTCCAGGTCCGCCAGCGCCTCGGGCGAGGCCAGGGAGACGACCGCGGGGCGATAGCGCGCCGCCTGCTCCGCCAGTCGCGCGGCGCCGGCGCCCGCGGCGAGCCCGGCGACGGCGAGCCGGTCCGGATGCGCATCCACGACCGCGAGGGCGCTCCGTCCGATGGAGCCGGTCGAGCCGAGAACGGCGATTCGCTTCATGTCGCCACTCTCACGACCAGCCAGTACGCGGGGGCGGCGAACAGCAGCCCGTCGACGCGGTCCAGAAGACCTCCGTGCCCCGGTATGAGGGCCGACGAGTCCTTCACCCCGGAGGCCCGCTTCAGCCGCGACTCGAACAGATCGCCGGCGATGCCCGCGACCGCGACCCCCGCGCCCAGAAGCACGCGCCCGGCCGGCCCCAACTCCGGTAGCCAGCCGCCGGGATCGAGACCCAGGACCAGCATCCCTCCCGCGATGCCGAAGGCCGCCCCCTCGACGGTCTTCTTCGGGCTGACCTTCGGGGCCAGCAGCCGGCGGCCGAGCGTGCGGCCCCCGTAGTACTGGGCCGTATCGCTGGCAATGACCGTGACGAGAAGCAGCGACAGCGCCTCCGGCCCGCCGCTCAGACGGAGGTCGGCGAGGACGCCGAAGGGCAGGGCGAGGTAGACGGCCGCGAACGCGCCGACGGCCGCCCGACTCAGCGCGCCGTCGCCGGACGCGCCGGCCAGCTCGGCAACGCCGATCAGGACGAGGGAGGCAAGGAGCACCGGCGCGAGAGCGGCCGGCTCGAAGGCCACGGCGGCGGCGGCGGCGAGCGCCGCGAGGGTGGCCGGTACGCGCGCCACGTCGACCCCACCTGCCTTCGCCAGCCCCGCGTACTCGACGACCGCGATCACGAGCGCAGCCGCGACCACCACGACGGTGGCCGCGGGCGGCAGCAGCCAGATCGTGACGACGACGACGGCCAGCAGCGCCGCGGCGCTCAGAACGCGGGTCACCGGTGCCTGCCGCCCCGCCTCGCCCGCCGTGCGCCGCCGGACGCTCCAGGAGCTTGCGCCGCAGAACGCGCGATGCAGCATGCTGCCGCCCGCGCAGGCTCCCAACGCAACGCCAAGGTCGCGCTACCGCCCCGCACCGACCGCCTCCTCCTTGATGCCGCCGTAGCGGCGTTCGCGCTTCTGGTAGGCCACCACCGCCTCGAGGAAGTGGCGGGACCGGAAGTCCGGCCACAGGGTGTCGGTGACCCATATCTCCGCGTACGCGATCTGCCACAGGAGGAAGTTGCTGACCCGCATCTCGCCGCTCGTCCGAATCAGCAGGTCGGGGTCCGGCTGCCCGCCGGTATAGAGCAGCTCGCCGAACTGCCGTTCGTCGAGGGCCTGCGGATCGATGCCGGCCGCGATCGCCCTGCGCGCGGCAGCGACGATCTCGGCCCGCCCGCCGTAGTTGAGCGCGATGTTGAAGCGCATGCCGCCGTTCGCACCGGTCCGCCGCTCGGCCGCCGCCAGCTCGAAGCGGACATCGGGCGAAAGCCCGTCCTCGCTGCCGATGACGCGGAAGCGGATGTCGTTCTCCATCAGGGTGTCGAGCTCGAGGCGGAGGTAGCGCTTGAGCAGTCCCATCAGGACGGAGACCTCGGCGGGCGGCCGCTTCCAGTTCTCGACGGAGAACGCGTAGAGCGTCAGCACGTCGATGCCGAGCCGGGCCGACACCTCGACGACATCCCGGACGGAGTCGATGCCCGCGCGGTGACCCTCGACGCGCGGCAGGCGTCGCTGGGCGGCCCAGCGCCCGTTGCCATCCATGATCACGGCGACGTGGGAGGGGAGGCGCGCGTAGTCGACCTGGTGGGCGAGGCTGGCCTGCGGGGAACCGTCCGGCACCGTGGCCAACACGTCGGCGAGCCCCATTAACCCTCGATGATACAGTGCGTTAGGGACACGTTCAAGGGTCGGCGCAGGTGACGCGCACGAGAAACAGGCCGTGCGCCGGCGCCGTCGGGCCCGCGCGATCGCGCCGCTTCGACCCGAGGAGCGGCGCCATGTCGCCGGCCGCGCGCCGCCCGCGGCCCACCTCGACCAGCGTCCCGACGAGGGCTCGCACCATGTGCCGCAGAAAGCCGTCGCCCTCGACCTCGACCGTGAGCAGGGCCGCCCCGGTTCCGCCGGTCATTCCCTCCACTCCGCACGCCGGCCGGCGCTCGATGGTCAGCGAGGAGAGCGTTCGCACGGACGAGCGGACCTCGGAGCCGGTCGACTGAAACGCGGCGAAATCGTGGCGCCCGCAGAGCTGGGCCCCCGCGGCGCGCATCGCGTCGAGATGCAGCGGAGCCGCGACGTGCCAGGCGTACCGCGCCGCGAACGGAGTCGCCACGCCCCCGTTGCTCACGCAGTAGCGGTACGTCTTGGAGCGGGCGGAGTACCGGGCGTGGAAGCCGGCGTCGACGGCATCGGCGCGGAGGACGCGAATGTCGGCCGGGAGCTTGGCGTTGAGGGCCCTCGCCAGCACCCGCGGCTCGATCTCGTGGGCCATGCGGACGCTCGCCACCTGCGCCAGCGCATGCACGCCGGCGTCGGTGCGGCCCGCCCCGACCACGGTCACCGGCGCGCCCTCGATCTCCGCCAGCGCGGTCTCGAGGATGCCCTGGATCGAACGCCCCGCGGCCTGCCGCTGCCAGCCGACGTAGTCGGTCCCGTCGTAGGCGAGCGTGAGCTTCAGGTTGCGCATCGCCGGCCGGCGGGCGGCGGAAGGCGCCAGTATACAATCGGCCGCCGAACCGCGGCCCACCCCCGTCCGTCTATCCGTCAGAGCAGAGAACGCACCATGAATCCTTCCATCTGCCGTGCCGCCGCGCTTGCCGCCTGCCTCCTCGTTCACGTTGCGACTCCGCCCCCCGGACGCGGCCAGGGGCTCGTTCCCGCGTCGGCTGGACGGACGCCGACCGCGGGCGTAATCCTGCCCGCGGGCACGGTCCAGCCGGCGTCGGCGCGGATCCGGCGCCTGTCGGTGGACGAAGCGGTCGCCCTGGCCCTCGAGAACAACCTCGGCATCCGGTCCGAGCGCTACGGCCCGCAGATCCAGGACATGGTCGTGGCGGACGCGCGCTCGGTCTGGCTTCCCAACCTGTCCCTCGACATGCTGCGGGACAACGCCGTGACGCCGTCGGCCACCTTTCTCGACGGTGTCGACACGCAGGTCGTCAACAAGCTCTTCAGCAACGTCTTCACGGTGAACCAGCAGATGCCGTGGGCCGGCGGCTCGTACACGGCCGCCTGGGACGGGACCCGGCGCACCACCACGAGCTTCTTCAGCTCCTTCAACCCGGCCCTGGGCTCCAACCTGCGCCTCTCCTACACGCAGCCCCTGCTGCGGAACTTCGCCATCGACGCCGGCCGCCAGCAGGTCGCGGTGGCCACCACGAACCGGGAGATCGCCGACCTCGGCCTGCATCAGGCGATCGCCTCGACCGAGCGCAGCGTACGGAACGCGTACTGGGACCTGGTCTACGCCATCGCGTTCCTCGACGTGCAGCGGCAGTCGCTGGAGCTCGCCGAGGAGTCGCTGCGCAACAACCGGCGGCGGGTCGAGGTCGGCACGATGGCGCCGATCGAGATCGTCGAGGCCGAGGCGGAGGTCGCGCGCAACCAGGAAGCCGTGATCCTCGCCGAGGCGCAGCTCGCGCGCGCGGAGGACCTGCTGCGCACACTCATCCTGGATCCGGCGGCGTCCGACTTCTGGGTCGTGCGCCTCCAGCCGACGGACCCGCCGCTCCTCGGCCCGCGCCCGATCGACGTCGACGAGGCGATCCGCACCGCGATCGCGCGGCGCACCGACATCGACCAGCTCCGCAAGCAGATCGAGAACACCGACACGAACACCCGGTTCTTCGCGAACCAGCGCCTGCCCGACCTCAACCTGTTCGTCGACTACTCGGTCGCCGGCCTCGGCGGCCGGCGCTTCCTCCGCGGACCCGGGTTCCCGGGGCCGGTCATCGGCGAGCAGAACTACGCGTTCGGCGACGTCCTCGGCGATCTCCTCGGCAACGACTTCCCGTCCTGGCAGCTCGGACTGACGGTCGGTTATCCGCTCGGCCGCAGCACCGCGGACGCCAACCTCGCCCGGGCACGGCTGGAGCGCTCGCAGGGCGAGGCGCGGCTCCTGGAGATCGAGATCCGCGTCGCCACCGAGGTGCGCGACGTCGCCCGCCGCGTGAACACGAACCTGCAGCGCGTCGAGGCGACCCGCGTCGCGCGTGAGCTCGCGGAGCGGCGACTGGAGGCGGAGCAGCGCCGCTTCGACGTCGCCCTGTCGACGAGCTTCTTCGTCTTCCGGGCGCAGCGCGACCTCTCCGTGGCCCGCAACAACGAGCTGCTCGCGACGCTCGACTACCTGAAGTCGCTCGTCGACTTCGAGGCCGTGCAGGAGGTCCCGCTCCTCGGCGGGTAGGCTCGTCGCGCCCGCGCGCCTGACAGGGCGCGACCGCCGCCCGGTGCCCACATCGGCTACTCGCCGGCATGCGAGGCGGGCAGACCCGGCGCATCCGGCGAAGCCGACGCCGGACTCGGTGATCGCGGCGCCGCGATGGCCGCCTCGATCCGCTCGCGGACATGAGCAGCGACTTCGAGCACCTCGGCGGGTGCACGGACCGACTGGCCGGCCACTTGGCGAAGGGCGATGATCAGCGGTGCTACCGCGTCGGCGGTCTCCCCATCCTCAGCCAGGATGTCGGCAAGGTCTCGCGCAGCCGCCCCGGCGTCGAGCAGGACGGGCACACGCGCCAGCATTTCTCGCAGCATCCGCGCGTCATCGACGAACGCGGCGCAGATTGACCGCCATGTATTCAGCGCGGCGTCGCGTTCTCCTTGAACGAGTAGTGCGTGAGCCCTTACGCAATGTGCCCGCCACAACTCGAACGCGACCCGGGCGTCGTCCGTCAACGTGCCACACCGACGTTGGAGGTCATCGATGGTCTGCAGGGATTCTTTCGGACGGCCCATCCTGACCTGTCGATCTCCCGTCGCAACCAGCGCTACGGCCACCGTCCGTTGCAGGTCCACTCTGTCACTCGCGCCGAATCGGCCAACCACCGCGGCATAGGCCGACAACTCCGCCTCCACCTCGCCCCGTTGACCGTGCGTGATCCCCTTGTTGACCAGCGCTTTGGCAACCACGACCTGGAGATCCGGTGCAACGCTGTCGCCGAAGCGCTTGACCACGGCGTCGTAGACTGACAACTCCGCCTCCGCCTCGCCGCGTTGACCGTGCCCTGTGCCCTTGTTAAGCAACGCCCTGGCAACCACGACCCGCACGTCCGGCACGCCGCTATCGCCGAAACGCTCGACCACCGCACCGTAGGCGGCAAGCGCCGCGTCCATCTCGCCGCGTTGGCCGTGCGTAATGCCCTTATTGAACAGCGCCTTGGCTACCCGAACCTGCAGGTCCGGCGCCCCACTGTCGCCGAAACGCTCGACCACAGCGTCATAGGCTGACAACTCCGCCTCCACCTCGCCCCGTTGGCCGTGCGTAATCCCCTTGTTGACCAGCGCCTTGGCTACCTGAACCTGCAGGTCCGGCGCCCCACTGTCGCCGAAACGCTCGACCACAGCGTCATAGGCTGACAACTCCGCCTCCACCTCGCCCCGTTGGCCGTGCGTGATTCCCTTGTTGACCAGCGCCCGGGCAACCACGACCTGAAGGTCCGGCGCAGAGCTATCGCCGAAACGCTCGACGACCGCTTCGTAGGCCGACAGCTCCGCCTCCGTTTCGCCGCGCTTGCCGTGGGCGATTCCCTTGTTCACTAGCGCCTTAGTGACCTCCAGCTGTAGGTCTGACGCCGCGCTGGTCCCCAAGCGCGCCTTCCCCCGATCGCTCACCGCCAGTGCTGCCAGCTCATCGCCGCTATAGAACACCGTCATGAACTGGATCAGGTGGCGGACGATCGCGGCCTCGCCGCGTTCCCGTCGTAGTTTGTAGTAAATGCTGTACAGCCGCTCCGCGGCAGCGTACCGCCGCTTCCTGCCTGTCCCTTCCACGAGCACGGCGCCCCGGTCGACCAGCCTTCCGAGCAGCGCGGAAACGGCACGTACGTCCGTGCGCGCCCGCGCCGCAATTTCAGCGGTGCTCGACGGTTGCCAGAGGTCGATCACCGCGAGATAGACGCGACGCTCCGTCTTGGCAAGCACATCCAGATGGCCTCGGAAGTACTCGGTGTGGTTATCGATCAGCGTCACCAGGTCTTCCAGAAGCTGTCGCAGCGACGCGTGGCGCGCCAACTCGGCGACGATTGCCAGCAGGCGTGGGCTGCCGCCGGTCAGGATCCGAAGCGGTTCGATCTCGCGCCCTTGTCCGACGTCGCCACTGACCATGTGCCAGAGATACCGGCATTCGTCGGTATCCAGCGGTTCCAAATCGACGATGCGGAACTGCTCGAAGAACGGCTGCGCGGCGTCGTCGAGCCCCTTGAACCGACTGGTCGCGGTGGCAAGCAGAACGACCTGGGGTTCCGCCTGCAGCGTCTTGCGGAGCTTCCAGCCGAAATCGTCGTCGACGGCGTTGGACAGGGCCTGCAGATTCTCGACCATGAGCACGAGCCGCCTGCCCAACCGCTCCGCCGCTTCCAGGACGGCAGCATGTGCGCGATCCTCCGTGGCCCCGTCGTTCCATCGTGCGTTCAGATCGCCGTGCGTCGCGAGTAGCTCCCGGGAGTGCTCCGCATCGCCGGCCTGCGCGCATGCCTGGGCCAGGTAGAACAACGCTTCGATCCAGAAGTCAGCCATCGTGAAGACTTCCTGGCTCTCTTCCATGAATCGGACCGGAAACAGACGCCCGGTGAGATCGGCGTTGGTTCGTAGCTCGACGCCGACGCGGGCCAACAGCATGGTCTTGCCCCGACCGCGCGGTGCGACGATGAGCACGTGCTGACAAGACGATGAATCGAGATTCCCGCGCAGGACGTCGAGCACGAGGTCAAGCTCCCGGTGCCGGACCACGAACTGTCGGACCACCTCGTCATCCGACTGCAACGTCCCGGGGTTGAACTTACGGATCGGTCGGTCGTGCGCTCCGTTCATCGGTCCGCCCCGGGCATGTTTGCTGTGCGCGCCCGCTGCTCCAGCGGGACATGGTGACCGCGAAAGCGCGCAGACCACCAGTCTCTCAGCAGCCTCGACGGGAAGCGAAATCCGTCGTCGGCGTCCTCGAGATAGCCGTCGTGCGCCAGGACGTCCAGCACGTCGGTGATGCGACTGGGCACGTCGGCAGCGACCGGCGCGTAGCACTGTTCAAGGCCGCGCCTCGCAGTTGGCGTGAACGCTCCTTGGATGGCGGCTTCGGCCAGGATCTCCATCGCGATTGTGTGAAGGTCGTCTTCCAGCGCCTCCTTGAGACGCGTCTGGTAGTGCACGAGGTCGTTCTGCCCCGCCGGCCCGAGCAGCACCGTGCGGTAGACGGTGTCTACGTCCGCCACCGTCACTCGCTCGCGGTTGTTCATGACAGCGAACTCCCGCAACCGGGCGAAGAAGGACTGCACGTGGTGCGGAATGCCGAGCCCGATCGTGTCGTACACGGCGTCCGCCACGCCTTCCTCGACCCGCAACCCGTGGTTCGCGGCCAGAAAGTCGAAACACGTCGTGCTGGTGCGACGGTCCCACGGTCCCAAGCGCAGGGGATCGAGATAGTTGATGCGGTCGGGGATGCCGAGGCGCTGCACCAGGGGTGCGAGCCCGATGCTGCCGGATACGATGAGGACCGGAGAACCGGCGTCGATGCCTTGCATGGCGCCGCGCAGCCAGCTCAGGAACTCGTCGACCCGCCGAGAGCCGTCGCCATCCCTGTCGAGGATTCGCTTGAGGAGTATCGGCAGCTCATCAATGACCAGGAGAACCTGTTGTTCGCGCAGTGCGCATTCGCGGATCAGTTGTTCGCCGCGGCGGCGCCAGTTGCCGGCGTTCAGGCCGGCGCGGATCTTCAAGCGAAACTCGAGTGCGCTCACTTCGTCCACGTTCTCGGTGAACCAGCGCAACCCCGTGGTGACACGCGAGGCGACCGGATGCAGAGCCTGCGCGATGTCGGCGATCACGTCCTCCGCACAGGTCGCGCCTTCGACGTCGGTGAAGAGGACGACCCATGCCTCGAGTTGAAGCCGTCGTCCCAGCTCTCGCACGATGCTGGTCTTCCCCATGCGCCGCTGGCCGGTCAGCAACGTGTGGTTGCCGGCGCGGACCCGCGCGTCCAGGACCTGCAACTCGGATTCGCGATTGAAGAAGTCGTCTCCGCTCACCCAGCGGCCCGTTGCCAATCTCATGCGGACCCTCCAGTCAACCGATCTGTTGACACTCTATCCGTCAACAAATTCGTTGTCAACGAGATCGTTGACTCCGGCTTTCTGGTCACACCACGTCACAGACCGACCGGCAGGGAGCGGCCTCGTCAGGGCAGGTTCCCTTGCGGCGTGCACTCGGTCGACCGTGGAACTTGCGGTGATAGACTCCCGCGGGTGACGCGCGTCTCGGTCATCGTCATCACGAAGGACGAGGCGCGCAACGTCGGCGGGGCGCTCGAGTCGGTCCGCTGGGCCGACGACATCGTCGTGGTCGACTCCGGCAGCAGGGACGACACCGTCGCCGTCGCCCGCCGCCATACCGACCGGGTGGTCACGCACGACTGGCCGGGGTACGGCGCGCAGAAGAACTTCGCCGCGGGGCTCGCGGCGCACGACTGGGTGCTGTCGCTCGACGCCGACGAGCGCGTCACGCCGGCCCTGGCGCGGGAGATTCGCGCACTGCTCGCGGCGGGCCCCGAGAAGCGGGGCTACCGCATCCCGCGGGTGACGCGCTATCTCGGACGGTGGATCCGCTCCACCGACTGGTATCCGGACCGGCAGTTGCGGCTGTACGACCGGCGGACGGGACGCTGGAACGACCGGCGCGTGCACGAGTCGGTCGCCGTCGACGGCGCCGTGGGCCGACTGGAGGGCGAGCTCGAGCACCATGCGTACAGGGACATCGCGCACCACCTGTGGACGATCGATCGCTACTCGACGCTCGCGGCCGACCAGATGGGCGCCGAGGGACGGCGCGTGCGGTGGTTGGACCTCGTCGCTCGCCCACCGCTGGCTTTCCTGCGCAACTACGTCGCGCGCCTCGGCGTGCGCGACGGAGCGCCCGGACTGATCGTCTCGATCCTCAACTCCTACTACGTGTTCCTCAAGCACGCGAAGCGCTGGGAGCAGCAGAGGGCGACCGGTACCGACCCCGGTTTGCCGAAGTCATGAACCCTTAGGAGGACGTGGCCGCGGCAACGGGCGTTCGGTACCGACCCCGGCGCCGGTAGGTCGCGATAGGCGCAACGCGAGCCGGCATCGCGCTCCTCGCTCACCGATGTTCTCCCTCCATGTCGACACGGCGCGCACGTGGCGCGGGGGCCAGCAGCAGGTCCGGCTGACCGTCGACGGCCTGCGCGCGGCGGGTCAGCGGGCCGCGCTGGTGGCTCACCCGCGGGGCGAGCTGCACCGCCGCGCGGACGGCGAGGCGGACCTCTTCCCGCTGGCCGCCGGCGGCGAGCTGGCCCCGCGCGCCGCGTGGCGAATGCGCCGGCTGCTCGACCGCCTCCGACCCGACGTCGTCCACGCCCACGATGCGCACGCCCTGGCCGTGGCCGCCGTCGCCGTCGCGCTGGCCGGCCGGGAGCGCCCGCACCTCGTTGCGTCGCGCCGGGTCGACTTCCACGTCGGCCGCAATCCGCTGTCGCGCTGGAAGTACCGCCGCGTCGACCGCTTCCTCTGCGCGTCCGACGCGATCCGCCGCATGCTGATCGAGGACGGGGTGCCGGCCGGACGAGTTGCCGTGGTCCACGAGGGAGTCGACGTCGACCGCATCGCCGGGCTCCCGGCGCTCGACCCGCATCGGGAACTCGGGCTGCCGGCCGGCGCGCCGGTCGTCGGCAACATCGCGGCGCTCGTGCCGCACAAGGGCCAGCAGCACCTGCTCGACGCCGCGGCGCGCGTCGTCGCCGAGGTGCCGGAAGCGCGCTTCGTGATCGTGGGGGCGGGCGAGCTCGAGGGCGCCCTGGTCGCGCAGGTCGCCCGGCTGGGCCTCGGGGGGCACGTCTTCCTGACGGGGTTCCGGACCGACGCCCTCTCGCTGCTCAAGGCGTTCGACCTGTTCGTGATGAGCTCGGTGACGGAGGGCCTCGGGACGTCCGTTCTCGATGCGATGGCCTGCGGCCGGGCGGTCGTCGCCACCCGCGCGGGCGGGATTCCCGAGAGCGTCGTCGACGGCGAGACCGGGCTCCTCGTCCCGACCCGGGACCCGGACGCGCTCGCCTCGGCCGTCGTGCGCCTGCTCCGCGACGCGAATCTCCGAAGGGCGCTGGGCAGAGCCGGCCGGGCCCGGGCTCGCGCGCGCTTCAGCGCCGCCCGCATGGTCGCCGAGACCATTGCCGCGTACGACGCCCTGGCGGGCGGCGGCAGCCGCGGCCGCGGGCCCCGCTGAAGCACGGCCGAGCGCCGGAAGCCCGGCGGCGCCGATCCCCGCGCCGTCGCCGCCTCAGTGCCCGTCGTTCGGCCCCGGCGCGGCAGGCGCATCGTCACGACGCCGGACGGTCAGGACGCCCCGAGCACCTCCGCGCCCGCTACCGCATCGTTCACGTAGACCGGACGCCCGGCGATGACGGTTCCGGCCACGGCGCCGCGCAGCCGCCATCCGTCGAAGGGCGTGTTGCGTCCCTTCGACCGGAAGCGGGACGCGGTGACCTCCGTGGGCGCATCGGGCGCGAGGATGGTGAGATCGGCGGCCGAGCCGGGCGCCAGCGTGCCGCCCTCGACCCGCAGGATGCGGGCCGGGTTCCGGGCCAGGAGCTCCACGAGCCGGGGCAGCCCCACCACGCCCCGGTGCACGAGGCGATCGAGCGCGAGCGGCACCGCCGTCTCGAGGCCGATCACACCGAACGGCGCCCGGTCGAACTCCAGCGCCTTCTCGTCCGCGTGGTGCGGCGCGTGGTCCGTGGCGATGGCGTCGATGCTGCCGTCGGCGAGCCCCTCGAGCATGGCGGTGCGGTCCTCGCCGGCCCTGAGCGGCGGGTTCATCTTGAAGTTGGTGTCGTACTCCAGCTCGTCGTCGGTCAGGATGAAATGGTGCGGCGTCACCTCGCAGGTCACGGCGATGTCGCGCTCCTTGCCCGATCGGACGGCCCGCAGCGAGCCGCGCGCGCTCATGTGGGCGACGTGCACCGCGCCGCCCGCGAGCTCGCTCAGGGTGACGTCGCGCTCCACCATCACCACCTCCGCGGCGCCCGGAATCCCGCGCAGGCCGAGGGCGGCGGCGCGGTAGCCCTCGTGCACGACGCCGTCGCCCTTGAGAGACGGATCCTCGCAGTGGTTGATGACCGGCATATCGAACATCGACACGTACTCGAGCGCGCGACGCATCACGAGCGCGTCCGCGATGGGGTGACCGTCGTCGGACACCGCCACGCATCCGGCCGCGCGCAGCTCGCGGATCTCCGTCAGGCGCTGCCCCTCGGACCCGACGGTCGCCGCCCCGATCGGGTAGACGCGGGCCAGGCCGGCCGCCGCCGCCTTGCGCACGATCTCCTCCGTCACGCCCGCGTGGTCGTT
>JAPOVI010000260.1 GCA_026708265.1 Acidobacteriota bacterium
TCGTAGCGGTCGCCGTCGTCGCGGATCTCGAAGAGCTGTGAGAAATCCGGGCTAGCCGTCCGGCTCAACCACAACACATACGCCTGCGCGTCGTCCAAGCTCACGCATGTCACCGGATGCCGATCCGTCTGCGAAGAGCCCGGATTCTCCCAGGAATCGCCGTCACCGAAGGCGAGACACCTGCCGCCCGCACTACCACCCGTCGCCGACACGAACGCCCTATACTCGCCCACCGTCACCTCATTAGCAGCCCAGCGCCAGACGGCGGTCCGGCAGCACCACCATCTCCGGACACATTTCGCAATCCCGGAACACCTGGCCCGCCAGGTAGCTGCGGTCCTGCGCCGCCGCCGTAAAGCCGAACGGCAGGACGATGCCGACGATGCAGAAGCAGCGGGTCATGCACAACCTCCTTTGTGGTTGCTCGCAGATGGTCTTGCCAGCCGGCAAGCCGTGGCCCGATTGAGCTGCGTGACATCGACATGGTGCACCACACGGTCCCGGAACGGCCGCGACGGTTGGACTTGGACGTGACAGTCACCGACCAGCGGGTCCCGTAGGAGTTTCATCGTTTCCGGACAGGCTAGGATCTGGTGCGTCGTGCGAGCTGGCCATCACCGGCTGCGAGAGTGCCGACGACGACACGGCAGCGAAGATGATCACGATCACGACGACGAGGGTGGTCACGACGGTGAGGACGAGGGGAATGGCCGTGATGCTGGCCTTGCTCGTGCCGGCCTGGACCGGTCTCGCGCCCAAGGCGAGCGCGCAGCCACAGGGGCCCGAGCAAGCGGAAGAGGCGGCGGGCCGGACGGATGCGTTGGTCGAAGCGCTGGCTCGTGCCCTCGGCTTGGCGCCGGACGAGGTCGAAGCACTGGGGTTGTCGCCGGTGGAGATTCGGAGCCTGCTCGCGGGATTCGCCGAGGAGACGGTGGTCGTCGGCTCCCGCGCGGAGCCGCGCAGCGCCACCGAGTCGGCGGTCCCGGTGGACGTGCTGACGGCGACGGATCTGGTCAGCCAGGGGACGGGCGACCTGAAGGACCAGCTTCGCAACATCATTCCGTCGTTCAGCACCAACACCCAGCCGATCAGCGGCGTCTCGACGGTGGTCCGCCCCGCGATGCTGCGCAACTTGGCCCCGGACCACACGCTGGTGTTGATCAACGGCAAGCGCAGGCACCGCTCCGCGATCGTCGACTGGCACGGCGGCAACGGCGTGGCGTTCGGCTCGCAGGGCCCCGATATCTCCGCCATTCCCGCCATCGCGCTGCGGCAGGTGGAGGTGCTGAGGGACGGCGCGGCGGCCCAGTACGGCTCGGATGCGATCGCCGGCGTCCTGAACTTCCGGCTCAAGGATGCCCGCGGCGGCGGTTCCGTGGCGGTCAACACGGGGCTGTACCAGGCCGGCGACGGGGAGACGACCCGGTTCGCCGGCAACGTCGGTCTGCCGCTGGGCGCCACCGGGTTCGCCAACCTCAGCCTGGAGTACGGCAACGCGAACCCGACGGATCGATCCGGGCCGCGTCGCGATGCGATTGCCCTCATCGCGGCCGGCAACAGGCACATCGGTTCCGACCGTCCGCAGATATGGGGAGACCCGCGGGTCGACGACGACCTGAAGCTGTTCGGCAACTTCGGCTACACCCTCCCGGCCGGCGTGCAGGCCTACGCCCACACGAGCTACGCCGGCAAGACGGTGACGCTGAGCCTCTTCTACCGGAACCCGAACACGCGGCTCGGGGTGTTCAGCAACGACCGCGGTCGCACACTGCTCGTGGGCGACGTGCTCGCGGCCCGGGGCATGGGCTCGGCCGGCTGCCCCACCGTCACCGTCACCGACGACGTGCCCGACCCGCGCGCCCTCGAGCAGGTGATCGACGACCCGAACTGCTTCACGTTCCAGGAGCTGTTCCCGGGCGGCTTCACGCCGCGGAGGATAGGCACAGTGGCCGACGCCTCCGTGGTCGGCGGGTTGCGCGGCTCGACGGCCGCTGCCTTCGACTGGGACCTGAGCGCTTCGCTCGGCGTTCACCGGACGGACTTCGTCGTCCGCGACACCATCAATGCCTCGCTCGGCCCGACGTCGCCCCGCGCATTCGACATCGGGACGAACCGGCAGCGGGACGTCAACGTCAACTTCGACCTGTCGTACGCACCCAGCGACCGCGTCCACGTTGCCGGCGGTGGGGAATGGCGCGAGGAGCAGTTCGGCCTGCGGGCGGGTGACCGCGCGGGATGGGAGGTCGGCCCGTACGCGGCGCAGGGCTTCACCGCGGGCTCCAACGGTCCCGTAGCCTACAGCCCGGCGCAGGCCGGCACGTGGAGCCGCCGCAACGTCGCGGCGTACGGCGACCTCGAGGTGACCGCGTCCGACGGCGCGTGGACGCTGGGCGCGGCCGCCCGCATCGAGAACATCGAGGGCTTCGGGACGACGACGAACGGCAAGGTTTCCGCTCGTGCCGGCTTCCTGCGAGGCAGCGTGAGCACGGGGTTCCGGGCGCCGACCCCCGGCCAGCAGCACGGCCTGCACATCCAGAGCTGGTTCGACCCGACGGAGGAGCAGATCGTCAGCAACGCGTCCGTACCCTCGATCTCGCCGGTGGCGCGGCGGCGCGGCGGGGCCCCGCTCGAACCCGAGACGTCGATCAACTACACGGCGGGCATCGTGTTCGGCGGCGGCCCCTTCACGCTGACCGCCGACTACTTCCGCATCGACGTGTCGGACCGGATCGGGATCACCAGGAACTTCACGCTGACCCCCGCCGAGATCGCCGAGGTCGTGGCCGGCGGATTCGAGGTCGCGGAGAGCGTGAGGAACTACCGGTTCTTCACCAACGCCTTCGGCACGACCTCGGAGGGCGTCGACGTCGTCTCCACCTGGACGCCGCTCGCACTGCGGGGGAAGACGGCCATCAGCGCCGTCTTCAACCACACCGACACCGAGGTGACGGACAACGCCGGGGCGCTGCTCGACAGCCGGCGGCTTGCCGAGTACGCCTACGCGCTGCCGCGCACGCGCTGGAGCGTCGGCGTCACGCAACGCGTCGGGCGCGCGAGCCTCGTCGGCCGCCTCAACTACTACGGCGGCTGGTACGACTACGACAGCGGGCGCGGAACGGTCTTCGACCTCTCGGGTGGACTGGAACAGGGCTTCTTCGAGGGGCGGCCGATCCTGGACCTGGAGCTGAGCGTGCCGCTCGGGGCGGGAACGACGCTGGCGCTCGGGGCACAGAACGTCTTCGACACCTACTCGCAGGTCTCGGTCGTCGCCCATGCCGTCGGGGAGCGGTACAGCGAATACATGCCGTGGGGCTACAGCGGGGCCTACTACTATGTGCGCATCGGCTACGGCTGGGGGCAGGCCGTGGCCGGAGCGTGAGGGTCTGGGAACCGAAACGTCGGTCCGCAGGCACGTGGACGGCCCCGGTGAACCGGGTGCCGTCGTCGACCTTGCGGATCACCGCTGCCGAGAGTAACGGTAGTCGCCAGAGACGTGAATCACCATGAGGGCGGTCGCCTCGCCCGCCTCGTTGACAATGAACCGGTAGCCGAGTCCGAGGCCTTCGAACAGTGTCTCGGATTGCGGCACCAGCGGCCGCGGCACGCCCGGCTCGAGGCCCGCGGCACCGAGGCCCACCGCGTCGTAGGCGCCGACGATGGTGGCGACCAACTGGCCGCCGGAGAGCGACACCTCGTACGTGCGCTCCTTCCCCCTGTATATCCCGCTGTACACGCCGACGTATCGTGCCAGCACGTCGGGTGGCACCGGTACCGCCCGATTGGCGGCTTCCGAGAGGCTGCCCGGCCAGTCTTCGCTGCTCCGTTCGCAGACCGCCTCGAGCATCTCCGTATCGGCCGCCAGCACCATGCTCATGGTGAAGCCCCACGGCTTCGCGAACGCCCCGGGATCGGTGAAGGTCACCTCCACCTGCAGGTGGCCGAAGTCGGGACGCCGGTAGCGCTCCGTGATCCGCAGCGCCTCCGTGTGCGAGACCCCGTAGCGACTCACCCACGTCTTGTCGTTGAATCCGGCACTGTCGACGACCAGCGTGTCGCCGTCCCAGCGCCCCACCGAGTAACCCATCCAGCTCGGCACGGGGTCGGCTTCCAGCTCGCGGCCGTCCATGTGGATCACGCGATAGGTGAGGTCGTCGTTCAGGATCACGACGGCGGTCGGCGTCTGGAGGAAGCGTTTCCAGCCGCCTGACCGCTCGGTCTCCGGCCCGCTCGGCAGACACCGGAAGAAGGGGCGCTTCCTGTAGTACTCCTGCTGACGCCGACGGGCGAGGTCGGTGACCCAGGGCTGCAGGGTGGCGGGATCGGGACGGGCGACGGGAGGTGGCGCGGTCCACACTCCGGACAGGTCCGGCTGACCATCGGGTCCACGCGGCGCCGGCGCGGTGAGGTTCGGCTTCCCGTCAGCCGTGCGCGGGATGCCCGGCCAGGGACGATCCAGCCATTGGGCGGCCGCGTGCGTCGTGCCCGCGAACAGGATGAGCACCCCGAGAAGCAGCTTCATACGCTCCCTCCACCGCGCGGCGTCGGGCGCGGCAAGGCGGGTGACGGCGGGTCTGGAGCCTTTCGCGTACCAGGCGGCCGACCGCCCATCTCAGTTGCCCCAGTCGTAACCGATGCGCACGTAGTAGTAGGCGCCGCTGTAGCCCCACGGCGTGTACTCGCTGTACTGCTCGCCGACCGCGTTCGCGATGACCGACACCTGCGAGTACGTATCGAGGACGTTCTGCGCCCCGAACGCCAGCGTCGTTCCCAGCCCGAGCGGGACGCTCAGCTCCAGGTCGAGGATGGGCCGCCCGTCGAAGAAGCCCTGCGCCAGACCGCCGGAGGGAACGAAGACCTGTCCGCGCCCGCTGTCGTAGTCGTACCAGCCGGAGTAGTAGCTGATGCGACCCAGGACGCTGGCCCGGGCCACGCGCTGCGTGACGGCGGCGTTCCAGCGGGTGCGGGGCAGCGCGTAGGCGTACTCCGCAAGCCGCCGGCCGTCGAGCAGACCCTTGGCGTTGTCCGTCACCTCGGTGTCGGTGTGGTTGAAGACGGCGCTGAGGACGGTGTTCCCGCGCAGCGCGAGCGGCGTCCAGGTGGAGACGACGTCGACACCGTGCGACGTCGTGGAGAAGGCGTTGGTGAAGAACCGGTAGTTCCGCACGCTCCGGGCGGCCTCGAACCCTCCCGCCACCACCTCGGCGATCTCCGCCGACGTCAGCACGAAGTTGCTCGTGATGCCGATCCGGTCCGAGACGTCGATGCGGAAGTAGTCGGCGGTGAGCGTGAACGGGCCGCGGTCGATCACCACGCCGGCGGTGTAGTTGACCGACCGTTCCGGACCGAGGGGCAGGCCGCCGCGCAGTCGCGCAACCGGCGAGATCGACGGGATGACCGCGTTGTTGACCAGGTCGCCGACCGTCGGGTCGAACCAGCTCTGGATGTGCAGGCCGTGCTGCTGGCCGGGGGTCGGCGCCCGGAACCCCGTGCTCACGCTCCCCCGCACGAAGCCGACGCGGCCCGACAGCTTGCCGTTCGTCGTCGATCCGAAGTCCTCGAAGTCCTCGAACCGGGCCGCGGCGCCCAATGTCCACGCGCCGTCCGTACCCGTCACCTCGACATCGCCGTAGGCCGCGACGTTGTGGCGGCTCCAGGTGCCCGCCTGCTGCGGGCTGTAGGCGAAGACGGCGTTGGAGCCGCCCATGAAGCCCTGCGCCGCGTAGGGGCCGATGGTCCACCCCGCGCGGTCGCCCGCGCGCAGGCCGAACTGTTCGTCGCGCCACTCCGCCCCGGCCGCGACGTTGACCCGGTCGGTGACCGCGTACGACACGTCGAAGTTCACGTTGACGTCCCGCTGGTGGTTCCGGCCGACGTCGAACGCCCTCGGCGACGTCGGGCCGAGCGACGCGTTGATGGTATCGTGGACGAAGGAATCGACTCGGTGCATCCCGAGCGAGGCGCTCAGGTCCCAGTTGAATCCGCCGGCCGTGAAGCCTCGCACGCCCCCGACGAGCGACCCATCGGTCGCCGTGCCCCCCGTCTGCGGGACGAAGCCGCCCGGAAACAGCTCCTGGAACGTGAAGCAGTTCGGGTCGTCGCGGACCTGCTCGAGGGCGATCGGGTCCGGCACGTTGTCGGCCACCGCGACCGTCGGGCAGTCGACCGAGCCCATGCCGTTCGCCTCCAGCACGTCGCCGACGAGCAGCGTCCGGCCGCGGTCGTTGCTGAACACGCCGAGGCGCGTGTTCGGGTTCCGGTAGAAGACCCCGAAGGTGACCTTCTTGCGGGCGTAGCTCGTGTGGGCGTACAACTGCACGTCGGCGGGGAGCGTATAGCCGAAGTTGCCGAACGCCTTCAGGTCGTCGTCGACGGCCGGGTCGCCCCAGACCTGCGGGCGCTCGGAGGGCACGTGCGTGTTGCCGGCGGCGATGAGCGCAACCGCATCGCGCCGCGGCGCGGCCCGGTTCGTCGGGTTCGCGTTGCCGTACTCCAGGCTGAGGTTGGCGAACCCGGTGGCGCCCAGCGGCAGGCCGACGTTGCCCGCGAACTGGGTCGTCTCCCCATCGCCGGCCTGGTACAGCCCCGTGTTGACCTCGACGGAACCGCCGCCGCGGGCATCCCTGAGCTGGAAGTTCAGCACGCCGGCGATCGCGTCCGAGCCGTACTGGGCCGCCGCGCCGTCCCGCAGCACCTCCACCTGCCGCAGCGCGATGGCGGGAATGGCGGAGATGTCGGGACCCTGCGAGCCGAAAGCCACGCCGTTGCCGCCGTGCCAGTCGACGATCGACGAGCGGTGCCGGCGCTTGCCGTTGATCAGCACCAGCGTGTGGTCGGGGGCCAGGTTGCGGAGCATCGCGGGGCGGACCACCGTCGACACGCCGCTGATGGGCTGGGTGTTGGCGCTGAACGACGGGATGATGGTGCGCAGCTGGTCCTTCAGGTCGCCCGTCCCCTGGCTGACCAGATCGGTCGCCGTCAGCACGTCGACCGGCACCGCCGACTCGGTGGCGCTGCGCGGCTCCGCGCGGGAGCCGACGACCACCGTCTCCTCGGTAAACCCGGCGATCAGGCTGCGCATCTCCGCCGGCGACAGATCCAGCGCCTCGACCTCCGCCGGCGTCATCCCGAGCGCGCGGCCGAGCTCCGCCACCAGTGCGGCCGACGCATCCTCGACCCGTTCCTGCGGATCGCCGTCCTGGGGCTCCGCACCGGCTCCCGGCGGCAGGGTGGACCACGCCGCCAGGAGCACGGCCGGCAGCAGGGTCCCAATCCTCCCGCGCGATCGTCGCCTGCATCCCAACGCGGTTGGCTTCTCCATCCGGTCCTCCAGCCGACGCGGCTCGAGAGCCGTGCTCCGACAACCCGACGTGGCGGAATCGCCTGAACGAGCTCCCTGACGCCGGGCCGCACGGGGTCGCCAAGTCCGGGTCGGAGCACAGTACGACGAGGCAGTCGTCTGCGTCTCTACCCGGCTTGGTGGGGTTCCGCCACACAGGAACAAGCACGCGACGCCAGTTCTCGCGCCCACGGGCTCGGCGGTGCTGCGGCTACCTCAGATCGGCGAGCGAAAGCACGAGTCGCAGCAGCTCCGCCTGGCCCGAGATGGAGAGTCTCCGGTAGATCTGCTTCAGGTGCCAGTAAATGGCGTTCTTCGTGCGCCCGGTCGTGGTGGCGATCTGGCGGACGTTCTTGCCTTCGGCGAGGCTGACGGCGATCCGACTTTCCGCCCGCGTCAGTCCCAGCGCAGTGGCCACCAGCCCCGGATCGACGCGACGCCGGACGCGCGGATCCACAATCAGCACCTGCACAGCCACGGCCTTCGTGCCGTAGTCCGGCTGCGGCGCAGCCACGGGGTGGACGTGCACCGCGAAGGGCCATGCGACGGACGCTCGCCGAAGCGGCATCGAGCCACTTGTTGTCGCTCTTGTAAAAGGGCGGTTTTCTGGACGGGCATCGACCTGGACGAGG
>JAPOVI010000328.1 GCA_026708265.1 Acidobacteriota bacterium
GCAGGTGAACCTGACCCGCTTCAGCCTCTTCTTCCCCGAGAAGCGCGAGTTCTTTCTCGAGGGCCGCGGCATCTTCGGGTTCGCCCGCGGGGGCGTCAGCGGCGGCTTCGGCGGCGCCCTGCGCCGCGGCCGGGGCGGCGGCTTCTTCGGCGGCGGCGACGCGCCGACCCTCTTCTACAGCCGGCGGATCGGGCTGCAGCACGGCACCGTGGTGCCGATCGTCGGCGGGGGCCGGGTGACGGGCAAGATCGGGGCGTTCGACATCGGTGCGCTGAACATCCAGACCGACGACGAGGTGCTGGCGGCGGCCGAGGAGACCAACTTCACGGTCGTGCGCATCCGACGCGACATCTTCCGGCGCAGCAGCGTGGGCGCGATGTTCACGAACCGCTCGGTCTCGCTCGTAGGCGACGGCTCCAGCCAGGCGTACGGGGCGGACGCCACGTTCTCGTTCTTCGAGAACGTCAACCTGCTGGCCTACGTGGCGCGGACGGAGACGCCGGGCCACGACGGGCGGGATCTGAGCTACCAGGGCCGCTTCAACTATGCCGGCGACCGCTATGGATTCCAGGCCGAGCACCTGGTCGTCGAGGACAACTTCATCCCCGAGGTCGGCTTCCTGCGCCGCGACAACTTCCGCCGCAGCTACGGGACGGCGCGGTTCAGTCCCCGGCCCCGGTCGCTGGCCAACATCCGACAGTTCCGGCTCGAAGGAAGCTTCGACTACATCGAGACCGCCGACCTGGGCATCGTGGAAACGCGCCAGTCGCAACTGGGATTCTCGACGGAGCTGGAGAACAGCGACCGCTTCGGCGTCTCGGTGGCGGACAACTACGAGTTCCTGCACCACGCGTTCACACCGGGGCCGGACGACGTCGCCTTCCCGGTCGGCGGCTACGGTTTCTTCGACGTCGAGGGGAGCTACTCGCCGGGGGCGCAGCGGCGGCTGAACGGGACGCTCACGGTGCGGGCCGGCGGCTACTTCAACGGCAGCATCCGTTCCGTCGAGTTCCGCCAGGGACGCATGGAGGTGACCCCGCGCCTCTCGCTCGAGCCGAGCGCGTCGGTCAACTGGATCGACTCCCCCCAGGGCTCGTTCCGCACGGATCTCGCCGTGACGCGGGTGAGCTACAGCTTCACGCCGCGGATGTTCTTCAGCGGCCTGGTCCAGTACAACTCGAGCACCCACACCGTCAGCAACAACCTGCGCCTCCGCTGGGAGTACTCGCCCGGGAGCGAGCTGTTCGTGGTCTACACGGAAGACCGGGAGACGGATCCCCTGCGCCCGGACCGCTTCTCGGAGCTCCGCAACCGCGGCTTCGTGGTCAAGATGAACCGGCTCTTCCGCTTCTAGCGCATGGACTCTCGTTGCGCCGTCCCCAGCCACTCGCATATCGAAGCCCTGCTGCCAGAGCCCTTGCTGAGCTGGCCCGACGTCTCTCTGGTCGCCGTGCGCGGAATCATCGAGTCCGCTCACGAGACGGGAACGGCAGTGCTGGCGGTCGTCCTGGAAGCTGCGAGCCTGGAGCGGAAGGACCTTGCGGAGCAGGTCGCCGAGGCATTGTCGGGAGCTGTCGCCGGCACCTACCCCGCCTGGCTGCCGGAGGCGGAGCATCTCGCGGGACCGGGAGGCTCCGGGCTGGCCGCCGTGCGCGCGATCTGCGAGCGGGTGGCCGGTGAGAGCGACCTCTTCGGTCCGTTCCTGCTCGCCGCCGCGGAGGCGTCGCTGTGGGGGCGCTCGCTTCGAGGGGCGGAGTTCCCGCGGGAGACCGTTCTACGGGAAGCCCGGAAGCTGATCCTGCGCGCCTACGGGTATGAGCACCTCGTCGTCATGGTCGAGATGACGGGCACGTGGAGCGCCGCGCAGATCGAGATCGCGGAAGCGAACGCACTCTGGCTGGCCGGCCCCGGGGAACTCGGCGTCTGGCTCTTCGGGGCCCCGACCGCCTCGATGACGCGAGTGCCCCGTTCCCCACAGGACGGGATGCCGCGGTCGCATCCGGTGCCTGCGCCGCACGCTCCCTACCTGACGCCCTTGCGCGGCCGGCCCAACGCGTTCAGCCGCGCGGAGCAGCACCTGGAGGCGCATCTCGCGAAGTCGCCGTGGGCCGCCGGTCGTGCCTGGAACGAAACGTGGTCGCCGGGCGTCCTGGCCAACTCCATCCGGGTCGACGTCATGTGGGCGCGGGAACGGTGCGTCGTCGAGCTCGATGGACCCGACCACCTGGACGCGGCGAAGTACGCCGCGGACCGGGCGCGCGATCGCGCGCTGCAGCGGGCCGGCTTCCTGGTGCTTCGCTACACGAACGACGAGGTGCTCGGCGACGTGGCGCGCGTCCTCGACGATCTCGAACGATTCCTGGAGGACCGGCGACGGTCCACAGTGCTGGAGACGTGAGATGGCGTATGGGATTCCGGAACGCGCGGTGATGATCGCGCTGATGGCACTCAACAAGGAGACGCGGAACGCGGAACTCAAACGGCGCTACAAACTCGACGTGAGGAAGTCGGCCCGCGACAAGCTCAACCGGGCGGGTCTCGTTCAGAGCCGCAAGCTGAAGCGGGGCTACGCCCACGAGTTGACGGACGCCGGATGGGCCTGGGTCGTGGAGCAGCTCGAACAGGAGCCGCCGGACCGGGCCGGCTCGGCCGGCGGTGCGCTGTACGCGCTGCTCAACGGCCTGAAGGTTGCGCTCGACGCGCGCGGAATGCTGATCCAGGAACTGTTCGCTCCCGCGGTTCCGGAACCCTCCGGTTCGCTCCGCGATCGGATCCGGGAGGCCTACCGCAACCTTGCATCCCGACCGTGGGACTGGGTGGAGCTGCGCGATCTCCGGGCGCAGCTCGGCGACTGGCCTCGCCGTGACGTGGACCCGGAGCTCATCCGGATGTTCCGGGCGAAGGAAGTCAATCTCACGCTGCACGAGGACCGCGGCCGCCTCACGCGGGCGGATCGGGACGCGGCGCTTCGGCTCGGCGTGGACGACATGCACCTGATCAGCATGGAGTGAACGTTGTGGAACCAGGGCTGGAAGCACTCGGGCACGTCGCATTCCGTACCGCGTACGCCGGCAACGACATCTGGCGCGACGATGTCATCCACGTCGACGGCATTCATTCGTCGGCGTTCGGCCGGGTCCTGGACACGCTCGCCCGGTTGCGCAACGGAGCGCGGGTCAACAACATCGTCATCGAAGGACGACCAGGAATCGGCAAATCGCACTTCCTGGGGCGCGTCCGTCACGCGGTGATCGAACAGGGGCAGATCTTCGTCCTCTTCCAGCCGAGCACTGCGCGCCGGTTCTGGGACAGCCTGGCGATCGCCTACGTGGACGCGTTGCATCGCGAGGGAGGAGAGCACGGCACCCAGTTGCGCAGAGTCCTTCACGGACTGGGCAAGGCGATTGGGCTGCAACGACCGGACCTGGAGGACCTCGTGGCGGGGACGTTCAACCTCGCGCACCTGAAGGTCGTCCGCCGGCGCCTGCAGGCGCATCTCGGTCGCCAGCCCAGGGACCGCACGGCCCTGGACGTCGGGCTTGCGCTCATCCTGACCAACAGCGAGGACCTTGCCCACCAGGACATCGGCGATGCGCTGCTCCAGGGGCTGGACATCGACGCCGGGGAGGCGCGCCCGCATTCCATCCGCGCAAGCCGGGTTCCGTGCCGTGAGGTCGTCGGCGCGTTCGACCTGCTCATGCACGCCGCCGGGTATACGACCCTCGTGGCCGTCGATCAGCTCGACGGGCTGGTCGCGCTCGGACGGTCGCTCGCCGGCGCCGAGGAGCAGTTGCTGCTCGATCAGATGGCAACCGGGCTCATGGACCTCGCGGAGGACGTTGAGCACTCCCTGATCGTCGTGTCGTGCCTGACCGAGAGCTGGAAGCTGATCCGCGAGCAGACCGTGGCGTCCGCGCACGCGCGGTATCCGAGTGAGGTACAGCTCCGCACCATTCCCTCGGCAGAGGTCGGGGAGGCGCTGATCGCCGCCTACCTCCGGGCCGCCTACGCCAACGCCGGCTTCACGCCCCAGTATCCGACCTGGCCGGTGCGGCCCGCGGCGTTCGCCGACGCGGACCTGTACTCGCCGCGAAGCCTGATCAACATCGTTCAGGACCACTGCGCGCGCTGTCGGGAGAACGGTCGCGTCACAGAGCTGGAGCAGCTACCCGGGCCGGATGAACCGAAACCGGGGACGCACGGCGGACAGGGTGAAGGCCGTCCGATACCTGACCCGACACCGCCTCCCACTCCCCCACCGCCTGTGCCGCCTGACCCCGCCCTGGACCGGCGGTTCAGCGAGTTGGTTCGCGAGGCGGACGTCGCCGATGTCCTCGACGAGAAGAAGGTGGACGACAGCCTGCCCGCGCTGCTGCGCGCCGGCCTGACCGCGTTTGCGGAGGAGAACGCCGCGGCGGGCAGCTTCTCCGTGGATCCGCCGCTCGGGAGAAACCCCTCGCTGCATGCTCGTCTGCGTCAGATAGTCGATCCGGACACGGATGACGAACTCCACTGGTCGTTTCGGGCCGTACTGAACGACAACGCGGTGGCGGCGCTGCACCGGCTGCGGGCGGCCATGACGGCGTCGGGGCAGGAGCTCCCGGGGCAGCGGAGGCGGCTGCTCATCCTGCGCAATGCGTCATGGTCGCAGGGCCCCAAGACCCAGCAGGCGCTCGACGGGCTGAGGGCGCACGGCGGCACTGTGGCGAGTCTGCCGGAGGCTGACCTCAAGGTGTTCCGGGCGCTACAACAGTTCCTCAAAGAGCAGCCGAAGGGACTCGCCGCGTGGCTCCGGGCGCATCGCCATGCGAGCGGGACGACGCTGCTCGCGCCCTTGCGTCCCGAGCCCGCCGGGAATGCCCCGCCGCCGGGGAACGTCCCACGTGCCGGAGACGTCGCACGGTCCGGGGATGCCGCACCGCCCAAGGTCGCCGCAGCGCCCGAGGACGCTACTCCGCCCCAGGACGCCGCAACACCCAAGGACGCAGCACGACCCAGGCACGCCGCACCGTCCAGGCACGCCGCACCGCCGGAAACTCCCGCAGCATCCAGCTCCGCTGCACCAACCGCGGCTGCTGCGCCGTCCGGGGTTGCTGCACCGTCCACCGTCGCCGCACCTCCGAAGGGCGCGGCGGCGTACAAGGGAGCCGACGAGCACTCGATCCCCATCGGCACGGCGGAGGCAACAGGTCGACCGGTGACGGTGCCGCTCGAGGACCTCCGGCGCCATACGGTGATCTTCGCGGGCTCCGGCTCCGGCAAGACCGTTCTCATTCGGCGGCTCATCGAGGAGTGCGCGCTCAAAGGCGTTTCCGCCATCGTCCTCGATCCGAACAACGACCTCGCGCGACTCGGTCTGCGCTGGCCCGAACCACCCGCAAGCTGGCTCGACGGAGACGCGGAGAAGGCGGAAGCCTACCTCCGCGACACCGAGGTCGTGGTGTGGACGCCGCGCCTGACGACGGGGCGCCCGCTCTCGTTCGCACCGCTGGCCGGGCTGCGCGACGTGGCGGACGATCCCGACGAGTTCGAGATCGCGCTCGACAGCGCCGTCGCCTCGCTCGTTCCCCGCTCGGGGCTGCCCTCGTCCGGCGCCCGGCTCAGCCAGGGCCGAGCCGTGCTGAAGGAGGCATTGGCCGCCTACGTGCGAGGGGGCGGCGCGGACCTCCCGGGATTCCTCCGCTACCTGTCGACCTTGCCGGCAGGCGTCAGTCAGCTCGCGAGCGGCACGAAGCTCGCTGCCGACATCGCCCAGACGCTGCTCGCCGAGACCGTGAACGACCCCATGCTGGGCGGGGCCGGCGAGGCCGTCGATCCGTCGGTCCTGCTCCAGGCGACCGGCGGCAAGCGGGCTCGCATCTCGGTGATCAGTCTCGTCGGGCTGCCGAACGACGATCAGCGGCAGCACTTCGTCAATCAACTGCAGATGGCGCTCTTCGCCTGGGTCAAGAAGCACCCGGCCGGGGACCGGCCGCTGGGCGGGCTGTTCGTCATGGACGAAGCGCAGACCTTCGCGCCGTCAGGGGGCCGGACGGCCACCACGGAAAGCACGCTCGCCCTCGCCTCGCAGGCGCGGAAGTACGGGCTCGGGCTGGTCTTCGCCACGCAGGCGCCGAAGGGGCTCCACAACCGGATCCCGGGCAACGCGACGACGCAGTTCTTCGGACTGCTCAACGCCCCTGCGCATATTGCGGCGGCCCGGGAGATGGCCGCGCAGAAGGGCGGCGACGCGCGGGGCATCGCTCGCCTGCGGCCCGGGGAGTTCTTCGCGGCCAGCGACGCCGTGGCGTTTCAGCGGGTGCGCAGCCCCATGTGTCTGAGCCACCATCCACGGAGCGCGCTGACCCAGGAAGAGGTACTCGAGCTGGCGCGCGCCCGGTGATTCACGCGGACCGTCGGTCCGATGACGCGGAAGCGATTGACCCTGAGTCAGTCTGTAGCGCGGCGCCGCTCACATCGCGGGGCAGCTTCACGCCACGAGAACCTCGTCACGCACGAAATGCAGTCGGATCAACTTCGGCCGCGGCATGGTGTCGTCGAAATAGCAGTCTACGGCCTCCTTGACGTTCCTGCGTATCTCCTCGACGGAATCGCCCTGGGTGTGGATGCCGTGTCCGAGTGCGCTAGCAGAATACCCACCGTCCACGTCGTCTTCGGTGACCTCAAAGATGATCTCGGTCATACAGTCACCTTCGCCCCCGCGGCGGCGCGGGGAACCGCTTCGACCATGCGGCTCTCGCAGGCCGCAACTTCGCCAAAAGGTGCGTCGCGCCGCATTGGCAGCGGACACGGTGCCGTCATCGCCGATGCCGTGCGGAGCGCGCCGCGGATTGATGCGGAGCGGTTCCGCGGCGACCTCGACGCCCTCAGCGACCCGCACGTCTGACGGATCACCAGCGCTCGTCACCCCAGTCCGTGCCGCCTGCATTCAACTCGGCCGTCACTTGGAGATGCTCCCGACGTAGTTCGGGATCCGCGAACAGCTCGTTCAGACGTCGCGTGACGTCGGCGTCGGCGCGATCGGCCAGATCATCGTCTGCGAGCGCCTCCCGCGCCATCTCGGCGATTTGACCCTGTGAGGCATGGAACGCGCGGGACCAGCGCCGTTCGGACTCCAACTCGTCAAGGAGCCAGCGCGCGAACGCATCCTGTTCCTGCTCCGAAAGCCGGGCCCTCCTCGCGAACGCCTTCGCCAGCAGATCCGTCAAGTCCCGCTCTCCTCCTCGTGGATTGTATCGTGCGTGACCGTCGCGAATGTCCGTCCGTCGCGGCCCCGACGACGGTTCGAACGGGGTAGCCTTGGGGGCAACGGATCTCGCCGTCCGGGAGGATCTGGCCATGCATGGATTGAAGACGTCCGGGAGACGATCACGCCGGGCCTCGGGGAGCGCGGTAGAGGTTGGGGCCGTGCTTCTGCTCCTGCCGGCTGTCGCCGTCGCGCAGCCCGAGACGGGCGCGTCCGAGCCGTTCCGGATCGAGGAGGCGACCATCGAGGGGATCCACCGCGCGATCCAGGATGGCCGAATCAGTTGCCAGGGCGTCGTGCAGGCCTACGTCCACCGGGCCAGGGCCTACAACGGCGCGTGCACGCAGCTGGTCACGCTCGACGGTTCGCCGGTGGCGCCGGCGAGCGGCCCCGTCCGCGCCGGCGCCCCGGTGCGCTTCCCCACGTCCACCGTGCCGGTCACGAGCATCCTCCCGGACTTCGACCGCTACGGCGGCCTTCCGCTGGACCTGGGGCGCATGGAGCCCACGCTCTCCGACCCGACCGTGCAGGCGCAGTACGGCATGGTGGCCGGCGTCCCGAACGCGGGGCAGGTGAACGCGCTCAGCACGCTCAACCTGCGCGGCGAGCGCTCGGTCACCTGCAAGGGTGCCTGCGACGCGCATCCCTCGACGGGAGAACTCCCCGCGGACTGTCCC
>JAPOVI010000302.1 GCA_026708265.1 Acidobacteriota bacterium
TGAGGCCCGGAGCGAAAGCGACGGAACCGCCACCGGACCCTACAACTCATGCGCCGAGTCTCCGACTCTACTCTCGCGCACCTCGCTCTTCGCCGGCGGCTCGGGCTCGGGCGCCTTGCGCTGCGGCGCCTCGCGGCCGACGTTCCGGTCCGGCGACGAGGGCGCGGCCCTGTCCCCGGCCGGCACCGCCTTCTCCCGGGCGGCCTTTTCGTCCCGCTCGTGCGCGGTTTCGATCCGCCTGGCAGCGGAGTCTTCGGCCCGGTCGCGGGCGCGTTCCTTGCCATCCGGCCCGGCTTCCCGGCCCGCCTCGCGCTCCCGGCGCACGTCCTCGCCGATGCCTTCGAGCGCCGAGACGCGCTCGCCGGTGACCGCTTCGAGCCGTTCCTTGAGCGCGGCCGCATCGACGGTCACGAGCTCCGCCCGGTCGCGGGCACGCGAGATTTCGACGTAGAGGGATTTCTGCGTCGTCAATGCCGGATGGTTCGCCTCCATCGCCGTGATCACCGCATCGACCGTGCGCCCCTGGAATGCATGCACGGTCGAGCACCAGGCGCGGTCGAGATGGCGAAGCTGCGGATCGCCCGGGGTCAGCGTGAGCCTGCGCCCGTCTTCCAGCCGGAACGTCACCCGGCCGTTGCGGATGCCCATCACCTCGGCGGTGCCGCTGTTGACCAGCCCGAGGCTCTTGTCGTCGCGCGTCCAGCGGATGCGGTCGCCGGCACGAAGCTCGATGCTCTCGCGGCGGTAGACCTCGGTTCCGCCTCGCCGCCCGCCGATCTCCGACGGCTTCCAGGCGACGGTCCCGCCGCCCGGCGCTTCGAGAAGCACGGCCCTCTCCTTGCGGTCGACGCCGGCGACGCGGCGCTCCTCGCCCTTGGCGACGCCGATGCGCTTGTAGGGACGGCGGAAGGCGACCACATCGCCCGGCGCGTAGTTTGCCGCGAGCGACTTCTCCGCGTTGGTGTAGCCCTTCGAGACCAAGCGCGCGGTTTCCATGGCGGCGCCGGCGATACGGCCCTCGCGCACCAGGCGCGCGCGGATATGGCCGTTGATCCCCTCGCGCAGCGCGTGGCTCGGGGCCATCACCCCGGTGCGTTCGCGCTCATCCTGCGAGAGCTTGAGCCAGCGCGCGGCGACCGCGCCGGCGATGTTGTGGGCCTGGACCTCGGCCACGTTGCTGCCGAGCTTCTCGAACGCCTTGCCGACCTCGCCCGCCAGCCTCGCCTCGACGGCGGCCTTCAGGTCCGGGTCGCGCTGGCGCAGGCTCTCGTCCATCACCGCTGTCTTCGTGTCGGCGGCCTGAAGCTGGGCGAAGGGTTTGCCGGCGTCCATGGCGTCGAGCTGCTTCGCATCGCCGACCAGCACAAGCTTCGGGACGCGCAACGCTCCCGCGATCCGGAGCAGGTCGCGCGCCTGGACGGTCAAGGCGAGCGAGCCCTCGTCGACCACCAGCACGGTCTTGGCAAAGCGGCCGCGCATCTCCCGCGCGCCCTTCCCGGTCAGCCTGCCTTCGGCGACGCCCGCGTTGCGGGCGGGGAAGCGTTGCAAGGTCTCCGAGGCAATACCGGATTCCTGGCTGAGCGTGTTCGCGGCCGAGGCCGAGGGCGCGAGGCCGACCATGCGCCAGCCCTTCTTCTCCGCGAGCATCCTCGCGCGCGCGAGCATTTTTGTCTTGCCCGTGCCTGCGTAGCCCTGGACCCCGACCGTGCGATCTCGTTCGCTCAGGATCAGCTTCACCGCCTGTTTCTGCCCGGCGGTGAGCAGACCTTTGCGCAGGTGCCGCTCGACCATCCAGCCGCGCATCGGCGCGACCGTCTCGCGCTCCTCCGCCAGCGCCTTGTCGGTAGTGAGACCGCCGCCGCCCTCCAATGCGGGCGCGTCATGCAAACGGCCCACGCGCTTGAGGCCGTCCACGGCGCGCTCGATATCGCCGATGGAGGCCGTGCCGGGTTCGAAGGCGAGCGCGGCCGCGAGCAGGTCGGTCGAGGAGAATACCGCGTCGCGCTCCGAGAGATGGGCCAGCGCCCAGTCCACCGCCGCGCTCGCGGGGTCCGCTTTCGCGGCATGCTCGAACAGTCCGGCTGGCGCGGCGGCGCAGGGGAAGCGTCCTTGACCGTTTCCGCGTCGCGCGCCTTCTCCGCCCCGTGGCGTTCCGTCGCCTCGGCGACCAGCCCCTTGGCGTCGAAGCCGAGCGCGGTGGCCTGGCGCTCCCAGATCTCCCGCAGCGCGTCGCGGTCGACCTCGCGCTTGGTCGCGCGCGTCATCAGCGCCGCGCGCCGGGCGAGATGCGGGTTTTCCCCCATCGTGCCGAGGCCCCGGCCCTCCATCGCCGCCTCGATCTCCGTGCGCCTCGTCGAAAACGCCTCCACCGTCTCGCGCGAGACCCCGGCAATCTCGAACCGGCCGTCGGCGTGGGTTTTCTCTATGCGATAACCGAGCTTTCCGAGCTCGCCGGCCAGTGCGTTGCGGTAGAGCGCGCCCAGCGCCATCTTCAAGGCATACAGCCGCTCGTTGGCCATGGTGCGCCATTTCCCGTCTGGGCCGAGCAGCATGTCGGCGATCACCGAGTGCGTGTGCCGGGCGGGATCGAGATTCCGGGAGGTGTCATGCCGGAAGGTGGCGATCACCGTCTTCTGGCCGCCGGCTCGGACCATGCGCCCGCCCGTCGGGTCCTGCATCCGGGTCTCGGCGGCGTTCCTCTCGAACCAGTCGAACGTACCCGCCACCGCGCGGCCGTGCGCCTCGACGATCCGTTCGTCGCCGCCGATCAGCGCGGCCAGGGACACGGATTCAGGCGCGCTGGAGGTCAGGTCGCGGCCGGGGCGGTGATGAATCTCGCCCTCCTTGCCGCGCTTGCCGAGGCGCTTGCCCGAGCCGTCCGGGATCTCGCCCTCCAGCACCACGCGGAAGGTGTCCGGGTCCACCGGGCCTTGGAGCCCGAGCTCGGCCGCGCCCTTGCCGGCCCAGGCGCTCGCGGCCCTGTGCACGTCGGAATCCTTGGCGTGGTAGGAATCCTTCTCGTAGTAGCTCACCCCCTGCGCGGGCGAGGCCACCGCGTCGATCGAGGCGACCATCAGAACCAGCGCCCGCGCGGACGGGCAGGGCGCTCGAACGCAGCCTCGGGCTCCGCCTTTGCGGGCGACTCACGCCGCACCGCAGCGGCCGCCGGGGCGGGCGCTGCGGGTGCGGTGACGGCCGTCTTCGGGCGCGTCCCGACCGCCGCCGCAGCGGGCGATTCCGCACGCCCCGGGTCGGCAGCGACCGCCACCGGAGTCGTGCCCACCAGCATGCGGGCCGGCACGCGTGCCGCGTACGGTGGAACCTCCGCGAGGAAGCCGGGCCGGCGCCCTGTTTGTTCCCGCCGGTGTGTGCCGCGCGAGGTTCAGCAGGGCCGACAGCGCGAACACAACCACAAAGCCCGCGCAGGCGCCGAGCAGGGCGTTGTCCCCGATGACGGCGAGGATGAGGCTCCGCGACTCCCGCGCCGGCGGGAACGTATCCACGCCCTCCCGGCGCCACGTCACCGTCAGGCCGTCCGCCAGGCGGTACTCCGTCGGCGCCCGCTCGTCGAAGCCAACGGCAATCAGCGCTTCCACCACGCTCACCTTGCGCGCGGCATACCAGTCGTGGGTGTCCGTGTAGCGCAGCGCCGCCAGCGAAGGCAGCAGCAACGCCATCGCGCCCGCCCCCAGCGCCCCCTGCACCAGCACCCGGCGCAGCCGATCGAGGTCGATCATCGGCCCCGTTCCGGGAGCCGCCGGGAAGGCGATTCGGCGCGTCCACGGAGACAAGGATAGGTCCGCCGAAACGCCTCGCAAGCCGCTGTAGTCAGCGGATTTCCTGCAAATCATACTCCAGGCGTCTCAAGGACCCGCATGTCCCCACAAGTCCCCGGAAAAATTTTCGTCCGCTTCGCGCGGCGTGCCCGGAATCGGCGGATCGGCCGAATCGCGCGCCGAATTCGGCGCGTCGCCTCCGCCGACAGCGGTCGGCCAGCACGCGCCCGGCCGGCCGGGCGACGGCGACCGGCTACGCCAGCTACCCTCCCCTGAAGAGTTCGTGCAGTATCGGCCTGCGCCTGGTTCGGAGAGGCCCGATGACAGTCGAACGGTTCGGCAGTGGGCGTCGATTATGCCATCTTGTGGCGGCGCTGGCCGTTCTCGGCGCTGTCAGCGCTTGCGGCGGCGGGGGCGGCTCCTCCCTCCCGTCGACGGCAACGGCACCGGAAGACGGCGGCGCGACGGAGGCCCCGAACACCGGGTACGGGGCGATCCCGTGGCAGGAGGACGAGGTTCACGCCACCAACATTCCTCCGCCCGACGAGGAAGGAACGCACCAGCCCTTCCCGACGGGCGTCAAGTACTGGCTGTACCAGGGTGTCGACAACTTTGACGACCGGGCTCCGGTCATGGCGTTCGGCTCGACGCTTCATGTGGGAGCCGATGTCTCGCCGCCCGGGGCGCTCGACCGGACGGGTTCGCGGGCCGGCGTCGCGCTGTCCGAAGGCGCGGCACGCGATGGTGTCCGCGCAGCGGACGTTCTTGCCTACCTTCGGACCATCGCAAGCGGCAATCTCGAGGACGGCCTGACCGGGCTGCAGAAGTGGAATTCGCCGCCCTACGTGCGGATCGTCGGAACGGAAACCGACGGCAGATACATCCGGCTCACGCGGGATGCCGCACGGATCGTGAACGCGGCGCTGCCCTTCACCCGGCGGCTCAGGCTGCAAGTCATCGACATTCCCGTGACGGCAGATAGCGGCGAGGCCGACTACTTCGACCGCATATCCGGGAACCGGAACATATTCGTTCGGGTGGTTCCGAAGTCGGACCCCTGGTGGTCGGGCGCTGGCGGGGACGAGCTCGGCCGGACGAGGGTGCTCAAACACGTGTACTACAGCGATCAGCGTCAGCGCCGTGAGGTCGCGTCGGGCGCGTTGAGGGCGGATATCCTGATCGACCCGGAGGCGGTCGCCTCGTTCAGCGACGCGGAGATCACGCATCTCATTGTTCACGAACTCCTCCACGCCGCGGGCTTTATGAGCCATACGGACGCGGAACGCTTCAGCTCGACCCTGAACGACGTCTACGTTCGCGGAACGGAGCCGCGCTCGCTGATCCACCCGATCGACCGCGCGGGGCTGCTCGCGGCATATGCCCGGTTCGAGGCCGGTGAGTTGCCGGAGCTGATGACGTTCGAGAGCCTGGGGCCGTGGAGCGACGTATCGTTCCACGTCCGTGGGGATCTGGCCCTTCCCTCTGGCGCTGTCGCCTTCGGCGTCGCGTTCAGGAACGGCCTGCCGCAGCCATGGGCTTACGGCCCGACGCCGGCAAGCGTTCTGGCCGACAACGCGGCGCTGTCGGGCACCGCGAGCTGGAAGGGCGCCCTCCTCGGCATGACGCCGGCGGGCGTGGCGGTCTCCGGCGATGCCTCGCTGACCGTCGAATTGTCGAAGGTGCGCACGCCGGCTTACCGAACGGAGCCGGACGGAACGCTCTGGTTCAGCGGCATCCAACGGGAGGATGGATCAAGCTGGGGGGATGGCGACCTCGCCTACTCGATCGAGGTCGACGGCAACGGTTTTCGTCGCGCGGGCAGCTCGTTCGTCCGGTACGGCTTCCGTGACGGCAAGCCGCCGGAAGACCGCGCGTCGGGAGAGGATTTCGGGGTCGTGACCGGCGCGTTCTTCGGACGCGGACACGAGGGAATGGGCGGCGTTCTCGAACGCCACGACCTCTCTGCCGCATTCGGCGGGAAGCGATAAGTCCGGTACAACGTCTGCCGGGATGCGGTGCGCCGCAGTTGTGCCCGCGCTGCTCCGAGCGGATTGAGCGAATCGGAGGACCGTTTTTTCGGCGTGCCGCCGTCTCTCTCAGCGGTCGGCCGCCGCCGGTCGGGCGGATGTGGCTCGCTCCGGTGCAGGCGCATCGAGTATGTCGGTCCCGATGCCGTTGGCCACCCGAGCCGACGACGCCTTGATCGAAGCCCGCGCCAGATGCGCATAGCGCGAGGTCGTCTCGATCTTGTTGTGACGGAGCAGCTTGCCGATCATCGACAGCGACCCCCCGAGCGCCAGAGCCCTGGACGCAAACGAATGTCGCAAGTCGTGGAGCCGCACGTCGGCGAGGTCCGCCTCCACCCGCACCCGGTCCCAGTAGTGGTTGAGGTCGGCCAGGTGCCGGCCCGGCTTGGTGCCCGGAATCACCCACGGGTTGCCCTCGATGCGCGGCAGCTCCGCCAGCACCCGCGCCGCCGCCGGCGACAGCGGCACCAGCCGCGCCGGTCTTCGAATCGGCGAGCCTCAACTCGCCCGAATCAAGGTCCACGTGCTTCCATTCGAGCTCGACGATCTCGTTGCGCCGGCACCCGGTCAGCATCAGCAGACGGATCGCCGCCGCCGGTTAGAGCGGCAGCCGGCCCGCCCTCCGCGAGACACGGAGGGGGGACTATGGAACAAGCGAGTTGCGCCAGAGGGATCGAAGGTTCGCGCCTCGTTGAAGCCCTCTGGGCGGGAACGGGCGCACCAGGCCGGCAGCTTCTATTGCCCTCGCCCGCCGAGCCAAGCAGTGGTCGGAACCTGAAGCCAAGTACTCTGGTTCGGAAGACAGCTCAGGTGCGACGCGGGGCCGCGATTCAGAGGATGGCAGCAAATTGTGGGGGCGAATGATGGCGAGTGAATTCAATTCCGGAGAATGGGGTCGAGCGATTGGCAGAGGCTCTGACCGGACTGGCCGAGACTCCGGAGCCCTTTGCGGACCAACTTGAGGTGGGCCGTGCAACCCACAGCTGCGGTGTGGTGAACGACTGGGTTGTGGACATGGTCCCCGTTCACCGCGACGTGCTGCTCGCCCACTATCACACGGCCCGTGTCGGGAAGGGAAGCAGAGGCTCTGACCGGACTGGCCGAGGTCTAGGAGCCGTTTGCGGATCAACTTGAGGAGGACCGTGCAACCCAAAGCTCTGGCGTGGCGAACGACGGGGTTGTGAACAGTGCAGCGTGCTATGCGGTATCCAGGCCGTGAGCAATGCTGTCGCCGAACCGAGCGGCGGAGGTTTTCACCGCATCCCGGGCCAGATGTGTGTAGTCGGCCGTCGTCCGGTGCCTGCAGTGCCCGAGGCCTTTTCCGACGAGAGGATGCTCACCCGCCATAGTGCCGCAGGTCGTGCAGCCGCGTCCTGCAAAGTTGCGCATCCGCACACCTCGCCTGTTGGCGTTCGACGATGGCCTGTGGTGTGACCAAAACGCACCAAGGGCGTCCTAATCCCGCTGCCTGACCGCTCAAGCTCTCAGGCGCTGAAAGCCGGTTGGCGATTGGTATGTAGCTTGAGCGGTGCTTGAGCGGCAGCGCCCACCGCGCCCCTGCGGTGACTGCGCTCTATTGTCCGAGTACGAAGGAGCCTTCCTGCCTTGGCAGGGAAGCTGGCAGATGTTTCACCGACAAATCGCCGGTTGTTTTATCGATGGGCCGGAGTAAGCCATACTGCTGCTTTGTTCGAGGTTGTCCCTGGAACAACACGAGACGGGAAGCTTCCGAAGCCCATGCCGGATACTCCGGAAAACATCATGCGTGCGCTGCTGGCAACGTCGCCCAAGCGGATGGGTGATTGGGGGTTATCGGAAGGAACTCGGTTACGGCCGGCCCAGCACGCGCAACCAGACATATTGGGCTCCTAGCTTGAATCCTTGGCATACGGTAACTATAGTCCGTCGTGGCGTATGAATCCCGTTGACTCGTCACAGGAATTGCGCCACGATATCAGTCGAATTTCACACCCGCCGCACAGGCGAGCACGGGGAGAAAGCCTTCATGACACTTTGGAAGAACCTGGTGGTTGCGCTTGTGGCCGCCTTCGCGCTTGCGGCGTGCAGCAGCAGCGATAACGGCACGACGACCAGCATGCCCGA
>JAPOVI010000021.1 GCA_026708265.1 Acidobacteriota bacterium
CGGTCCGCGCGCTGGCGCGCCGGCTGGGCGTCGACGTGGCCCAGGTGCAGGGAACGGGCCCCGGCGGCGCGGTGACGCGGGCCGACGTGGAGCGCGCGGCGCAGGCGCTCGCCGATGCCGGCCCCGCGGAGCCGCTCCGCGGCGTCCGCCGCGCGATGGCCGAGCGGATGGCGCGGGCCCACGCCGAGGTCGTCCCGGCGGGCGTGACCGACGAGGCGGACGTCGACGCCTGGCCGGACGGGACGACCGTCCTGCTGCGGCTGATCCGGGCCGTCGTGGCGGGATGCCGGGCCGCCCCCGCGCTCAACGCCTGGTTCGACGGCGAGCAGCTCACCCGCCGCGTGCTGCCCCGCATCGACCTCGGCGTGGCGGTCGACGTGGAGGAGAGCGGCCTGTTCGTGCCCGTGATGCGCGACGTGGGCGGCCGCAGCCCGGACGACCTCGCGGCGGGCATCGCCCGCCTCAAGGAGGCGGTTCGCGCCCGCAGCATCCCGCCGGAGGCGCTCCGCGGACAGACCATCACCCTGTCCAACTTCGGCTCGGTCGGCGGCCGGCACGCGGCGCTGGTCGTGGTGCCGCCGCAGGTCGCGATACTCGGTGCCGGCCGGGCGGCGCCGCGGGTCGTCGCGGCCGGCGGCGAGCCCCGCGTCCACCGCGTCCTGCCCCTGTCGCTCACCTTCGACCACCGGGCCGTGACCGGCGCCGAGGCCGCGCGCTTCCTCCGCGCGGTCGTCGCCGACCTCGAAGCGGACGAGTAGGAATCTGATGCCACCGCCCCCTCTCCGCGGCGTTCGGCTGGTCGCAGCGATGGTGCTGCTGGGCGCCGCGCTATCGTCCGCGCAGTCGCCCGACTCTGCGACGGTCGCGGCCATCCGCGAGGAAGGCTTCGAGCGATCGCAGGTGATGGACCTCGTCGGCTGGTTGAGCGACGTCTACGGCCCACGAGTCACCGGCACGCCGGCCATCGAGGAGGCCCGGGAGTGGGCGGCGGGCCGCTTGCGCGCGTGGGGGGTGGAGAACGTCCGCGAAGAGCGCTTCGCCTTCGGCCGGGGCTGGTCGCTGGTCCGCTTCCACGCCCACATGGTCGAGCCGCAGGTCATGCCGATCATCGGCCACCCGCGCGCGTGGAGCCCGAGCACCGCCGGGACGGTCCAGGCCGACGTGGTGCGGGTCGACATCACCCGCCGCGGCGACCTCGATCGCTACCGCGGCACGCTCCGCGGCAAGATCGTGCTGCCGCAGCCGGCCCGGGCGGTGCCGCTTCTCGAGGGCGACATCGTGCTGCGCATGGACGACGAGCTGCTGGCGGCCGCGCGCCGACCGGTCCGGAGTCCGCTGGCACTGCCAGCCCGGCACCGCGCCGGCCGCCCGTCGATCCGGGAGCTGACCGAGGCCTTCTACGCGGAGGAGGGCGTCGTGGCGGTCCTCGAGCGGGGGAGCGCCGCCGTCGTCGTCTCCGGGGCGCCGAGCGGCAGCGACCTCGACTGGCCCACGCAGCGCACCGACGGCGGCACGGTGTTCCCGGGCCTGGGAGGCTCGCGCGACCCGCGCGCGCCGCGCGTCGTGCCGTCGGCCACCATCGCGGTCGAGCACTACAACCGCATGGTGCGCATCCTGGAGCGGGGCCTCCCCGTCCGCGTGGAGCTGCACATCGCCACGCGCTTCCACGACGAGGACGCGCGGCCGAACGGCTTCAACCTGCTGGGCGAGATCCCGGGCACGGACCGCGCGGACGAGGTGGTGCTGCTCGGCGCCCACTTCGACGCGACGCCGGGCGCGACCGGGGCCACCGACAACGCGGCCGGGGTGGCCGCGATGATGGAGGCGCTGCGCATCCTGCGGGCGGTCGGAGCGGCGCCCCGGCGGACGATCCGCATCGCGCTCTGGGGCGGCGAGGAGCAGGGGCTGCTGGGCTCGCGCGCCTACGCCCGAGCCCACTACGGCGACCCGGACACGCGGCGCCGGCTGCCGGCCCACCGGGAGCTCTCGGCCTACTACAACCTCGACAACGGCGCCGGCCGCATCCGCGGCATCTGGTTGCAGGGGAACCGCCGCATCGCGCCGATCTTCGAGGTATGGATGCGGGAGCTGGCGGACCTCGGCGTGACCACCATCGGCCGCCGCTCGACGCGAGGCACCGACCACGTGCCCTTCGACCGGCTGGGCCTGCCCGCCTTCCAGTTCATGCAGGATCGCCTGGAGTACAACTCCCGCACCCACCACTCCAACATGGACTTCTACGATCGCGTGCCCGCCGCCGACGTCATGCAGATGGCCGTCGTCGCGGCCGTGTTCGCCTACAACACCGCCATGCTCGACGAGCGGCTGCCGCGCAAGACGGGACGGTAGGCGGGTCTCTTCCTCTTGCGTTCTCGAAGGCCATGCGTTACTGTGCGCTTAAGCATATATACACACAATATTCCAAAAGACCTGACTTATGAGCACCCGCTGGAGCCTCGTTGTCTCCGATGCAACCGACCGCAGCCTTCGCAGCTACCTCGCCCGAACGGGCGGCCGGAAGGGCGACCTCTCCCGATTCGTCGACCGCGCCGTCCGGCAGGCGATCTTCTGGGAGACCCTCGAATCGGTCTGGGAGCGAAACGGGAACCTCTCGGCCGCGGAAGCGCAGGCCCTCGCCGACGACGCGGTCGCGCAAGCTCGCGCGGATCGTGCTTGACACGAACATTCTCGTCAGTGCCCTGATCTCGCGAGACGGTGCGCCCGGCCGTGTCCTGGCTTTGGTCAAGCGGCTGGGCCTGACGCTCGCAACCTCCGAGGCGCAGCTCGACGAGCTGCGGAGCGTCGTGCGTCGCGACCACCTGCGCTCCTACTTGCGCCCCCAGGAAGCAGAGGACTTGATCAACAACCTCGAGGCGGTGGGTGAAGTCGTCAGGCACCTGCCCGACCTCAACGCCTCACCGGACCCTGACGACAATTCGATCCTGGCCACCGCGATTGCTGGACGAGCGGACCTGATCGTCTCCGGTGACAAGAAGCACATGCTGGCGCTCGGAGACATCGACGGCATCCCGATCGTCACCGCCGCCGTTGCAGTAGACCGACTACGCCGCCAGCAGCACTGATCCTTAGGGCTTGCGGTCCCGATGACCGATCGGCGGCCCGGCGGGCAGGTTGTGGGCGGCGGTCGCCGTCCGCCAGTGGGTGGCCTGCTGGGCATCCTCGCGGTAGATCAGCGTCTCCGGGGCGTTGGCCCGGCACAGCGTCTCAGCGTACTCGATGAGCGCGTCCATGTTCGGCCCGTGCCGTCTTCGGTTGCCCGCCAGGCCGCGCGCGGTCAGTGCCTCGCGGATACGGCCCGCCTCGACCTCCGTCCGCCGATGGACTCCTCCCGCCGTCCTGGTCTCGATCCGCAGGTAGGTGCCGGCCGTCCGTATCGCCAGCTCTGCGTAGAGTGCCGCCCGGATCGCCTTCTCCCCTCGCACACCGAGCGTGTCGAGCCGCTGCCGCTCCACGGCGGGGATTCCTCGCAACCGCGCGTCGGCGTCGAAGGCGATCTCCGCGCGGCCCTCGCTCCAACTGCGCGCCGCCCACTCGGCCACACCCCGCGGGTGTGCGTTCACCGCGATCTCCACGCTCGCCGGGTCGTGCTCGGAGCCTTGCACGAGGTCGTAGACGTCGCGGCTCAGATTCCGCTCGGCACGGGCGATCTTGCCCCACAGTATCTGCACGTTCGAGTGGACCGTCTCCTCCCGGCCCTCGAGCGCCAGCCGAGTCTGGCCGCCGGGAGGCTGGACGGTGTGCGCCCAGAGATCGAGGCCTTGGCTTCCGAACCGCACCTGGTACATCCGTAGGCTCTGGTAGTACTCCGGCCGACCGCCGAGCTCCCTCATGCGGTGCTCGAACCGGCTCTCGACCGGGTTCTCGAGCCGGTGCAGCGTCAGCGTTTCCGGCAGCGTCAGGTCCACGTCATAGCTGATGCGGTGTCCCCAGCGTGCGGCCAGGACCGTCCCGCCGCCGATCTGGTATTCCGCGCCCCCGACCTCGGCCAGGCTCTCCCGTATCGCGTCGCGTGTCCGCAGCCACAGTCCCCGCGCCGGCTCCGGCAGTGCAAGCAGCTTCGTCACGCTCATCCCGCTACCGTCGGCGGTCTCTTCGCCAAGCGGTTGAGTCCCCGTGCCCAGCGGCACCGCGCGAGGCCAGCGCGATGAAGCGCTCCCGCCAGCTCCCGGAACGTGTAGACCTCGTCCGCCCAGCCGCAGACGATCTCCTCCCAGGACGCCTCCCGGATCCACGCATCCAGGATGTGCCGTTGCCTCTCGGTCGGGCGGTTCGCCCGGATGGCCGCGTAGAACTCCCCTGACGTCGCGTGCTCGGCCCAGCCTGCGCAACTGCTGGCGAGGCGCGCGCCTATCGTCCCGCTATGCTGCCGGATCTCCTCCGGGCGGGCGCGGGGCCGGATCGCGGCCCGTTCGCGCGGTGTGGGGCGACGGTCGCTGAAGCACGCGGCCGGCCGCAGCTCGTCATACGGCGGGCGGTCCCAGTTGAGCTCCCGCCCTCGCTCGCGCCGCTCGTTCTCCGCCCACAGCCCGTAGTCGGCGACCGTTCGCGCCTGCCTCTCGCCGGCTCCCATCCGTTCGCCTCCGGCCGGCCCTCGGTCAAGCCCGGCCATGCCATCGTAGCGCCTGGATACGCTCCGGATCCGGGACGTCTCGGGGCGACGGCGAGTCGCACGAGCCGATCCCGTGCGCGGCCGATCCGCAATGTGTGCCGCCGGCTCGTGTCGTCAGCCTCGTGGTGGCGGCCGCGTGCCACGCCGGGAGCGAGCGAGCCGAGGTCGCTCTGATAGCATCGGCATGACGGGGTACGGACCTGCCGAGACCCCCGATCTCGAATGAGCCCGTTACGAGGTGGATCATCAGCACGGTGGTCACGGCGGGCGCTGTCCCGGATGGGCAGGATGAGGACGAGCGCAGGCGGCTCGCGCGGCACGACGCAGACTGCGAGGTAGTTCAGATGTCCCTGCACACGCTGTTCCGACGGACCGCACTGGTGGCCGCTGTCCTGCTCGTTCCCGCGGGCGCGTTCGCGCAGGCCGAGGCCGAGCGGGAATCGCCGGCGCCCGACACCCTCACCGTCTCGCCCGAGGAGCTCACGCTGACGGCCGGTGAGACCGCGCGCATCAGCGCCGCGGTGCTCGACGGCGACGGGAACGAGGTCGAGGCCGAGGTTCTCTATCTGCCGCTCTACGGGCAGTACTGGAATCTGGAGGAACGCACCTGGGGCTTCAACATCTTCACGGTATCGCCCGACGGCCGCGTCTCGACGGTCCGTCCGGGCGAGTACGCCGTGCTGGTGCGGGTGGTGGGCAGGGCGAGCGGTGCATCGGCGGGAGACTCGGACGCGGGCGGCTACCTGCAGCGGCGCGTGCCGCTCACCATCCTCCCACGGCCGGCGGCGTCGATCGTGCTGAACGCGCCGGGGCCCTTCTATGCCGGCACCGAGGTGACGCTCGAGGCGACGCCCCTCGATGACGACGGAGCGTTCGCCGACGACGTCGAGGTCGAGTGGAGCACCTCGGACGCCTCGATCGCGATGCCGATCGGGCAGCCTCCGGCCAACCAGCGGACCACCCGCCGGGGCGTGCTGGCGCTCGGCGCGCCGGGCCGGGTCGCGGTCACGGCGGTCGCCGGCGGAGCGACGGCGGAGATGACGCTCGACGTGGAGCCGAATCCGGCCGCCCGCATCACGCTGACCCCCGACCGCAGCACCGCCCGGACGGGGGACGTGACGCGCCTGACCGCCACGGTGACGGACGCCGACGGGCGCTCGCTCGACGGCGTTCCGGTCGCCTTCAGCGTGTCGTCGATCACCGACGCGATGGTCAGCGGCGGACCGTCGTCGGGCCTGATCATGCAGGACGGGCGCTTCGTCGCCGACCTGCCGGGGGCCTATACCGTCGTGGCCCGCACCGGCGCGGTGACGGCCTCCGCGCTGATCCGGGCCGTCGAGCGCGGCGCGCGGCGGCCCATCGAGCTGGTAGGGCATGGTCGGGTCAGCGACCGCGCCACGACCGATCTCTGGGTGTGGGAAGCGCCCAACGGGCGCGACTACGCCCTGACCGGCACCCACAGCGCCGGCGGCCACGCCTACGTCTGGGACGTGACCGACCCCGCGAACCTCCACGTCGTCGACGTCGTGCGCGTGGACGCCCGCTCCGTGAACGACGTCAAGGTATCCGAGGACGGAACGACGGCCGTGATCTCCCGCGAGGGCGCCTCCAACCGCCGGAACGGGCTGGTCATCCTCGACGTGTCCGATCCCGAGGTCGGCGTCCGGAAGCTGGCCGAGTACGACGAGCGGCTGACGGGCGGCGTCCACAACACGTTCATTCACGACGGGCACGTGTACGCCCTCTCCGCCGCCCGGCGCTACGACATCATCAGCATCGAGGATCCGGCGGCCCCCCGGCGGGTCGGGAGCTTCGCGCTCGACAACCCGGCCCGCTCGATCCACGACGTCGTGGTCCGGGACGGCGTCGCCTACTCCGCGAACTGGACGGACGGGGTGGCGGTGGTCGACGTCGGCGGGGCCGGCAAGGGCGGGAGCCCGCAGGAACCGAGGCTCATCGGGCAGTTCCCGTTCCCGACCGGCTGGAACCACTCCGTCTACCCGTACCGGAGCGCGTCGACCGGCAAGTTCTACATCTTCGCCGGCGACGAAGCGGCGCGCAGCGGCCCCAACTACAGCCCGGAGTCGGCCATCGGCACCGGGACGCCCGGCTACGAGAACGAGCCCCATCGCTGGCGCGGCTGGGTCCACATCCTGGAGTGGGACGAGAACTTCGAGTCGCCGCCGCGCCTGGTCGCCCGCTACGAGGTCCCGGAAGCCGGCAGCCACAACATCTGGGTCGAGGACGACGTGATGTACGTCGCGTTCTACAACGGCGGCCTGCGGGTGGTGGACGTCTCCGGAGAGCTGCTCGGCAACCTCTACCGCCAGGGCCGCGAGATCGCGCGCTTCCTGCCGCTCGACCCCGAGGGCTTCGTCCCCAACGCGGCGCTGGTCTTCGGGGCCCAGCCGCACAAGGGGACGGTCTTCTTCGCGGACATGAACTCCGGCCTCTGGGCCGTGCGCCTCGGGGAGCTCACGGGCGAGGAGACGACGGACCGACCGCCGCGTTCGCCGCACCCGTAGCCGAGGAGTCGCGGCGGGCGGCGCGAAAGGTGCGCCGCCGCCGCGTAGCGGGCCCCTTCGGGATGGCCACCCGGGGGCCCGGACCGCCGTGAGTCGATGCGCCGCCCCTTCTTCTACGGCTGGATCGTGCTCGGCGCCGGCGCCGCCTGCTACGGCTTCGGCATCTCGCCGGCGTACTACGGCTGGGGCACCCTCGCCCCGGTCATCGCCGGCGACCTCGGGCTCGACCGCGGCGACGTGGGCGGGGTGTTCGGGCTCTTCAACGTCCTGCACCAGTGCGTGGGCCTCCTGGTCGGCGTCGCGGTCGCCCGCCTCGGGCTGCGCCCGGTGATGGCCGCGGGCTCCGTGGTGACGGCGCTCGGGATGCTCTACCTCGCCGGGGCGCAGTCCGTTCTCGACTGCTACGTCGGGTTCTCGCTGCTCGCCGGGCTCGGCGTCGGGTGCTCGACCCTCGTCCCGTGCCAGACGCTGGCCCAGAACTGGTTCCTCCGGCGGCGCGCTCTGGCGATCGGCGTCACGCTCACGGCGGGGGCGGTGGTCGGGGCGGCCGTGCCGCCCGCCGCGGTCGCGATCGGCGACTGGCGGGAGGCGTGGCGCGCGGGGGCGGTGGTGGCGGCGGTGGTGGCCCTGGTGGCTGTCCTCTTCGTGCGGGACACCCCGGAGCAGGTGGGACAGAACCGCGACGGCGCGCCGCCGGAGCGACTTCCCGCGGATGCCGCACCGCGCGCCGCGGACGCGCGGGAGTGGCGCGCGGCGCAGGCCGTCCGGACGCCGCAGTTCGGCTTGCTGCTCGGGTGCAGCGTCGCCTACTCGGTGACCTGGAGCGCCCTGGTGGCGCACCTGCTGCTGCACCTCGACGACGCCGGCTACGGGTGGCCGGCCGTCGGCTTGGCCGTCTCCGCGATGATCCTGTGCAGCAGCGCGGGCCGGCTGCTCGGCGCCGCCGGCGACTGGCTGCCCGCGCAGCACGTGCTGGCGGTGGCGCTGGCCCTCGAGGGGCTCGGGGCGGGGCTGGTCCTGGCTCCGGCTTCGGCCGGCGTCGTCTGGGTCGCAGTCGCGCTCGTCGGACTCGGCTTCGGCGTCGCCTACACGAGCGTGCCGGTGGTTCTCTCGCACTTCTTCGGGCGGCGGCCGTTCGCGGTCACGGCGGGCCTGCGGCTCACCGTGACCGGCGCCCTCGCCAGCCTCGGGCCGTGGCTGAGCGGCGAGCTGTTCGACGCGACCGGCGCCTACACCGCGCCCTTCCTGGGCCTGATGGCGCTGAGTCTGGCCGGCGCGGCGTGCGCGGCCGTCCTGCGGCATCCGGGGGCGCCCCCCGCGCCGCCGGCTTGAAAACCGGCCGCCCCGCGCGGTACCGTGCGCGAGGGCGCGCGTCCTGCGCTGCGACGGCCGCGGGACGCGGCGGCGAGCCGGAGGCTGCGCCCGACAAGGAGGTCCTGATGACTCGGGAGCGCGTTCTGCTGGCCACGCTGGTGGCCTTCACGGTCGCAGGGTGTGGCGGCGGCGGCGGCGGAGCCGGCACCGAGGCGCCGGCCGCGGCGGCGGCCGAGACCACGGCGGCGGCCGCGGACGACGGGGAGATCATGGCGCTCGACGACGTGAAAGCGTCGCAGAGCGGCTCGGTGTGGCAGGAGGTCGCCAACACGTCGATCACGGTGACCTACGACCGTCCGGTGGCGCGCGGGCGCGAGCTGTTCGGCGGCATCGTGCCGTTCGGCGAGATCTGGAACCCGGGGGCCAACGACGCGACGGCCATCGCCGTCAGCCGCGACGTGACCATCAACGGCAACGCGCTCCCGGCCGGGAAGTACAGCCTGTGGGCGATTCCGGACCCGAACCGCTGGACGATGATCTTCAGCCGCGAAGCCGACGTCTATCACACGCCCTATCCCGGCGAGGAGCACGACGCCCTGCGCCTCATGGTGTCGCCGCGCCTCGGCGAGCACATGGAGACGCTCGCCTTCTACTTCGCGGCCGTGGAGAAGAAGGACGCCGAGCTGCGGCTCCACTGGGGCGACACGTACGTCCCGCTGAGCGTCACCGTGCCCTGAGGGGTCTGCCCGTCAGGGCGAGGGAGCGAGGGTGCAGCGGGAGATGGCCGGCCGGATCGGTCGCCGCGACTTCCTGCGCTACGGCGCGCTGGCCGCTGTCGGGCCGGGCGCCGCAGCGCAACCCCCGGTACGCCCGTCGGCCGCGGCCGCCGTCGAGGAGGTCTCGCTCGACGCCCTGCGGGAGGCGGTGCGGGACGGCCGCCTGACCGCCCGCGCCGTCGCCGATGCCTGCCTGGACCGGATCGATGCCCTCGACCGGCAGGGACCCGCCCTGCGCGCGGTGATCGAGGTCAACCCGGAGGCGCGCGCCGTGGCCGGCGCCATCGACGCCGCGAGCACCGGGGCCGGCCCCCGCGGGCCCCTCCACGGGATGCCGATCCTCCTCAAGGACAACATCGACACCGCGGATCGGATGACCACGACGGCGGGGTCGCTCGCGCTCCGGGGCTCGATTCCCTCCGCGGACGCCTTCGTCGCCCGGCGGCTGCGCGAGGCGGGCGCGGTGCTCATCGGCAAGGCGAACCTGAGCGAGTGGGCCAACTTCCGCTCGACGCGCTCGTCGAGCGGCTGGAGCGCGCGCGGCGGCCAGTGCCGCAACCCCTACGCCCTCGACCGCAACCCCTGCGGATCCAGCTCCGGGTCCGCGGTGGCGGTCGCGGCCAGCCTCGTGCCCGCGGCGATCGGCACCGAGACGGACGGTTCCATCGTCTGTCCGGGGTCTGCCAACGGCATCGTCGGCATCAAGCCGACCGTCGGCCTCGTCAGCCGGGCCGGCATCATCCCCATCGCGCACAGCCAGGACACCGCGGGGCCGATGGCGCGGAGCGTGCGCGACGCCGCGATCGTGCTGGGGGTGCTGGCGGGACCCGACCCGCGCGACCCCGCCACCGCGGACAGCGGGACGCGCGGCCTGCGCGACTACACGCCGTTCCTCGACGCCGACGGACTGGCCGGGGCGCGCATCGGCGTCGCGCGCGGCTTCGCCGGATTCCACGAGCGGGTCGACGGACTGCTGGCGGGCGCCGTCGACGCGATGCGGGCGCGCGGGGCCGAGGTCGTGGATCCGGTCGCCCTCTCCCATACGCGTGCCGCTCTGGCCCGGGCCGAGGTCGAGGTTCTGCTGTACGAGTTCAAGGCCGACCTGAACGCCTACCTCGCCGGCCTCGGCCCGGACGCGCCGGTCCGCTCGCTGACCGGGATCATCGAGTTCAACCGCCGGTACGCGGACGAGGAGATGCCCTACTTCCGGCAGGAGCGGCTGGAGGCGGCGGAGGCGCGGGGGGCGCTCTCGGAGCCGGCCTACCTCGCCGCACGCCGTGCGGCCCGGCGGCTGTCCCGCGAGGACGGCATCGACCGCGTGATGGACGCGCACGGTCTGGACGCCATCGTCGCTCCGACCGGCGGTCCGGCCTGGGTGACCGACCTGGTCAACGGCGACCACTTCGGGGGCTCGAGCTCCGCCTACGCGGCCGCCGCCGGTTACCCGAACGTCACCGTGCCGGCGGGCTACGTATTCGGCCTGCCGGTCGGCATCTCGTTCTTCGGCCGCGCGTGGAGCGAGCCGACCCTGATACGCATCGCCTACGCGTTCGAGCAGGCAACGCGCCATCGGCGCCCTCCGCGCTACCTGCCGACCGCCGACCTCGGCTCCTGATCTGCACGTCGCCTCGCGGCGGAACCCGCCCGCGGATCGGGTATTCTGAGCAACCGTGACTCTCCGCCAAGGTCTTCTCGTCCTGTCCGCCGCACTCCTGGGGCCGGCCTCGGTCGTCGCCCAGGACCACACGGGCGCGGCCCCCTACCGGGAGGTCTGCCAGCTCTGCCACGGCGTGGCCGGCCGGGGCGACATCGCTCCTCCGCTCGTTCCCCTCGGGTTCGACGCCGACTACGTCCTCGCCGTGGTTCGGGAGGGCTACGGCCAGATGCCGCCGATCTCGACGCGCGAGCTGAACGACGACCAGGTCCGGCAGGCGGTGGGCTACCTGGCGTCGCTCGGCCCGGCCCCGGAGCCGGCGCCGCAGGCCGCGGGCTCCGCGTACGACGGGCCGCGAACGCCCGAGGGGCAGCCCGACCTGAACGGCATATGGCAGGTGGTCAACGCCGCGGCCTGGGACATCCGGCCGCACAACGCGCAGGACGGCGTGCCCGCGGGGCTCGGCGTAATCGAGGACGGCGACATTCCCTACCAGGGGTGGGCGGCGGAGCAGCAGGAAGCCAACTACGCCAACCGCTTCGAAGAGGATCCGGTGCGCCAGTGCTTCCTGCCCGGCGTGCCGTGCATCACCTACATGCCGTTCCCGTTCCGCATCCTGCAGACACCCGACCACGTCGTCATCACCTACGAGTTCGCGCACGCGACGCGCATCATCTACACGGACGGCAGCCCGCATCCGCTTCCCAACGATTTCTGGATGGGGGACTCGCGCGGCCACTGGGAGGGCGACACGCTGGTCGTCGACACCACCCACTTCAACGGGCGGACCTGGTTCGACGCCGCCGGCAACTTCCACAGCGACGCGCTGCACGTCGTGGAGCGCTACACGCCGGTCACTCCGTACCACCTCGACTACCAGGTGACGATCGAGGACCCGAACGTCTTCACCCGGCCCTGGACCATGCGGATGCCGATCTACCGCCGGATGGAGGAGGGGCTCCGGCTCCTGGATTACGACTGCGTCGACTTCATTCTGCAATCGATGACCGCCCCGGAAGGAGCTGCACGATGACCTGTCGTGGTGTCGGTCCACTGGCTTTCGCCATCTTTCTCCTCGGCGCCGCGCCGCCCGTAGCCCATGCCCAGGAGCACGGGAGCGCCGAGTTCGAGCCTCCGCGCACCCCGTGGGGCGATCCGGACTTTCGGGGTTACTACCTGCCGGGCCCCTACCAGCCGCTGGAGGCCCCGGCGGGCGACCTGTGGGTTCCGCCCGAGGGTTCCAACCGGGGCCAGGGTGCGGCGTTCTCGCGCTTCTTCGAGCCCGACCCGGACGACACCGGCCCCGACTTCCTGTCGTCGCCGATGATCGTCGACCCCCCGGACGGCAAGGTGCCGCTCCAGCCCTGGGCGGCGGAGCGGCGCAGGGAGATCATGGCGCGGCAGGACGAGCTGGCCCTCCTCGACCCGCGCGTCAAGTGCCTCCCGTCGGCGCTGCCGCGGGCGCACCTCCCGGTCGGCTACAACACCTACCAGGTGCTGCAGGTCCCCGGCTACGTCGTGATGCTCTACGAATGGAACCACCTGTCGCGCTACATCTCGCTCAGCGACGACCGGCCGCCGCTCCCGCCCGGGATCCGGCTCGGGATGGGCGACTCCCGCGGCCGCTGGGAAGGGAGCACGCTCGTCGTCGAGACGACCCACTTCACTACCAACACCTGGCCCGTCGGCCACGGTGCGCCGCCGGAGGGCGCCCCGGCCAGCGCCCTGACGACCGGACACGGCGTGTTCCACAGCGGTGACCTGCACGTCACGGAGCGCTTCACGATGACGGACGCCGACACGATTCGCTACCGGGCGACGATCGCCGATCCGAGCGTGTTCACGCAGCCGTGGACGATAGAGATCGATGCGCTCCGGCGCGCCCCCGAAGGCCACATGCTGTTCGAGTACGCCTGCCACGAGGGCAACGGCCGCAACCTCGAGCTGATGACCGGGGCGGACGTGAGCACCGCGCGCGTCGGCGTGCGCTAGAGTTGCGGTGCGGGCCCCGTCCACGGGGGGCCGGCCCGGGAGATGAGTCGGGGGGGTAGCGATGAGACGAACGACGACGCGCTCCGCGTTGTGGACTGTCGCACCAGCATTCGCCGCACTCGGCGTGCTCGCGGGCGCGACGCCCGCCGTTGGCCATCATGCTTTCTCCGCCGAGTTCGATGCCAACCGGCCGCTTCGGCTCGAGGGGGTGGTTTCCAGGACGGAGTGGATCAACCCGCACTCCTGGATCCACGTCGACGTGGTGGGCGAGGACGGTCAGGTGGTGACCTGGGCCATCGAGTGCGGTGCGCCCAACTCCCTGATGCGGCGGGGCCTCAACAAGAACTCCGTCCCGGTAGGCACGGAGCTCGTCATCGAGGGCTTCGGCGCGAAGAACGGATCCCATACCGCCAACGCGCGGGACATCACCTTCCCCGACGGGTCGACCTTCTTCGTCGGCTCGTCCGGTACCGGCGCGCCCTACGAGCGGCGTTAGGGTTGGGGTTGGCGTCGTTGGCGCGCCCTTCGGGGCACGTCAGGGCAGCGTGAACGTCACGAGCATGTTGCTGCCGACAGGGGCCTCGGGCTCCGGTGCGTAGCTGGCGAGCCGGTTGTCAGTCGGCGCCGGTGACGATTCCGCGCCTCAGACCCGCGGCGACGAGCAACTCGCGACAGCGATCGGCGCAGGACGCGGCAACGTAGAAGACGGCGCCGTGGTGGGGGCGCGACAGCAGGCCGGCACGGAACAACTCTACGCTCACGACGTAGTCTGCGCCGTGCTCGGTAAGCACCGCTTCGACGCGCTGCGCTTCTGCCAACCGCGCCGCGATGTAGACACGAAGAGCATCGTCGGCGAGGTCTTCGGCGTCGACTCGGGGCACGGACGTTCGCTGATGCGCGTCGTTGCCGCAAGAGAACCGGGCACTCGTCGGACGCGCGCCCGGTCCGTCCCGCGCATCGAGTCTCGTCAGCCCTTGGCGGCCTTCTCTTCGCGCTTCCGCGCCCAGTAGGCAGTCATGCGCTTCGAGATCGCCTCGCGTTCCTCCGGCGTCTTCTCGCGGCGCTTGCGCGGGGCCGGGGTCCGGCTGGGCGCTGCCTGTGCCGCCACCGCGGGGGCGGCATCGGCACTCTGACGCCGCCGGCGCGGCTTCGGGGCCGGCGGCGTGGGGCGTGGACGGCGCCGGCTAGTCGGTCGCTCACTTCCGGCGGCGAAGCCGCTCACTGCCTGCTGCAGGGCATCGATGTCTGCCCGCAGCTTGTCGAGCAAGTCGCTTATCTCGGCTTGCTTGCTCGCCATCGTTTCCGCAACGATCTCACTGATCTTCTGGGATATGTCGTTCATGGGGAGGAGCGTAGCGTCCGTAAGACGTAGTGTCAATCCGGTTAGCCAGTTGCATACGGGTTCAATAGTCCGGTGTGCCTCCGAGCCGTTCACGGGCGGTAAATGGAACCCGATCCGTGCGGTGTGCGTCCAAGCCGAGTGACGGAGGGACGAGCCGATGATTCCGAAGTCTGCCCGCCGCCGCAACCGGATCGTCTGGTTCGTCGTCGCCGCCGCCCTTGCCGTTCCCAGTGCGCTCGCCACCGTCGCCGCGGTTGCCCTCGTCTGGGCTTCATCCACCGTCGAGCGCCTCGGCGAACCGACGCCCGAACCTGTCGCCCGCTCCATCACCCTCCCTGGCCGGGACGGCGTCGGCGGGGATGACGCGGGCGCGTCCGCGCACCTCGACATCCACCTCGAGGACGGCGTCTTCGAAGTCCGGCCGGGTCCTCCGGGCAGTGACATCCGAGTAGACGGCACCTACGCCAGCAAGTACTACGACCTGGTCCACGATCACACGCCGGCCGCGCGGCCGACCGGGCGCGTCGTCACGGTTCGCCTCGCGCGCGCGCGTTCGCTGCTCGTGCAGCTCGTGGCCCACGCGATGGAGCGGGCTCCCTCGACGCCGAACGAGCTGACGGTCACGATTCCGAGAGACACTCCGTTCTCCGTCGACCTGACCATCCGCGCGGGCGAGTCGCGGGTCGATCTCGGTGGACTCTCCCTTACCGACCTGGCGGTCGACCTCGCCATGGGGGAGCATCGGCTCGACGTCAGCGAGCCGCTGGCCGTCGCGCCCCGCAGCGTGCGGCTGGATGGCGGGATGGGGGAGATCCGCTTCGAGCGCCTCGGCAACACCCGCGCGACCGAGCTCCAGGCATCCGGTCACATGGGCAGCGTGACGGTCGACCTCGGCGGCGCGTGGCCGGCGGCAGCGATGGCCGACGTCACCATCAACAACCTGATGGGCGAGCTGCGGCTCGAAGCGCCGGCCGGGTTGCGCCTCGTCGGTGCCGCACCGGACTCGCCGGTCCCCGACGCGGACGGCTCCGCCGCCGATCGCCGGGGCGCGGACCCCGGTGCGCCGGCGCTCCGGCTGCGCATCTCCAACACGATGGGAGAGACGCGGCTGACCCGCTACTGATCCCCGGCGGGCGCCGAGCGCCGGGCTCATACGTCGAACCCCACCTCCCGCATCAGCGCCAGCGCGTTGCCCTCGGTGACGACGCCCGGCCGCAGGGTGTAGTCGAAGCGCAGGCGGCCCGCGACCAGGTGATCGCGGAAGTGGACGTTGGCTGCTCGCGGTCCGAGCGCCTCGGCGATGCGCGTCAGGGCGAGGTCGTGCGTCGTGACGACGCCGACGGCTCCACGGTCGGCGAGCCCGGTCACGACCGCGCGGGCCCCTACCAGCCGATCGTGCGAGTTGGTGCCGTGCAGGCACTCGTCGATCAGGAAGAGGACGGGCGGGTTGCCCTCCTCCGCCCGCGCGTTCGAGGCCCGCTCCAGGATCGCGTGCAGCCGTGTGATCTCGGCGTGAAAGCGGGAGCTGCCCCCCTGGAGCGAGTCGAGGATGCGGACCGACGCGCCGACCGCGAGCGGGGACATCCGCAGGCGGCGGGCGCGGACGGGCGCCCCCGCCTGGGCCAGCACCGCCGTGACGCCGACGGCCCTGAGCAGCGTGCTCTTCCCCGACATGTTCGAGCCGCTCAGCACCAGCACCCGCGGTCCGTCGCCCAGCCGTACGTCGTTCACCACCGCCCCCGCCGGAAGCAGCGGGTGCGCAAGGGCGTCGGCCACGAGGTGAGCCGGGCCTTCGCGGAGCTCGGGCCACGCGTGCCCCGGGCACTCGAAGCGGTAGGCCGCGAGCGACGACAGCGCCTCCATCTCTCCCGCCGCGTCCAGCCAGGCGGCCAGCGACGGTCCGCAGGCCAGCCGCCACCGCTCGACCGCGTGCGCCAGGTGGACGTCCCACAGCAGGAAGAAGCCGAAGAGGCGGGCGAACGCGTTGTGGCGGGAGTCGACGTGGTCCATCAGGCGAGTCAGGCGCCGCACCTGGCGCGAGGGCGCCTCGCCCCCGGTGTCGAGCGCCGCGCGGAGGGCCACGAGGTGGGGAGCCCGGAAGCGCTCGGACTCGAGGCGCGCCAGCAGGCTTCCGACGAGCGCGACGTCGCGGGCGGCCGCGCTCACCCCGGCGAACACGCGCCGGACGCGCGGCGCCGTCCGGCGCGTGACGACGGCGACGGCAACGACCGCCCCGACGAAGTACCACCCGATCAGCGACTGCGCGGCCGGGCTCAGCGCGAGCGACCGGCCGGCCGCGAGCGCGTAGGCGACGCCCGCCGCCAGGGCGAGCGCCCCGGCGCAGGAGCCCATCCAGGCCGGCCACCGCGCCGCGGCGGCCGGGAAGGCGGGCGCCGCCGCCGCCCAGTCCCGCAGCACGTCGGCATCGACCGCGGCGCGCGTCTCGTCCCCGACGACGGCGAGGTCTTCCCGGAGGTCCGGGTTGCGGGCGAGCTCGCCGACCGCCTCCTGCCGCCGGGCCACGACCTCCGGCGGCGCCGGCCGCAGCAGCCAGCCGGCAAGCGTCGCCCGGCCGCGGTCCGTCCGCGCGCGGGAGAGCCGCTCGAACAGGGATCCGGGACCGAACAGGTCGAGATCGGCCGCGTACAGGTGCGCCGGGTTCCCGAGGTCGCTGCCGCCGTCGCCCGCTCCCATCCAGGCGTCCCGGAGCCGGGCCTGCCCGCGCTCGTAGAAGGCGATCGCGCGCGCGAGCTTCGATCGCTCGTTCTCGAGGCGGTCGAGCCGCACGCCGAGCCAGAACAGCACCGGCAGCGGTGCGGCGACCCACCACGCCGAGTAGCCGGCACCGCCGATCGCCCCCGCCGCGAGCGCCCCGGCGGCACCCAGGCAGGCGAGACGCCAGAGTCCGACCCTGCGATGCCGCTCGTCCGTGGAGGCGTGCTCCGCCTCGCGGGCGGCCCGGCGCTCGGCGTAGGTGCGCTCGGGATCGAGCCGGACGGCGGTCACGACGTGCCGGCGTGCTCCACCCGGACCGTGACCACGTCCGTGTCGTGATACTGCTGGTGGCGCACGGACGAGGCGTAGTGCTGGAGCAGCCGCAGCGAGACCTCCTCCTCGACCGGCACGCCCGAGACACGCTCGCCGAGCAGCGCGATGCGATCCTCGATGTTGGTCTCGTCCGTGGCCGCCACGAACTCCAGCTCGACCGCCGCGCCGACGCGGTGGGCCACGACCAGCAGGCGGCGCCCCTCGCGGGCCCGGCCTTCTTCCTCCTGGCGGATGAGCGTGAGCAGCGTCTCCTCGCCGACGGCGCGCAGGCGCTGGGTCATCACCTTGCCCAGGCCGCGGTCCGCCGCGAACTTCGCGAGGAACTCGTCGATCTTCGGGTAGGCCCCGGCGTCGAGCTCCGTGCGGGTGCGGAGCCGGCGCGGCTGCGTCAACTCCATGAACAGCATGATCACGATCACGGTGAGGCCGCCCGTCGTCATGCCGTTCTCGAGCAGGCCGGCCCAGAACTCGTTGAAGTAGTCGGCATAGATCAACTGGTTCTGGAAGCCGACGCCCAGCCAGAACGCAACCCCGACCGCAACCCCCTTCCGGTAGTCGACGCCCTCCTGGACGACGACCCGCATGCCGAGCACGAAGAGGATGGCGAGCAGGACGATCAGGTAGGCCGCGACGACGGGGCCGGGGATGGCGAGGATGAGGGCCATGAACTTCGGCACGAAAGCCAGCGCCATGAACACCAGCCCGATGTAGATGCCGACCGTGCGCGCGGCGACGCCGGTGATCTCGGTGATCGACACGCTCGACGAGTAGGTCGTATTCGGCACCGTGGCCGCCAGCCCCGAGAGCAGGTTGCCGAGCCCGTCGGCGGCGACGGCGCCCTGGACGGCCCGGAAATCGGTCGCCCGCGGCTGGCGCCAGGACACGCGCTGGATGGCGACGCTGTCGCCGAGCGTCTCGATGGCGCCGATCAGCGTGACGAACACGAACGCCGGCAGCAGCGACCAGAAGGCGGTGCCGAAGCTGAGGTCGAAGCCCGGCCAGCCCCCCGCCGGCAGGCCGATCCAGGCCGCGTCGAGGACGCTCTGCGTATCGTAGAGGCCGAACGCGGCCGAGACGAGGCAGCCCGCCACGGTGCCGATGGCGAGGGCCCACAGGCGCCAGACCCCCGACGCCAGCACCGTGACCACGATGATCACGGCGAGGGTCGCGGCCGTGCTCACCGGCGCCGCGGCCCGCGCCGCCCCCGCCGGGACGTCGGTCAGCATGTCGAACATGATCGGCACGACCGTGACCGGGATCAGCATGATCACGGTGCCCGAGACGACCGGCGTGAAGACGCGGCGCAGCAGCGAGAGCCGCGCCGACAGCGCGAACTGGAACAGGGCCGAGGCGGCGACCAGGGTCGCCAGCAGGCCCGGCCCGCCGCGCGCGAGCGCGGTGACGCAGACCGCGATGAACGCGCCCGAGGTGCCCATCAGCAGGATGTAGCCCGCCCCGATGCGCCAGACGCGGACGGCCTGCAGGACCGTCGTCACGCCGCTGATGAAGAGCGCCGCGAACGTGGCCCACGCCAGGAAGGCGTCGCCCCCGCCGCCGGCGCGGACCACGATGGCCGGGGTGATGACGATGCCCGACACGGCGAGCAGGGCGTACTGCACGCCGAGTCCGAACGCCACGCCGTGCGGCGGCGTCTCGTCGGCCTCATAGCGGATGTCGAGGGTTCGTGCGGTGGTCGATTGCGCTGCCATGGTGAGTGTTGGGCCCGGTTTCGCGCGCGATTCTATCCCGCTCCGATGGGAGCGTGCCTCTCCCGCTTGGCGCCCCGCGCTATGCTGGGGGGCTCGCGCCCGCCCCGGCCTCCCGCCCCGGCGCGGGCCGTCGGCCCCGGGGCCGGCCACCGACCACGATCTGCTCATGACCGCCACGCTCGCCCCCGACCGTCCTCCGGCACCTGCCTGGCGGACCCCGGCCCTGGTCATCGTGGCGGCCTGCCTCCTCTCGATGGTGGGGTTCGGCGCGCGCTCGATCCTGGGGCTCTTCCTGGAGCCGATGACGGGCGCGCGCGGCTGGGGGCGCGAGACGTTCGCGCTGGCCCTGGCCGTCCAGAACCTCCTGTGGGGCGTTGCGCTGCCCTTTGCCGGGGCGCTGAGCGACCGCTTCGGACCGTCGCGGGTGCTGGCGGCGGGAGCCGTTCTCTACGCGGCCGGCATCTGGGGCATGGCGTACGCGGAGAGCGCCGCCGCGCTGCAGATGACGGCCGGCATCCTCGTGGGCATAGGCGTCGCGTTCACGGCCTTCACCATCGCGCTGGCCGCCATGGTGAAGCTGGTCGGCCCGGAACGGCGGTCGCTGGCCCTGGGCCTCGGCACCGCGGCCGGCTCGTTCGGGCAGGTCGTCTTCTCCCCGCTCGGGCAGGCGTTCATCGCCTCCTACGGCTGGCAGCCGGCGCTGCTGGCCCTGGGGGCGTCGACGCTGGCGATCGCGCCGCTGGCGTTCCTGCTGCCCGGCTCGCCGGTGGTGCGGGGCGAGCCGGGCGACGGACAGACGCTCGCCGGCGCCCTGCGCGAGGCGGCCGGACACGGCGGCTACCTCCTGCTGACGGTCGGGTTCTTCGTCTGCGGCTTCCATGTCGCGTTCATCACCGTGCACTTTCCGGCCTACGTCCGCGACCTGGGGCTTCCCGCCTCCGTGGGGGCCGGGGCCATCGCCGTGATCGGGCTGTTCAACATCCTCGGGTCGTTCGCTTCGGGCGCGGCGGGGCAGCGCTGGAGCAAGAAATCGGGGCTCAGCACCATCTACGCGCTACGGGCGGCGGCCATCGCGTTGCTGATGCTCGCGCCCAAGACGCCGGCGGTCATCTACCTCTTCGCGGCGGCGATGGGGCTGCTGTGGCTCTCCACGGTGCCGCTGACCACGGGCATCGTGGGCCAGGTCTTCGGCGTGCGCTACCTCGCGACCCTCTTCGGCGTCGTCTTCCTCAGCCACCAGCTCGGCAGCTTCCTCGGCGTCTGGCTCGGAGGCCGGCTCCACGACGCCACCGGGTCCTACGACGGAATCTGGTGGGCGGGGGTCGCGCTCGGTCTGGCGGCGGCGCTGATCCACCTGCCGATCGACGAACGTCCCCTCGTCCGGACCGCATCGCCGGTTCCGGCCGGCGCGCGCACCGGGTAGGAGCCTGCGCCGCAGAACGCGCGATGCCGCTACGCGGACGCGCGCGGCTCCACGCGCACCGTCAGCACGTCCGTATCGTGGTACTGCTGGTGCCGCACGGACGAGGCCAGGTGCCGGAGCAGCCGGAGCGAGACTTCCTGCTCGATCTCCGCCCCGGTCACGCGGTCGCCGAGGAGCGCGATGCGATCCTCGATGTTCGCCTTCTCGGTCGCGGCGACGAACTCGAGCTCCGCGGCCCGGCCGTCGTTGCGCGCGGTGACCTGGAGCTTCCGTTCCTCTCCCGCCGCTCCCTCCTCGTCCCGGCGGATGAGCGTCAGCAGGGTTTCCTCGCCCACCGCCCGGAGGCGGTCGCTCATCGCCCTGGTCCAGCCGCGGCCCTCGGCGAACTCGCTCAGGAACGCGTCGATGGTGGGGTAGGCGTCGCTGTTCAGCGCGGTCCGCAGGCGCCGCGGCCGCGGCCGGGACAGCTCGAGGAAGAGCGTCATGAGGATGGAGGCCAGGCCGCCGGCCGTCATGCCGTTGCCCAGCAACCCGCTCCAGGCGCCGAGGGAGTCGGCGAAGATCAGCTCGTTCTGGAAGCCGAGGCCGATCCAGAAGCCGACTCCCGCCACTACGCCCTTCCGGTAGTCCACGCCGTCCTCGACCACGACGCGCATGCCGAGCACGAAGAGCGTGGCCATCAGCACGATGGTGTAGGCGCCGACGACAGGGCCGGGGATGGCGAGGATCAGCGCCATGAACTTCGGCAGGAACGCCAGCACGACGAAGATGGCGCCGATGTAGACGCCGACGGTGCGGGAGGCGACCCCGGTGATGTCCGTCACGGAGACGCTCGACGAATAGGTCGTGTTGGGCACGGTCGCGGCGAGGCCCGAGAGCAGGTTGCCGACGCCGTCCGCCGTGACCGCCCCCTGCACGACGCGGTAGTCGGTGGCCCGCGGCGTCCGCCGCGAGACCCGCTGGATGGCGACGCTGTCGCCGATGGTCTCGATGGCGCCGATCAGGGTCACGAACACGAACGCCGGCAGCAGCGCCCAGAAGGCGACCCCGAAGTGCAGGTCCAGGCCCGGCCAGGCGCCCGCCGGCAGGCCGATCCAGCCCGCCTCGGCGACGAGTTGCGTGTCGTAGATGCCGAACCGGCCCGCGATCGCGCAGCCGGCGGCGATGCCGATCACGGGAGCCCAGAGACGCACCACGCCCGTGGCGCGCAGAGTGACCCCGACCGTCACCACCAGCGTCACGGCCACGCTGAGCGGTGCGGCCGATGGCGGCGCGTCCGCCGGCACGTCGGCGAGCATGCCGAACATGATCGGCATCAGCGTCACCGGGATCAGCATGATGACGGTGCCGCACACAGTCGGGGTGAGTATCCGCCGCAGCAGCGACAGGCGCGTCGAGAGTGCGAACTGGAACAGGGCGGAGAGGGTGACGAGGGTCGCCAGCAGCCCCGGCCCGCCCTCGACGAGGGCGGTGACGCATACCGCGATGAAGGCGGCCGAGGTGCCCATCAGCAGCACGTGCCCGGCGCCCACGCGCCCGACGCGGACCGCCTGCAGTACCGTCGTGACGCCGCTGATCGCCAGCGCCGCGAAGGCCGCCCACGACAGGAAGCCCTCGCTGCCGCCCGCGGCCCGCACGACGATGGCCGGCGTCAGCACGATGCCCGCCACCGTGAGCATGGCGAACTGGAAGCCGAGCCCGAGAGCGAGCGCGGGCGGAGGCCGCTCCTCGGGCTCGTACCGGACATCTCGCACGCCGCCGGCGGATGTCGTGGTCATGTCGTGGTCATGTCGGCAGTGTCGCGTCCCCTGCGGGGAAACGCGCGGATCCTACCGCACGCCGGTTCGGAGGCGCCTACCCTCGCACGGGATCCCAGCCGGGCATGACTCGCCCCGGCCGGCACGCGGGCCGCGCCCCGGCCGGCGGCGCCGCGAATCGACCGGCGGCCGGCGGCCGCTACGCGAGGGATTCCAGGTACGCGGCGAACTGCTCGTTGTAGAGCGCGCCGGGGCGGCGGGCGCGGATCTGCGCCACGACCTGCCGCCCGGGCATGCCCAGCTTGTGAAGGATGAGGCCGGCGACGAGGGCCGAGCGGTTGAAGCCCATGCCGCAGTGCGAGAGCACGCGGTGGCCCTGTCCGACGAGCACGGCGCCGAGCGTGGCGACGGCGTCGGTCCGGGTCGGCTCGGGCAGCGCCTCGTCGAGGATCGGGTAGTAGACGTAGAGGATCTCGTGGGGCTCGGTGGGGACGCCGACGTCGAGCCCGCCCTCGAGGTCGATCACGGTGTCGATGCCCCGGTCGGCGACCACCTTCCAGTCGTGGATGACGGGGGAGATGAAGAGCAGGCCGGCGTTGTCCACCTGTGCGATCTCCATCAGTCCCGCGGGGAGCTCGACCGCCGGCGCCTTCACCGTGTCCGCCATCCGCTCAGCCGCCGTACATCACGAACGCGTAGAGCCGCTCGCCCACCGCCACCAGGACGTGCTGCCGCCCGTCCACCAGGTAGGTCTGCGGGGCGTTCGAGATGTCCCCGATGCGCGTGTGCCACAGCAGGTCGCCGCCCGCCGCGTCGAACGCCACGAAGTTGCCGCTCCCGTCTCCGGTGAAGACCACGCCGCCGGCCGTGGTCAGGACGCCCGACCCGCCCCCGCCGCCCGGCGGCCACGGGTGGCGCCAGACGGTCTCGCCGGTCCGGTAGTCGATGGCGGAGAAGGCGTTGCCGCCGGACCCGACCACCACCCGGTCCTTGCCGCCGAGCCCCATCGAGCCGCGCGGGTCGGGATCGGTCAGGTAGAGCAGGTTGAAGCCGTTGTTCTCCTGCGTGTAGAAGAGCCCGGTGTCCGGGTTGAAGGCCGGCGGCTGCCAGTTGGTGACGCCCCCCTCGACGGGCGAGACGAGCGCCCCGGGAATGGTCGCCTCTTTCCGCGGATCGGGGTTCGGCGACCCGCTCTCGCGCACGTGGCTGGCCCAGTTGGCGGTGGCCCCGTAGCGGCTCGTCGCGACGTGCTCGCCGGTGACGCGGTCGACGGTGAAGAAGTAGCCGTTGCGCGCCGCCGTCGAAACCAGCTTCCGCGGCTCGCCGTCGATGACGCCGTCGATCAGGATCGGCGTCTGGGCCGAGTCCCAGTCGTGCGTGTCGTGCGGCGAGGTCTGGAAGTACCACGCCATCTCGCCGGTGTCGACGTCGACCGCGATGAGCGTGCAGGTGAACAGGTTGTCGCCGGGGCGGGCCACGCCGGTGTAGCCGGGCGTCGGGTTGCCGGTGCCGAAGATGTAGTAGTTCGTCTCCGGGTCGTAGACCCCCGGCACCCAGACCTGCCCGCCGCCGTGCGACGCGGCGTCGAGGCTCGGCCAGGTGTCGAGCCCGGGGTCGCCCGGCTTCATCGGGACCGTGTAGAAGATCCACTGCCGCTCGCCCGTCCGCGGATCGAACGACTGCAGGAAGCCGGGAGCGTCGAGGTCGTTGCCGGTCCCGGCCAGCACGTGGTCGCCGACCACGATCGGCGCCATGGTCGAGAAGTACTGGTCCTCGAAGGTGGCGATCTCGACGTGCCAGCGCTCCTTCCCGGTCCGCGCGTCGAGCGAGACCAGGTAGTTGTCCGGGGTCTCGAAGAACAGCGCGTCCCGCCAGAGCGCCGCGCCGCGGTTGCCGATGTGGATGCTGCCGCGCGTCTTCCAGAAGTAGTGCCAGATCGTGCTCCCGTCGCGCGCGTCGAGGGCCCAGACGTGGTCCGGCGCGGTCACGTAGAGCACGTCGTCCACCTGCAGGATGGCGCCCTTGATGCGCTGGCGGCCGATGGCGAAGTCGCCCGTCCCTTCGCCCCCGGTGAACGTGGGGGCGCGGGGCCCGTCGAGGGGCGGCATGCCGGTCGCGAGCTCGCGCGTCCAGGCCAGCGTCAGGTGCTGCACGGTCTGGGTCGTCAACTGCCGCAGGAGGCTGTAGCGCCGGCCCGTGTAGTCGCCCGAGTGGTCGGCCACGCCGCTTCGAGCGGTTCGGCCAGCGTCGCGGGATCCAGGCCGCCCGTCGCCTGCGCGGCGAGTGGAGCGGGCGCGACGATTACCGCCGCGGCCAGCGCCGCCGTGAGCGTCGGCGCGAGCGCCGCAGGAAGGTCCGTGCTCGTCATTGCAGGGTGACCAGGTACGCGGTGACGTTGTGGATGTCGGTATCGGAGTAGACGCCGAGCAGCTCGGTGTGGCGCGCCATCGGATCCGCGATCTCCACCCGCGGCGTCCCGCCCTTACGCCGGAACGACCGGCGCCGACCGTCGTCCGTCGTCAGCGCCACGAGGAAATCGTCGAGGCGTTCAAGGCGGCCTTCCGTGAGCGCGCCCGACGCCTCCGTCACGGTGACGCGCACGGGCGGGCGGGGTGCGCCGCCCTGTCGTCCCCGCACCCAGGTGTTCTGGAGCGTCTTCGCATCGGGAATCCGCCTCGCAATCCCCGCCAGATCCCCGTCGGCGGCGTGGCACGATGCACAGGTCGCCTCGAAGTACGCACGACCCTCATCCGCGTCGCCCACCACGATGTCGAGCTCGATCTCGGGCCCGGCGGGCGGCCCGCCCTGCCGCGTCGACGTGGCGAGGATGCTGTGGATGAATTCGGCGACGGCGGCCGCATCGGTCTCGGAGAGCGACTGTGCGGGCATCGACGACACGCCGGGCGTCGACTGCCCGTCCCGCAGCACGGGCCAGATCAACTCGCCCTGCCGGTCCCGCAGCACGAGCTGCGAGCGCAGCAGGTTGGGTCCCCCGAGGTCTCCGCCCCGGAGATCGATGCCGTGGCAGCCGCGGCAATGGATGCCGTAGAGCGCCTGCCCGCGCGCGATCCGCGCGGGGTCGCCGGGAGGCCGCTGCTGCGCGTCGTACGGCGCCTGGCGCCGCTCGTCCTGCGCCGCCTGCCCGGCCTCGCCCCGCGCGCTGCCGGCCGGCCCCGCGGCCGTCGATGCCCTACCGCCGCCGACGCCTGCCCCCGCCAGCAGGAGCGCGGCTCCGACCCACGCCCCCGTCCGAACCGCCCGTTGCATCCCCGCGATTATGGCCGCGCGAGCACGCGTGTCAAGCGCGGGCAAACCTCTCTCCGCGCGGCTCGCGCCACCGACGGTTTCTCGTCTTGACGCCCCCTCCTCTCTACTCCGGGGCGGGAAGTGACGCAGGCTCCGCCCGGTTGAAGCTGGTGCAACGGTCCGGCCGACGGTGGAGGGAAGGTTACGGCGGGCGGAGGATGCAACAAGGGGTAGAATCGAAGGTCGAGTTTCGCCGACGGCCGGCGTCGCCCGCCCACGGCGGCGCCCGCCCACGGCGGCGGCCAGGCAAGGAGGAGGCGTGGTCCAAGCGGTCGGTCTGGTCCGGCGGTCGTGCCGGTCCGTTCGCAGCCGCCGGTGGAAGGCGGTCGGCCCGGCCGCCGTGGTCACGCTCGGTCTGGTGGTAGCCACGGCGCTGGCGGGCGTCACGGTCGTCTCCGCTCAGTCCCTGTTCCGCGGCCTCGGCAACTGGGGCAGCATCACGCTGCCGTATGACGCCGAGGTCACGTTCGTGCGGCTGCGCTGGACGGAGGGGACGTTCGGGGCCCGCACCTACGGCCGCGGCTACAACATGTGGCTGCACGAGTTCCCGCGGGCCGAGCAGTACCTCATGGGGTTGCTGCGCGACTTCACGACGGTCGACGCGAAGGTCGACGGCAGCCTGATCCTGACGCTCGACGATCCGGGCCTCTTCGAGCACCCCATCGCCCTGATGCAGGAGCCGGGCTTCTGGACGATGACGGACGAGGAGGCGGCGCGGCTGCGCGAGTACCTGCTGAAGGGCGGCTTCGTCATCTTCAACGACTTCGAGGGGCGGCAGTGGGAGAACTTCGAGGCCCAGATGCGCCGCGTCCTGCCGGACGGGCGCTGGCTGCGGCTCGACCCCACGCACCCCATCTTCGATGCGTTCTTCCTCGTCGAGGAGATCGACCTCCCGAACCCCTACAACCACCACCTGGCCGGCCTGACGCCCGAGTTCTTCGGCCTCTTCGAGGACAACGACCCGTCCGGCCGGCTGATGTCGATCGCCAACTACAACACCAACCTGGCCGAGTACTGGCAGTCGGGCGGGACCGGGTTCTTCCCGATCGAGCCAATGAACAACGGGTTCGAGCTCGGCATCAACTACTGGATGTACGGCCTGACCCACTGACGCGGCCCCCATGGAAGCGCGGGGACCGCTGGACGGCGTCCGGGTAGTCGAGCTCGCCGGCCTCGGGCCGTGCCCGATGTGCGGCATGCTGCTGGCCGAGCTGGGCGCCGACGTCCTGCGCATCGAGCGCCTCGGACCCTCCGGCCTCGGCTTCGACCTTCCTCCCGAGGCGGACCTGTTGAACCGGAGTCGGCCGGCGGTGGCGATCGATCTCAAACAGGATGCCGGCATCGATCTGGTGCTGGCGCTGGTGGAGCGGGCCGACGCGCTCATCGAGGGCTTCCGCCCGGGAGTGACGGAGCGCCTGGGGCTGGGACCGGAGGCGTGCGCGCGCCGCAACCGGCGGCTCGTCTACGGCCGCGTCACCGGGTGGGGCCAGGGCGGCCCGCTCGCCGGGACGGCGGGGCACGACCTCGGCTACATCGCCCTGACCGGCGCCCTGCACGCGATCGGCCGCGCCGGGCAGCCGCCGGTGCCACCCCTGAACCTCGTGGGCGACTTCGGCGGCGGCGCGCTGTACTTGGCGGTGGGGGTCCTGGCGGCGCTCGTCGAGGCGCGGGGGTCGGGCCAGGGACAGGTGGTCGACGCCGCGATGGTCGACGGCGCCGCGTCGCTGATGACCGCCGCCTACGCCCTGCGCGCGGCGGGGCTCGCGGACGACCGCCGCGGGACGAACGTCCTCGACGGCGGCGCCCACTTCTACGACGTCTACGAGACACGCGACGGGCGCCACCTCGCGGTGGCCGCCATCGAGCCCAAGTTCTACGCGGAGCTCCTCCGGCGGCTCGGTCTCGATCCGAAGACGCTGCCGCAGGCGCCGCGGCAGGACTGGCCCGCGCGCAAGGCGGCGCTGGCCGCCGTCTTCCGGACCCGGACGCGCGACGAGTGGATGGCCGCGTTCGAGGGGAGCGACGCGTGCGTGGCCCCCGTCCTCGACATGGACGAGGCGCCGCGCCACCCGCACAACCGCGCGCGCGAGACGTTCGTGCGGCGCGCCGGTCGCTGGCAACCCAACGCCGCCCCCCGCTTCAGCCGCACCCCGACCCGGATCCGCAGCGACCCCGCCCCGGCCGGCTCGGAGCCGCCCGAGACGCTTCGGGCCTGGGGCATCGGCGACGGCAGCGGCGACCGGCGCGTCGACGTCGAGGCGCTGATCGCCGCCGGGGTGGTCGGCGCGCGAGCGCCCGGCCAGGAGTCTGCGCCGTAGAACGGCGCGGGCTCCCGAAGGATTGGGTTGGGCGCCGAGCGGAAGCCGCGGCGCGACCTTGCCGCCGGAGGCCGCGCCCCGCCGACGGCCCCGTCAGAAGCGGAAGAGACGGTTGAACTTGACGACGAAGGCCCGGTTCCGGAGGCCCGGGAAGCGGCGGGTCGTCGTGTCGCGGTCCTCGTTGTAGACGACGAAGAGCTCGCTGCCGGGCTGGTACTCCCAGCGGAAGCGGACGTTGGCCGACACGCCGTCGATGCTCGAGTTGTACTGCACGAGGGCGCTCGTGAACATGAGCGGCGTCATCGTGTAGGTCACGCGGGTGCCGACGAGGTTGGTGGTGAACGCTCCCTCCGCGAGGTCGATCCAGTTGATCGACCACATCGGCTCCACCGAGAGCTGGTTGGTGACGCTCGCGCGCCCGCGCGTGACCGTCAGCCCGGTCTTGTGCCCGCTGTAGAAGGTCCCGTGCTCGGCGAGGACGTTCGCCGACCAGGGCCGCTGCTGCCCGAAGTCGTAGCTCGCGTTGACGGTGGCGAAGTCGTAGCCGCCCACCGGCAGCGTCACCTCCCGCGAGATGGGGAAGGGCCGGGGCAGGAACTCGTACGACCGCAGCCCCCCGACCGTGAGCACGTCGCTGTTGTCGAGCTCGATGGCGAACGACGCGAGCGTCTCGCGGGTCTCGACCTGCCCGGCGAGGTTCTCGACGTAGGCGAACGAGCCGGTCCCGACGAAGCGGCGCACCCAGTCGATGGACCGCGGGCGGGGGCTGAAGCGGAACTCGGCGAAGCTGCGGCGCATGTCCCGGCGCCGGACGAAGCCGACCTCGGGGTTGAAGGCGTCCCCCACCAGCAGGTGCTCGAGCTGCACGCCGTAGCGGTCGCCGGCGTAGTCGAGGTGCCCCCGGTAGGTGGTGTCGTTGCCCGTCCGGCCCTCGCTGCGCGTCCGCGCCCAGTGCGTGTTGATGGTCAGGTCGTCGAAGAACCCGAAGGCGCCGTCGACGCCGTACGCCGTGTTCTGGCCGCGGCCGTCGATGGCGACCGAGCGCCCCGTGAACATGGCGCCCACGCTGCTGCGCCGCAGGAGGTCGCGCCGCGCCCGCAGCACGGTGAAGCTGGTGGCGCGCGCGCCCGCGTCGGGGGCGTCCCCGGCCCGAATGTTGAGGGCGCCGAAAGTGAACGGGCCGGCCCGCCCCGTCACGCGTCCTCCGGCGTGCAACGGGACCTCGCGGAAGTCCTGCAGGCCGATGCGGCGGCTGTAGAAGAGGACCGGGGTGTCGCTGACGCCGGCGAAGCGCCCCGCGGTGGCGACGCCGCCGAAGCCGAAGATGCCCTGGTTCTCCAGGAAGAACTCGCGCTTCTCGGGGAAGAACAGGTTGAAGCGCGTCAGGTTGATCTGCTGCTCGTCGACCTCCACCTGCGCGAAGTCCGGGTTGATGGTGAAGTCGGCCGTCACGCCCTGTGTCACCCCCAGCTTGACGTCGAGCCCGCCCGCGGCTCCCACCTCGTTCGCGAACGGCTCCGCCGTCACGGTGCTGGTCGTGAGATCGCCGATGACGTAGGGCTTGGCCTCGAAGAGCCGCGACGCGGGCGGCGCGTCGATGCCGACCAGCGTCGCCGCGAGCGACGCCCGGAAGTGGCCGCGCAGGCCCTGGGCCGCGGTCAGCGGCGTGAGGTAGGACGACTCGTTCCGCCAGCGGTTGACCCGCCGTGCCTGCACGCCCCACACCTGCGGGCCGGCGCCGCGGTAGCGCAAGGACTTGAAGGGGAGGGCCGCCTCGACCGTCCAGCCGCCGTCGAAGCGGCCGACCGAGACGTCCCACACCGGGTTCCAGTCGATGCTGATCTGCTGCTCGTTCGTCACCTGGGCGTCGATCCGACCGCCCACCGCCGACACCTCGAAGAGCACGGCGTTGCGCCGGTCGTAGAAGGTGTCGAACGACCAGGCGAAGTTGTCGTCGCGGACGATGCGGGTGTTGTCGCGCCGCATCTCGCTCGCCATGACGAGGTCGGGCCGGCTCTCCCAGCAGCGGGCGACGACGTAGACGTTCTCGTGGTCGAAGAGGATCCAGATCTCCGTCGTCTCCGAGGCCGGCGCCCCCTCCACGGGGTCGTTCTGGACGAAGTCCGACATCGCCGGCACGCGCGCGAACACGGGCTCGTCGAGCCGGCCGTCGATGCCGAGCGGCTCGTCAATCCGCACGGCGCGGACGGTGACCCCGCCGTCCGGGCCGCGGTTGATGACGGCGGGCGGGACGGGCGGCGGTGGGCCGAACAGCCGCCCCGGCGGAAGCTGCAACCCGGCCTGGCCCCCCGCCGCGCCCGGCGCCGGCAGCCCCGCCAGTGCGGCCAGCAGCAGGAAGCCGCGGGCGGGGAGGCTCCCCGCGCGTCCACCCGTCACGCGGAGGGCTCCCGGCGGCGCTGCAGGCCGGCCAGGCTCATGGCCGCGATCTCCCCGAACTCGTCGCCGAAGAAGCCCTCGGGCGCGTTCCGGACGTTCCCGAAGCGATCGAGCTCGAGTTGGGTCAGGCTGGAATGACTGTCGGTCGCCGTGCAGTGATACAGCGCCACGTCGTCGTCCGCGACCGTCTTGTCCGCCAGCCGGCGCTGGAGACGGCGCAGCAGGCGCTGGCTGTGGCTCTCGAGCAGGATCTGCAGGCGGCGCTTCTGACAGGCGTCGACCAGCACGTCGGCCAGTCCGGACCTCGCCACCGGGTGCAGCCCCAGCTCCGGCTGCTCGAGGATGACGGTCGACCCCGCGGGCGCCCGGAAGCAGAGGACGAGCAAGGGGAGCACCTGGGCCAGACCGGCCCCGGCGTCCGCGGCGAGCACCTCGGGCGAGTCCGCGGACTTCGCCACGCGCAACTCGAAGACCTGGCTGTCCTCGGGCAGCGAGGCGAGCCGGAAGTGGTAGGCCAGATCGAGGTCCCGCAGCCACTGGGCGACGTACTCCTCGAGCGTCAGGCGCCGGCCGGTCCGGCCGCGCCCTACCGTCTCGCCCCGTTCCCGCGACGCCAGCAGGGCGCCCACGGCCGACTCGCCGGCCCGCCCCACGTCGGCCGGCTGCTCGCCGGCCCAGCGGTAGCGCCGCCGGAGCGCCGCCCGCCAGGGGCCGAGATAGTGGAGATGCTGCAGGCGCTCCTCGAACGCCGACTCGAGCCCGGTCAGGAACCCCGCGTTCTGGTAGTGGAGGCGGGCGTGCCCCGGGAATCCGTAGCACTTGTTCGGCGCCGGCAGCGGCCACATGCTCCGTCCCATGCGGCTGACGAACTGGAACTCGGTGCCCTCGACCAGCAGGTCGTACTCGCCGCGGGCGTTGCGGCGGCGCATGCCGAACGAGATTCGACCGACCCGGTGGCCCATCTCCTGCAGGATGGTCCGCCGCCGGGCCCTGCGGCCCGCAGCGTCGCTCCGGAAGCCGGACGCCGGGGATTGGCGGGCGACCACGGTGAAGCCCAGTTGCGTGTCCTCTGCCAGAGGCCGTCCCTCGTCGTCCGGGTTGGGGAGCCGGAGCGGCGTCGGCGCGTTCCAGTCGAGTGCGATCGACAGGCGCGAGTCCTCCCGGTGGCGGTGAACGGCGCTGCGGAAGTCGCCCAGGTCGGCCGGCGTCTCGCCGTCGCCGAAGTCGAACACGATCCCCCGGTTCGACGACTCCGCGGTCTGCTTCAGCAGCAGCGGCGCCTGGAGCAGGTTGGTCTTGCCGGCTCCGTGGGGACCGAAGAAGGCGGTCAGGGGTTTGAGGACGACGTCGCCGGTGTCGGCCCAGGACTTGAATGCCTTGAGTCGCAGACGGGTCAGCATCGGGGGCTCGGGTCGCGCGCGGCTGGGGTCAGCTTACTGCACGTGCTTCCGCCAGGCGCCGATCGCGTCCTCGAGCGCGGTGCGGAACACTGCTATGTCGCCTCCTCCGCCGTGGGCCTCCAGCTTGCCGACCGTGCGCGCCACCTGCTGCTCGGTGCGGTTGAGCTCGTCGGCGAGGGCGGCCAGCGCGGCCCTCGAGCCGGGCCGCTGCCGCGGCGCGCCGTCGAGCAGGTCCTCGAAGTTGCGCATCAGGGCCCGCAGGTCGTCCGCGCCGAGGCCGAACGCGCTGGCGTAGGAGGCGGCGTCTCGCGAGAGCATCTGCCACACCCAGGCCTCGGGCGGCCCGTCGCCCGGCAGGAACAGGGGGCGAATGCGCCGCCCGAACTCCTCCGCGACCCCCGCCAGCCGTGCCTCCAGGTCCCGGGAGCTGCCGTCGAGCACGAACACGAACTCGCTCAGCTTGCCGCACTGGCCGAGCGTGCGAACCTGCGCGGGCAGGTCGCCGGGACCGGCGTTGCGCCCGATGTCGAAGTCGTCGGGGCGCAGCCCCAGCCTGGAGCCCAGCGCGTCGAGCACGCCCACGATCAGCCCCTCGGCGACGTCGTCCTGGCACAGGATGGACAGGCGGTCGAACGACTGCCCGTACAGCGAGCGCTGCACGACGTCCCGATAGGCGGGCAGGCGGCGGACATCGCCCGGCCAACGCTCGCGGTCGAGCACGATGCGGGCGTCGGGCGGCACGCTGTTCAGCACCACGGCACTGTGCGACGCGACGACGACCTGCAGGCGCTGCCGGAGCGCGATGCGCTGCAGCTCCAGCATCACCTGCTGCTGGGTGTGCGGATGGAGACCCGTCTCGACCTCGTCGATTAGGACCAGGGCGTCCTCGAGCTCGGAGAGGTCCTTGGACATGCGCAGGATCGTGCGCTCGCCGGACGACATGTGGAACTCCGAGTAGCGCACGTCACCCGGCCCGTCGACGGCCGCGAACAGGACGTCGCGGGTGCGCATGCGAACGAGCGACAACCGCCGGTAGCGGAGGGGCAGGATGCGGTGGGCGAAGATGAGGAGCTCCGGGGGGAGGTCCGTCACCTCCGCCGCCCCGGTTCCGGTGCGTCTCGCGAGACGCTCGACCTGCGAGCAGGCGCGACCCGAGAAGTGCCGGACGTAGAGCGGCCGCTGCGGCTGCCGGCCGCCCCGGCGTCCCATGAAGCTGCGCGTCCACGACTTGTTGCGGCGCCACACCATGGACAGGCGTTCGGCGTCGTGCAGGTAGTAGAACTCGAGCTCGGTGGGGTCGACGGGGTCGGCGAGGCCCGTCGATTCCCCTCCGGCGAAGTGCGGGAAGAGGGTCGCCGGCGCGTACTCCCAAGCACCCCGTCCGGGCACCCGGTAGGCGCAGGCGCAAGCGAAGAGCACGGTCGACTTGCCGCACCCGTTCGGCCCGGCCAGCACCGAGACCGGATAGTCGAACGTGATCCGGAGGTCCCGAATCCCGCGCAGGTTGCGGATCCGAACGTCGTACAGACCGAAGCGGCGCTCGGTGCCGCTCGCCCGCAGCGATCGCCAGACTTCCTGAAGCTCCCGGGTGACGAGCGACATGCTGTTGCGTCCTCGACGGGGCGACGGTGCAAACCGTATCACGCCGCCGCGCGCCCGGTGCTTGCATTAGCACGTCGCGTGCCATTCGCACGGACCCGGGGGGACCGCGGGCGGATGAGGCGCGGCCGGTGACCGGCTACCGGGGATCCGGGGAGGGGAAAGTCCCGGGGCGGAGGCTCCCGCCCCGGGGAACACCGTGTCTTGGCCGTAGCCCGCCGTTCGTCGCCTGACGCCTCCGCCTAGCCGTCGCTCAGCTCGTCGTAGGCGACGCCGAGCACGCCGGTGAGGCTGAGGAGCGGGAACGGCGAGACGTAGTCGTCGAACCCGTCGAGCGACTCGGTCCCCGTGATCTCGTCACGGGAGCGGCCGGCCTGCATCTCGCGGCGCGTGAGCCCGAGCGCGGCGCTGAAGTAGTCGCGGAGGTGGCTGAGGTCCGCGGCGGTCCCGGTCACGCCGGCGGTCGGGCTGCCGTGCCCGAAGACGTAGATGGTGTCGGCGTCGTGCGCGGCGACCACCTGTTCCAGCGTGGTGATCCAGCCCCCGATGCGCGCCCCCGAGGACCGGTCCACGAAGGGATGCAGCCGGTTGAACATCAGGTCGCCCATGTGGACGACGTTGGCCTGCTCGAACGTCAGCACCGCGTCGCCGCTCGTGTGCCCGGCGCCATGGTGGCGGGCCACGATCGTCTCGTCGCCGACCGTCGTCTGCCACTCGTCGGTGAAGGTCACGTCGGGGAAGGGGTCGGCGCTCCCGGCCTGTTGCGTCGTCTGGCGCTGCCAGTCGGCGCTGTTCTGGTGGGCCACGATCGAGCCGACGACCGGCCGGAAGGTCGCGTTGCCGCCCGTGTGGTCGCCGTGGTGATGCGTGTTGATCAGCAGATCGATCGCGCGGTCGGACCGCTCCCCGATGCCGTCGATGCAGGCCTGCGCCGCCGCGGCGTTCTGGCTGTCGACGACGACGATGCCGTCGCCGTTGATCAGCCAGCCGATCGTCCCGCCCTGCCCGTTGAAGATGCCCACGCCGCGGCGCAGGTCCTCGAACGAGGTGACCAGCTCGCCGCCCTGCCCGGCCCACCCGGGCAGGGGCCGCAGCGCGGCCGCCAGGGCCGTCATGGCCGAGGTTCCGAGAAACGTTCGTCGGTCGATGATCATGAACCCGTCCTCCTCAACGTGCTTCCCTCAGGACGGGGGCCGGCTCGAGCGGCCGGGCCACCCGCAGTTCACGCCGTTCCGCACGCGGCCGCGCGCCGCGTCAATCGATGATGGCGTCGTAGACTAGCGCCCGCACCTGCGCCTGGTCGTCGATGTCGCCGGCCGGAATCAACTGCGTCAGGTGGACGACGACGAGCTCCTCCTCGGGGTCGACCCAGTAGGCCGAGTGGTAGGCGCCGTACCAGCCGTACTCGCCGACGGAGGTCGGGAGCCCGCTCGCGGCCGCATCCTGCACCACGAAGAAGCCGAGGCCGAAACCCTGCCCCACGCCGAAGGGAAACGGGAGGCCCCCGAGATGGTCCGTCGTCATCAGCTCCACGGTCTCGGGGCTCAGGATGCGCGCATCGTCGAGCTCGCCGCCGTTCGCCATCATCTGCAGGAAACGCGAGTAGTCGGCGACGGTCGAGACGAAGCCGGCCCCGCCGGAGAAGCTCTTGCGCGGGCCCTCCACGTAGGCGCCCTGGCCGATGGCCGCCCCGAACGCGTCGCGCGCGGTCTCGTGCCCGGCGTCCGGCGCGCGCTCGATGCCGCCGCCGGTCGCCGAGTAGACGGTGGCGAGGCGGGCCGCCTTGGCGGGCGGGAGGTAGAAGTGCGTGTCGATCATGCCCAGCGGGGCCAGGATGCGCTCGCGCATGAAGACGTCGAGGGGCTGTCCGCTGACCTTCTCGATGAGGGCGCCCAGGATGTCGGTGTTGTAGCCGTAGACGAACGCCGTTCCCGGCTGGGCGTCGAACGGCAGGCCGGCCATGCGGCTCATCGTCTCGCCGATCGGCTCGTCGCGGTGGCCGAAGTACCAGCCGACGATGCCGGCGTCCTCCCACGCTTCGCTCGCCGGGCCGACACCGTAGCTGATGCCCGCGGTGTGCGTCAGGAGGTCGCGAATCGTGATGGGGCGCTCCGCCGGGACGACGCGGTAACCTCCGTTGCCGTCCGGCTCCGCGACCGTCGTCTCCAGGTACTCCGGGAGGTACTTGCCCACCGGGTCGTCGATCAGCAGGCTGCCTTCTTCCTGCAGCATCAGGACGCCGACGCTGATCGGCGCCTTGGTCTGCGACGCGATGCGGAAGATGACGTCATCCGTCATCGGAGCCCCGGACTCGCGGTCCCGATACCCGACGCCCTCGGAGTAGACCACCTTGCCGCGGCGCGCCACCAGGGTGACGGCTCCTGCCAGCCGGCCGTCGTCGACGTAGCCCTGGAGCGCCTCGGTGAGCCGTTCGAGGCGTTCGCCGGACATGCCGGCCGATTCCGGAGAGGCCTGCGGCAGCCCCTGCGCGAGGGCTGCCTGAACCGCCGCCGCCAGCAGGAGGCCGGCGAGAGCGAGTCTGCGGATCCAGAGGTCCATGGGGCTCACCTGTCCGTTCCAAGCGTTGAAAGCCGTGCCGGCCCGACCGGACCGGCTGCGTTCGCGGATACCGGCCGATTATAGCCGCGCGGTGCGGCCGGCCGCCCCCGACGCGGGCCTGGAGTCCGCGCCGTAGAACGAACGGCGGGCGAGGAGTCCGCGCCATGGAACGGTGCGGACTGGGGCCGACCCGGAGCCTGCGACGGGTTGGCGGCGCTCGGGCCGGCGGGGGCCGCCGGCAGGGAGGCGGGACGGGTGCAGTGGGATGTTTCGGGGAACGCCCGATGGTGTTAGTCTGAGGCGCGGAAGCATGGGCGCCCGCCCGGCCGCGGGCCCGCGGCGCCCGGTGTGGGCAGCACCGCTGCCCGTCGGCCGCCCGCCGAGCCGCACCGGCCGCGGGCGCAAGCAGGATGGAGAGGTCAGGATGCAGCAACGATCCCTCGTCGCCGTGTCGGCGCTCGCGGCTGCGGTGGCGCTGGCCCCGGGTCTGGCGTACGCGCAGTCGCAGTCTGCGGACGTAGCGCCCGCGCCCGGCTTCGACACCGCGCTGACCGAGGCGGATGCCTCGGCCGCGGACTGGACGCTCGGTCGCACCGCGTGGGGCGACCCCGATCTGCAGGGCATCTGGAACAACGTGACGGCGACGCGGCTCGAGCGGCCCGCGGACTTCGCCGACCGCGCGGAGCTGACGGCCGAGGAGTCGGCCCAGTTCTCGGCCGAGCTCGCCGAGCAGCGCGCGGAGCGCGAGGCCCAGCCGCACACCGGGTACGCGGCGAGCATCTGGTTCGAGTCGAGCGACCTGCTGGCCGGCAACCGCACCTCCCTGCTCGTCGATCCGCCGGACGGCCGGTTGCCGCCGCTGACGTCGGTGGCGGCGCGGATGGCGGAGGTGGTGGCGGAGGCGCGCCGCGCCAGCCCCGCCGACACCTGGTGGGACCGCGGGCCCTACGAGAGGTGCGTGTCGCGCGGGCTGCCCGGGGCGATGATGCCCGGCTTCTACAACCACAACTACCAGATCCTGCAGACGCCGAACCACGTCGTCATCCTCGTCGAGATGATCCACGACGCGCGGATCATCCCGATGGACGGGCGCGCTCACGTGGACGAGGGCATCCGGCAGTGGCTGGGCGACTCGCGCGGCCGCTGGGAGGGCGACACGCTCGTCGTCGAGACCACCAACCTGCCGCACCTCGACCAGCGCGGCGTGGCGGTCTTCGGGACCAGCGAGCAGGGCCGCGTGATCGAGCGCTTCACGCGGATCGACGAGAACACGATGGACTATCGGGTCACCGTCGACGACCCGGCGACCTTCACCGCCGAGTGGACGGCATCGATCCCGATGCGGCGCATCGAGGGTCCCATCTACGAGTACGCCTGCCACGAGGGGAACTACGGCCTGACGAACATCCTCGCGGGGCATCGCAGGGAAGAAGCCGAGGCCGCCGCTCTGGCCGCCTCGAAGTAGCTTCGCGGGGTGGGCGGCCCGAGCGGGCCGTCCGCCCGTCGGGCTGGCGCCACGCTAGCGGGCGGCGGGAGCGAGGGCGGAAGATCCGCTCGGCAGGATCTCGATGGCGCCCGTGTACGTCGACAGCGGGTACTGCGGGGTGGAGTCCGGCCAGAACGCGAACGCCTCCATCGTGTAGCCGCCCGGCTCGTCCGCGGGGAAGTCCACGTCGATCGAGAACCGGTCGACGTTCAGTTCGTCGCACGCGTAGACGCGCTCCCCGCTCGGGGCGCCGTAGCGGCGGAAGCGGAGGCAGACGGCGTAGTAGTCCTCGTCGGTGAGGTTCAGCACGCCGGACACCTCCACGCTGGTCCCCGCCGCGACGCAGCCCCCGAACGCCTCGTCCAGCTCGATGCCCACCAGTGCGTCGACCCCCACCTTCGCGCAGCGGACCGACTCCGCCGCCGCGGCGGCCGCGGTCCCCGGCGGCCTGCGCCGGATGTCGGTCGTCATGGCGGCGCCGCCGCCGGTGGCCTCCCGGAAGCTCGGGAAGCGGTCCCAACTCGTGACGCCCGAAGACTCGCCGAGCCGGCGGGCGAGGTAGTTCACCACGTCCATCTCGGATTGCGGAGCCAGCCCGTCCCGCGACACGTAGACGACGGCGCGCCGAATCGTACCGACGGCGGGGCCGCTCCGGACGCCATCCGCCGCCAGCAGGTCGTTCACCGTGACCTGCACGGTCCCGCCGGAGACCTCGGTGCCCGACTCCGGCGCGCTGCTCGTGTGGTTCTCGAACTGCCCCTGGTCGACGAACACGTGCAGCGCAGGCAGATCCGCGGCGGCCAGGAGCCCCATCCGGTAGAGCGTCAGCGGGTGGTACTTGACCAGCGGGACCGTGCGCTCGATGCGGTACGTGTCGGATTGCCCGGCCTCGCCGGGCTCGAGCGCGACGCGCACCTTGCCCTGGAGCACCGCGCCGTAGGCGACCGCATCGGGCGTCAGCAGCGGGGTATGCACGTCCGGCGCGTGCCCCAGGCGGTCGATGACGGACGAGGCGCCCGGAATCACGGCCGACGCCGCGGGCCCCACCTGGCTCCAGGCGCGGGTGTACTCGCCGTACTGATGGCCCTGCTCGTGGAGGACCGTCTCCCAGGTGGCCCAGCGCGCCGGCGGATAGCCCTCGACCGCCTGCAGCACCCCCGCGCTGCCGTAGGTGGACGATTCGTCGTACAGGCTCAGGCCGATGCCGCCGATGTCGTTGCGCACCAGTTGGTGGAAGCCGGAGTAGCCCGCGAGCAGCGTCGCCTGGCTCACGACCGCGATGACCTCGTACTCGTCGGCGAAGTGCTGGTAGAAGAGCTTCGTGATCTCGGGGAGGTTGAGCGCCGTGTCGCCGCCGGGAATGCGCGAGTCGCCGAAGTCGGCGTCCCGGATGTTCACGACGTGGCTGGCGTACTGCACGTTGTCGTCGATGCGGACCACCGGCGAGCTGGGGACGTTCGACGGCGCGAGGGTCAGGTACACGTTCACGTGGTCGCTGCTTCCCGGCACGACGAGCCGCCCCCAGTAGAGCGACGGCACGTCGACGCCCCAGGAGTAGCGCCGCAGCGTCTCGCGGAGCACGCTGGCGTCCCATGTCGGGCTGAACACGCTGACCACGTGCCCGGCCACCGCGTCGGTGCGCGTGCGCGTCCACGTCTCGGCCGTATGGTCGTCGTCGGCTTCCGCGTCTACGCGCTCGAACGTCACCGTGGAGTGGTCGCCCAGCACCAGGAGGTTGGTGAAGCCGAACGAGCCCTGATGGGTCGGATGCAGGAAGCGGGGCGACTGATCGGCCCGGAGCGGCCAGCCGTCGGGGAGCGCCTCCATGTCGCCCGCCACGTTGGCGCGCGCGGGATCGCCCGCGAACGGCGTCGCGGCCCAGGGCATGGGGATGGGCGGGGTGGCGCACCATCGCTCGGGCGCCGAGGTCACGACATCCTCCGGCTCGAGCGCCAGGGGGCCGAGGCGGTCGGCGAGGGACTGGGCTCCCGCGGCCGGAGCCAGCAGCAGGCACGCGCCGAGCGCGGCCCCGAGTGCGCGCCGTTGCCGCTCCCCTGGTGTGGTCACCTGCGCTCCTCGGCCCTTCGTACGCAGGGAATCATGCACACGCCACCCTTGGCGCCGCAGCCTCGAACCGCCGCACGACTTCCAGGCCGTGGCGCGTCGCGCGCGACACGTACATAGGCATGGTAGCGTACCCGCCGGACCCCAGGGCCAGATCGCCCGTCGCGACCTCCAGGCGGAGGCCGTCGAGCGCCGCCCGCACCGGGCCCGCCGCGGTCGTGCCGGCCTCCTCCATGGCGCGGGCCAGCGCGCGGATGGCGGTGTGGTGCGAGAACGCGACGTGCGTGACCAGGTCGTCGCCCGCGTGACGGCGGGCGCGCGCGACGAACTCGCGGACGCCGGCGCGGTCCTCGCTCGCGACGAAAGGCACCGACGTCCAGGCCTCGACCCCGTCCGGGAGTTGCGAGGCCTGCCATTCGCTGAACTCGAGGAAGTGGTATGCGAACTCGGAGGCGAGCCCGAGCGCGTGGGCCTGTGTCACGACGTTCACGGCATAGGGCCGCGGGATGGAGATCCAGAAGTTCTCCGCCTCGAGATCCCGCGCCCAGCGCACGAGGCTGGTGTACTCGCCGGGATGGTTGCCGCGGATGGGCGTCGTGACCAGCGCCGCGCCGGTCGCGCCGCCCTGCACGCGCCGGTAGAACTGGTTGGAGACGGTCCGTTGGGAGGGGCTCCAGTCGGAGACCTGGAACGTCCGCCGCCGGGCGCCGGGGCCGCGGTGCTCGACCAGGGTCGCAATCGCCTGCAGCGTGGTCGACCCGAAGTGGGCCACCCGCCCGCAGTAGGTCCCCGGCGTCTGGGCGGCATGCACGACCGGCACGTCGAGCCCCTCGCGCTCGAGGGCCCGATCGAGGTAGGGCGGCATCGCCATCACGACGCCGCCCACGACCGCCTCGACCCCTTCGTCGCGAATGAGGCGCAGCGCTTCCCGCGCGCCCGGCGCGGGGCTGCCCTCGTCGTCGGCGACGAGCAGCTCGACCGGCCGCCCGAGGATGCCCCCGGCCGCGTTGAGCTCGGCGACCGCCAGCTCGAGCCCCAGCCGCATCTGGCGGTCGTAGGGCTGGATCAGCTCGTCCTGCCCCTGCGCGTCCCGCTGCGAGATGAGCGCTCCGATGCGCACCGGGCGCGACTGCAGGATCGCGGGGAACGCCGGCGCGGCACCGGCCCCCAGCACGGTGCCGATCGCGGCCAGGGCTTCTCGACGGCTGATGGTCATCGTCATCTCCCAGGCTGTCTTCCCATGGCCTCCGCCTATAGTCTCGGCCCTTCCGCGCCCACCATGCACCCGTGCGGGGCGCGCCGTCGCGGGGTCGCCGTCAGAGCTGGCGCAGCGCGCCGCTCGCCGCCGCGGCGCCCGCCACGACGACGACCAGCGTCCCCGAGCCGACGAACATCGCGGTTACGTGGGCCTCGGCCACGAAGCCGGCCACGGCGTAGGAGAGCGGGGTCAGTCCCACCGCGGCGAACATCACGACGCTCATCACGCGGCCCAGCAGCGACGGCTCCGTGCGCGACTGCAGCCAGGTGACCAGCATGACGTTCACCACCGCGCCGCCCGCCCCCATGACGCCGGCCAGCACCGCCGCCTGCGCCACGCTCTCCGCAAAGCCGAGACCCGCGATGACGAGGCCCGTGACGCTCCACACGACCACGAGCGCCAGGCGCCGGTTCAGCCGCGCGCCGATCGCGCCTCCGCCGAGCGATCCGGCGACCGCGCCGGCGCCGGCGGCGGAGATCATCGCCCCGAACGAGGTGGGCCCCGCGAACCGCTCGTCGGCGAGCGTCGTCAGGCCGACGACCAGCGGACCCTGCGAGGCGAAGCCGATGAGCGCCGCGGCCACGATCAGCGCGCGCAGGCCGCGGTCCCGCCAGACGTACGCGAGGCCCTCGCGAATCGCGGCCCCGACCCGGGTCCGCTCCGCTCCCGGCTCCGCCCCGGCCGCGCCGGCGCTCGGAACGAGCCGGATGAGCCAGAGCATCAGCGCGGAGAACGCGAACGTCGTCACGTCGAAGCCGAGCGCGGCGGCGGTTCCCAGGCTCGCGACCACCACGCCGCCCGCGGCGGGACCGATCAGCGTCGTCGCGTTCGCCGAGGTCTGCAGCAATCCGTTCGCCGGCGCCAGCTTCTCCGTGTCGCCGACCACCCGCGGCACGATGGCCGTGAACGCGGGGAAGAAGAACGCGTCCGCGGTTCCGAACGCAAGGGCGACGGCGTAGAGGTGCCAGACGGCCACCGCCTCCGTCACGACGAGCGTCGCGAGCAGCGCCACCAGCAGTCCGCGGCAGACGTTCGAGGCGAGCATCACGCCGCGGGGCGTGTAACGGTCCGTCACCGCGCCGCCGACCAGCATCAGGATCGCCCGGGGGAAGGCCGCCGTCATCAGCACCGTCCCCACCGCGAGGTCCGACCCGGTCAGCTCGAGGATGAGGAAGGGGAGCGCGACGAAGTAGAAGTGGTCGCCGGCCAGCGAAATCGTCTCGCCGAGCCAGAGCAGGCGGAAGTTCCGTTCGCGGAGCGGAGCGAAGAGGCTCACGGTGATCAGGGCAGGGGAGAGGCCGCAGGGTGTGCCTCCAACATCATAGCGCATGCGTGACGCGGCCCGGGCTGCCGCCGCCGGTGGAGGCACCGGCGGCGGCGCGGCAGGGCTCGCGTCACGCATGCGCAGGACCCGGTCGGGATCGCTGCGGGTAGCGTGCCTCGCGGAGAGACGAAGCACGCGACGAGCGCAATCGCGACCAGGAGCGCCGAGCGGGCCGGGAACGTGAGCCGGTCGGTGGCGCTGGTCAGGCCAGCGTTCCGATGCGCCCCGTGCTGTCGCCGAAGCTGTCGACGTGGACGCCGAGCCGATCGAGCAGCGACACGTAGAGGTTCGCGATCGGCGTTCCCTGCGCGTGGCGGACATAGCGCCCGCCCCGGATGCCGGACTTCTGGCCGCCGACGACCGCCACGGGCAGATCGTCGTGGAAGTGCGTGTTGCTGTCGCTGATGCCGGTGCCGTACAGGAAGACGGTGTGGTCGAGCATCGTTCCGTCGCCCTCCGGCATCGCCTCCATGCGCTTGACGAGGTGCGCGAACTGCTGGAAGTGGTACTCGTTGACCTTGTGCAGGCGCTCGAGCTTGCCGGCCTCGTCCTGGTGATGGGACAGGGGGTGGTGCGAGTCCGAGACCCCGATCTCGGGATAGGCCCGGCCGCTCACCTCCTTCGCCAGCATGAAGGTGCTGACGCGGGTCAGGTCCGTCTGGTAGGCGAGCGCCAGCAGGTCCATCTGCAGCTTGGCGTGGGTGGCGTAGTCGTCCGGGATGCCCACCGGCTCGTCCACCAGCGGCAGCTCGCGCGTGCTCTGCCGCTCGGCGGTCGTGATGCGGCGCTCGACGTCCCGTACCGAGTCGAGGTACTCGGACATCTTGGTCCGGTCACCCGACCCGAGCATTCGCTCGAGGCGATTGAGCTCGGAGGCGACGGCGTCGATGATGGTCCGGTCGCGCTCCAGCCGGGCCAGCCGCGCGGCCGGGTCCGTGCTGCCGCTCGTGCCGAAGAGGCGCTCGAAGACGGCGCGCGGATCGCGCTCGACGGGCAGCGGCGTGGTCGGCGTGCGCCAGGCGACGGTGTTCGTGTAGGCGCAGCTCGAGCCCCCGTCGCACGTCCCCACCATCGCGTTCGACTCGATGCCGAGCTCGAGCGACGTGAGCTGCGTCTCCCTGCCCAGCTCCCGCGCCGCCACCTGGTCCATCGACGTCGCCGCGTACACGTCGGCGCCCGTGGTCAGCCGGAACGTCGACGCGGTCAGGAACGTCCCCGCCGACCGCGCGTGGTCGCCGCCCCCCTCCATGAGGTCGGCGGGCTTGTCGGCCAAGCCGCCCAGCAGCAGCACGCGGTCCTCGAGCCCCGCCAGGGACTGCAGCGTGGGCGGCATCGCCTCGAGCGCTCCCTCCGCCCGCGGCCACCAGTAGCCCATCGACATGCCGTTGGGCACGTAGAACACGCCCATCCGCCTCAGTCGGTCCGGCGCCGCGGCCGTGCGGCTGAGGGCCGTCAGGGCCGGCACCATGCAGTCCAGCAGGGGCAGGGCGAGGGTGGCTCCGGCGCCGCGCAACACGGCCCGCCGCGACAGGTGCTTCTTGGTGACGAACATCGGTTTCCCCCGTGTCGTGGCGGCGCGCCGCCGCCCTCGTAACGCATTCTACCGACTGCCGCAGGCCGCCTGCGGTCCGCCGCGACCTTTCGCGGCGACCCGCCGCCTGTCGGCTCCGCGCCGCTGGTCCCTACCGTTGGTGCCCGAAGTTCGCGGCGACGCGTTCCTGCGGCTCCGCGTCCCGCACGATCCGCTGCTGGAACGGGGCGCTCCGGACGATGCCGAGCACGAGAGACGACCAGCGGTAGTCGTCGCGCGCCGCATCCCGCACGATCCCACGCACGGTCGGCGCATCCAGGTAGTTGACGCCGCGGCCGAGCGCGTAGGTCAGGAGCTTCTCCGCGATCGTGCGGGCCAGCTCGTCCTCGCCCTCCCGCAGCAGCGCCTCCCGGAAGGCCCTCGGGCTGTCGATGTCGATGCCTCGCCACGTGATCGCGGAGTCGATGGGCGCGCCCTCGTCGCTCTCGCGCCAGCGGCCGATCGCGTCGTAGTTCTCGAGCGCAAAGCCCAGCGGATCCATGGTGGCGTGGCAGGTCGCGCAGACCGGGCTCGCTCGGTGCTGCTCCATTCGCTCGCGGAGGGAGGCCGGCTCGCTCCGGCCGTCGTTCTCCGGGAGCGGAGGCACGTTCGCAGGCGGCGGAGGCGGGGGCGAGCCGAGCAGCGTCTCAAGCACCCACTTGCCCCGGAGAACGACCGAGGTCCGGTCTGCGTACGAGGTGACCGTCAGCACGCTTCCGTGCCCGAGGAGCCCGCCCCGGGCCGGATCGGCCACCGGGACGCGACGGAAATGGCTGCCGTAGACATCCGGCACGCCGTAGTGATCGGCGAGGCGGGCGTTGAGGAACGTGTAGTCGGCGCGCAGCAGGTCGAGGACGCTGCGATCCTCGCGCACCTGGCTCTCGAAGAACAGCTCGCTCTCCCGGAGCAACGCATCGCGCAACGTGCTGTCGTAGCGGGGGAAGCGCAGCGGGTCCGGCACGATGTTCTCGAGGTTGCGCACCTGCAGCCACTGCCCGAGGAAGTCGTTCATCCAGCGCACCGCCCGCCGGTCCCCCAGCATCCGGCGCGTCTGCCGTTCGAGCTCGGCCGGGTCGCGCAGCCGGCCGCGCGCGGCCACCTCCAGCAGCTCGTCGTCCGGAACGCTCCGCCAGAGGAAGAACGACAGGCGCGACGCCAGCTCCAGGTCGCTGATCGGGTAGATGGTCCCGGCCGTGGCGTCGACGGGATCGACCTCCGCGCGCATCAGGAACGCGGGCATGCTGAGCAGCGCCTCGAGGGCCCGCGCCACGCCGCCCTCGAAGCCGTCGGCGGCGCGACCGATCTCGAAGATGCGCAGCAGCGGCTCGAGGTCGGCGTCCGTGACGGGCCGGCGGTACGCGCGGCGGGCGAGCGTCCCGAGAATCTCCGTTGCGCACGGCCTCTCGTCGTCGGGCCCGGCCGGCCGGCACACGAAGATGCGCCGGCGGCTCGGGGTCTCGGCGGGAATCTCCCCGCGGTACGGGCCGTGGATCTCGAGCGACGCGACGCCGGCCACCAGGTTGTCGCCCACCCCCGTGGAGGCGGACGGAGCGACGTCGGTGAAGGCGGCCGAGACGAGCCGCGTGCCGGCCCGGACCGGCAGGCGCACTTCCAGGTGCTGGTCGGCGGTCTGGTTGTAGAGCGCGATCCGCTGGTGCACGACGTCATCGTCGGGCGGCGCGATGCCGCCTCCCGACAGGGTGTAGCGGACCTGCCCCTCGAACGCGCCGCCCACCGTGAGGCGCTCGACCAGCGCGTGGTCGATACGCAGCTCGATGTGGTACTCGCGCTCCGCGATGCTGCCCCGGATCGTCCCGCCGACGTCGCTCCGCTGCAGCCGGATCCGGAAGACGTAGTCGCCGTCCAGCGAGAAAGTGTGGCGGGCCGCCAGGCCGCCGTGCGTGGCGAACGGCAGGTCCTCGCCCATCCGGGCTTCCTGCCGGGCCGCGTTCGGCAGCGCGTACGTCTGGATGATCGGGCGGTTCTCGAGCGTGCCGACGGCCAGGCGGCTGACCTTGGTGGCCGCGGTGATGTAGCGGTCCATCAGCGCGGGGGTCATCGCCAGCACCTCGGCGTTGTTGTCGAAGCCGAAGCCGGCCATGTCGCTCGGGAGCAGGGCCTCGCCGTCGATCTCCAGATCGAGGAGGTCGCGCACGGCGTTGACGTACTCCGTCCGGTTCAGGCGGTGCGAGACCACGCGCCCCGGGTCGGGCGCCGCGGTGCCCACGCGGTCGAGCTCCGCCTCGAGCGCCGTCACGAACGCGTCGACCACCGCAGGCTCCGGCCGCGGGCGTCCCGGCGGCGGCATCAGCCCGCTGCGGAGCTTGCCGGCCACCTTCTCGAAGAGCTCGCGGTGCACGTCCGGCCGATCGATGTCGACCCGGTCGAACATCACCCCGGCCGTCTGCAGCCGCTCGTTGTGGCAGGCCACGCAGTACCGGTCGAGGAGCGCGCGCGACGGCCCCTCCGTCCGGCCCGCCGCCTGCCCCGGAGCGGCGGCCGCCTGCTCCGCCGCGGCCGGCTCCTCCGCCGCGGCCGCCGGCCCCACCGCCGCCGCGGCCACGCCCGCGAGGCACACCGCGCCGAGCACTCTCAACGTGGACATGATTTTGGCGCTCTGGTTTCCTGCCGGGTCGTCTGGCTGTCTCGCCGTCGTACCGCAGGGCGCACGCCGCCCCGCACCCTGCCTACTTACCACCTTTGCCCCCGGCGCGCAAGGAAGTAGCATAGGGGCGTCCGAGTTGCGGAGGAACCGACCTGTCGTTCGGCATCGAACGCGGAGGCGCCCCATGAGGGTCCTGACCCAGCTCCTCGCCGCCATTGGCATCGTTCTGTTCGTGGCAGCGGCCGGCGCCGCGCATGCCGTTGCAGCCAGCCCCCGAGCGGCCGGCGGCCCCGCGGACCTGGGCCTCGTGGAGGCGATGGCGGAGCGCGACACCGCCCGCCTGCGCGCGCTGCTTGCCGAAGAGGGGCTCGACGTGAACGCGGCGCGGGCCGACGGGGCGACGGCCCTGCTCTGGGCGGCGCACTGGGACGATGCGGAGGCGGTCGAGCTGCTCCTGCGGGCCGGCGCTGACGTGAACGCCGCGGACGATCACGGCGTGACGCCCCTCGCGCGGGCGAGCGAGAACGCGAGCGTGTCGATGGTCGAGCGGCTGCTTGCGGCGGGGGCGGACCCCAACGCGGCCCAGGCGAACGGGCTGACGCCGCTGATGACCGCCGCCCGCACCGGCAGCCTCGGGATCGTGCGGTCGCTGCTGGCGCGGGGCGCCGACGTCGACGCGGCCACGGCGTCCACGCGCGAGACGGCGCTGATGTGGGCGGTCGCCGAGCGCCACCGGGACGTCGTCCGCGCGCTCGTCGCGCGGGGCGCCGACGTCCATCCCCAACCGGGACAGGCGTTCTCGCCCCTGATCGCCGCCGCCCGCAACGGCGACATCGAGACGGCCAGGCTGTTGCTCGCCGCGGGAGCCGGCGTGGACGAGACCGGCTCGGACGGAGCGCATCCGCTGGCCTACGCGGTCGTCGTCGGCCAGAGCGCGTTCGCCCACTTCCTGCTCGAGCGGGGCGCCGACCCCAACGGGGCGGTCGACGGCGTGACGGCACTGCACGCCGCCGCCGGCCCCGTCGGCACGTGGCTGAAGGCGTGGAACCGCAAGCACGGCGGCGCGGGCGCGCGGGGCGGCCGGCTCGCGCTCCGGGAGCGGCTGCCGCTCGTCGACGCCCTGCTCGTCCGCGGCGCCGACCCCAACGCGCGCATGACCGCCTCCGACGTGACGGAGCAGGGATTCGTGCGCAACGGGGCCTACGACACGTTCGCGACGGGCACCGGCGACGTGGCCGGGGCGACGCCGCTGTGGGTCGCGGCGTTCGCGACCAACCCCGGCCCGGGCCGGATGCGGAACGGGTGGAGCACGCACCGCTCCACCGGCGACGTCCTGCGCCGCCTGCTCGCGGCGGGAGCCCGGCCCGGGATCACGTCGAACGACGGCACCACGCCGATGATGGCCGCGGCCGGCTGCGGGCGCTGGGGGCACTGGACGAACACGGCGCGGGCGGCGCGCCAGCCCATGGCGGAGGAGGCCATCGGGATCCTGATCGAGGCCGGCATGGACGTGAACGCCGCCAACGAGGGGGACTTCACGGCGTTGCACTGCGCGGCCTTCAGCGGCCTCAACGAGGTGATCCGATTGCTCGTGGACCACGGCGCCGACATCGACGCGCGCGACTGGCGGGGCCGGACGGCGTTCCGCCTCGCCGAGGGGGCCAAGCAGTCGTTCCACTACCAGGCGTGGCCGGAGACGGCGGACCTGCTCGAAGAGCTCGGCGCCGACACCCGCCTCGGAATCCCGGGGACCATCCACGAGCGCCTGCGGGGGCTGGTGGCGACACCGTAGACCGATCCGGGAAGGCGGGAAGGGAATGAACGCGAGGAGACCATTCATGCGCGTCCTGAACGAGCGTCTCGCCGTTCCGGGTCTCATCTTCTTGCTCCTCCTCCCGATGGCGGCCGAGAGCGCGGTGGGCCTCGGCGCGGGGGGCTCGGGCGCGACGGGGGGCCGCGGCGGGGTCGGCGCCCCGCCGGACCTGCGCCTCGTGGAGGCGATGGCGGCGCGCGACACGGCGCGCGTGCGGGCGCTGGTCGAAGCCGAGGAGGCGGAGGTCAACGCCGCGCGGGCCGACGGGGCGACGGCGCTGCTCTGGGCGGCACACTGGGACGACGCCGAGGCGGTGGAGCTGCTCCTGCGGGCCGGCGCGGACGTCAATGCCGCGGACGACCACGGCGTGACGCCCCTGGCGCGCGCGACCGAGAACGCGAGCGTGTCGATGGTCGCGCGGCTGCTCGCGGCGGGGGCGGACCCCAACGCGGCCCAGTCCAACGGACTGACGCCGCTGATGACGGCCGCGCGCACCGGCAGCCTCGCCGTCGTGCAGGCGCTGCTGGCCCGCGACGCCGACGTCGACGCGGCCACGGCCTCGACGCACGAGACGGCGCTGATGTGGGCGGTCGCCGGACGCCACCGGGAGGTCGCCCGCGCGCTCGTCGAGCGCGGCGCCGCCGTGCATCCCCAACCGGGGCAGGCGTTCTCGCCGCTCGTCGCCGCGGCCCGGAACGGCGACGTCGAGACGGCCGGGATCCTGCTCGGCGCCGGCGCCGGCGTGGACGACGCCGGTTCGGACGGCGCCCATCCGCTGGCCTACGCGATCATCGCCGGCCAGAGCGCGTTCGCCCACTTCCTGCTGGAGCGGGGCGCCGACCCCGACGGGGCGGTCGGCGGCGTCACGGCCCTGCACGCGGCGGCGGGCTCGGTCGGCCCCTGGCTGAAGGCGTGGAACCGCACCCACGGCGCGCGGGCCGGCCGGCTCACGCTGGACGAGCGCCTGGCCCTCGTGGACGCCCTGCTGGCCCGCGGGGCCGATCCCAACGCACGCACGACCGCCTCCGACGTGACGGGGCAGGGCTTCGTCCGGAACGGCGCCTATGACACCTTCGCGACCGGAACCGGCGACGTGGCCGGCGCGACGCCGCTGTGGGTGGCGGCGTACGCCGCGAACCCCGGCCCGGGCAGCTCGTCGTTCCGGGGACGCCGGCCCACGCCGAGCTCGAACGGCGCCATCCTGCGCCGCCTGCTCGCGGGGGGCGCGCGGCCCGACAGCACGCCGATCGACGGCACGACGGCGCTCATGGCCGCGGCCGGCTGCGGGCGCGCGGCGCACCTCACGAACGTGCCGCGGGCACCCCGCGTGCCGACCGCGGAAGAAGCCGTCGAGATCCTCATCGCGGCCGGGGTGGACGTGAACGCCATCAACGAGGGCGACTTCACGGCCCTGCACTGCGCGGCCTTCAGCGGCCTGAACGAGGTGGTGCGGCAGCTCGTGGAGCACGGAGCCGACATCGACGCGCGCGACTGGCGGGGGCGCACGGCGTTCCGTCTCGCCGAGGGCGCCAAGCAGTCGTTCCACTACCAGGAGTGGCCGGGAGTGGCGGCGCTGCTCGCGGAGCTGGGCGCCGACACCAGCCTCGGCATCCCGGGCACCATCCACGAGCGCCTGCGCGGACTCCTGGCGGCCCGCTAGGGGGTAGGGTAGCCGCAGGCGAGGGTGCCCGGGCGGCGGGTGTCCGGGCGGGCTCGATTCCCGACGCGACTGCGCATGGAGGTCGAATGACAGGTCGTCCGGCGGCGTGGGTGGCCGCGTTCGTGGTCGGGGCGGGGACCTTGGGGTCCGCGCAGAAGGTGATCGGCCCCGAGGAGTTCGATCGCGCGATGAAGACCGTCGGCGCCGCGCTCGAGGCCGCGGAGGAGGCGCTGGGCTCCGCCGCCTACGTGGACGCCAAGACGCCCCTGGCCCTCTCCCGGCAGGTGCTGGCCTCCACCCGGCCGGAATGGGAGGTCCTCGGGCAACCCGACGCCGTGCGGATGAACCGCGAGGCGGTCGCTGCGCTGGACGCGCTCGACAAGGCCCTGTCGGCGGCGGCGGTCGATGCCGCGGTCGTGACCGCGGCCTTCGAGGACGTCAACCGCGCCTGCGACGCGTGCCACGCCGTCCACCGCGAGGGTGACGCGCAGACCGGCTACCGCATCCGATCCGCGCGGCGCTGAGGCGCCGGCGGCCGCCGGAGTCGCCCGCTCCGCGGCGTCCGCCGCCGACCGTCCGCGAGGCAGGAGCGTGCCGTGCGGGAGCCCGCGTGCAGGCAGCCTGCAGTGCCCGTCAGGGTGCCGCGAGCGCGGTGAACGCCGCCTCCAACGCCGACTCGGCCTCCTGCAGCGCGCCGCGCGCCCCGTCCAGCCAGCGTCGGCCGGAGTCCAGCCGCTGCCGCCCTTCCCGCAGCATCCTGCGCGTCTCCGCCGGCTGCGGCCCGCCGAGGCCCCGTCGCGCCGCCACCATCCGCTCGGGATCGAGGGCCTCGCGGATCCGGTCGACGCTCACGGGCAGCGGCTCGCCGTAGGTCTCCTCGTAGACGTGCAGCAGCTCCTCGCCGGTGAGCTCCTTGGGGCGTTTGCCGTGCGCTCGGCCGTACTCGGTCAGCTCCGACGCATAGTGGTGGCCTTCGCGGAACGGCACCTCGGCGTGCCGGAGCAGGGTGTCGGCCACCTCCGTCATGGTGGCGTAGTCCGCGTCCACCTCGGCCAGGGACCGCGCGGGATCGACGACGAGGCCGGCCACGACGTCCGCGTAGAGGGCATACATGCGCCGCGCCTTCTCCGCGGTCTCCAGCACCTGGTCCGCGCCGCGGTAGTCGATCATCCCGGTCGACGTGTTGTGCGCGGTGAGGAAGACCGTCTGCGCGTCGCCGAGCACCGTGCTCGCCACCTGGCGCAGCCGCTCGAGGGCGATCGGGTTCCGCTTCTGCGGCATGATGCTGCTGATGCCGGTCAGCGAGCGGTCGAGCAGCAGCCACGGCGCGGGGTCGTGGTACTGCACCTGCACGTCCTCGCTGAACTGCCCGACGCCGATGGCGGAGATGGCGAGGGCCGAGGCGAGTTCCGTCTTGGAATCGACCGACGACACGTGGTTGGCGTCGTAGGAGTTCTCGAGGACGCCGCCGAAGCCGAGCAGCGCGGCCAACCGCTCCCGGTCGATGGGAAAGCCCGACGTGCCGAGCGCCGCCGCTCCGAGCGGGCTCCGGTTCACCCGGGCGTAGGCCTGCTCGAGCCGCTGCGCGTCGCGCTCGAGGGCCGCCGCGAACGCCAGCAGGTAGTGAGCCAGCGAGGTCGGCTGCGCCTGCACGCCGTGCGTGTAGCCCGGGATGATCGTCCCCGTGTGCCGTTCCGCAAGCGCCAGGAGCGCGCCGCGCGGCGCGAGAAGCGATTCGTACGTGTCGAGCAGGGCCGCCCGCAGCACCAGCCGCCGCGACGTCGAGCCGATGTCCTGCCGGCTGCGGCCGGTGTGCAGCCGCGACGCCCCGCGGCCGACCACCTCCACCAGGCGCTCCTCGAAGACGAGGTAGTCGGACGAGCGCCGGGAGCCCGGCTCGGTCTGCTCCCCGAGGACCTGCGCGATGCCCGCTGCGATCGTCGCCGCGAGCGGCGCCGGCACGAGGCCGGCCTCCGCGAGCATGACGATCGACGCCTTGTTAATCTGTCCCAGCCGGTCGAAGTCGTCGCGCTCACCCTGCGCCGCCGCGCCGGCCGGGAAGAGTGCGAGCGCCAGCATCAGCAGGATGCAGCCCGCGGCGGGAACGAAGGGTCCTGACGAACCTGCCCGCCGGGATGGAACGCGGGTTCCGCCGGCACCGGGAAGGAGCGCCGACACGAGTCGAACGAACGGCGGGCCAACACCGGTGTGCGTCCGCGTGGGGCGGTCGGTGCTCGCAGACGAAGTGGTCGCGCGCCTCTCGAGTGCTCTCATCGGGTCCCTTCCTCCTCCGGATCGTACGGCGCTCCCGAGAGCGTACCACCGCCGCCCGCGGGACGCCGGCCCCGACCGCCGCGGCGACCCCGGTTGCTCCCTCCCATGGACGAGCGACAGGGCGCGCCGCAAGTAGGATAGGCCGCGGAGTGGTCGATGGAGCCCGATGGAGCCTGAACTCCTTGCATCGTTCGCAGTCGCGCTCCTCGCGTTCGGAGTCGTGTCGCGGAGACTGGAGCGCGGCTTCCTCACGCCCCCGATGGTCTTCGTGTCGCTCGGAATCGCGATGGGGCAGCTCGGGTGGCTCGGCTCTGCAAGCGGCCTGCTGCACGCTCTGGCGGAGCTGACGCTGGCGCTGGTCCTCTTCACGGACGCGGCGCGCATCGACTTCGCGCACCTGCGTCACGAGGCGAGTCTGCCGGCCCGGTTGCTGGGCATCGGCCTCCCGCTGACGGTCGCGGCGGGCGCGGTCGCGGCGTGGGTCACCGCGCCGGAGCTGGGGCTCTGGGGCGCCGTCCTGCTGGGAGCGATCCTGGCTCCCACGGATGCGGCGCTGGGACAGGCGGTGGTCAGCGAGACGCGCGTCCCGGTCCGGGTCCGGCAGAGCCTGAACGTCGAGAGCGGACTGAACGACGGGATCGTGCTGCCCATCGTGCTCGTGGCGGCCTCCTTCGCGGGCGCCGCGGTGGAGGGCGGCGGGGCGTTCGGTTGGCTGCCCTTCGCCGCCGCGCAACTGACGCTGGGCCCCCTGGCGGGTGTGGCGGTGGGCTACCTGGGAGGACGCGCCGTCACGAGGGCGGTGCGCGCGGACTGGATGAGCGAGCCGTTCCAGCGCCTGTCCGTGCTCGGTCTCGCGGGCCTGGCGTTCGCCTTCGCCGAACTCCTGGGGGGCAATGGCTTCCTCGGTGCGTTCGTCGCGGGTCTCACCGTCGGGCGCACGGCGCGTCCGGTATGCGCGCGTGCATGCGAGTTCGGCGAGGCGGAGGGGCAACTCCTCACCCTGGTCGTATTCGTCATCGTCGGGGGGATCATGGTGCCGGGGGCGGTCGCCCACTGGGACTACCGCACGTGGTTGTACGCCGGCCTGAGCCTCACCCTGGTGCGCATGGCGCCGGTCGCGTTCAGTCTGGCCGGCATGGGACTCAGGCCCGCGACGCTGGCGTTCGTCGGCTGGTTCGGCCCGCGCGGCCTCGCCTCGATTCTGTACGTGCGGATCGTCGCCGGCGGCGGCCTGGCCGCCTCCGATCTCGTGGAATCGACCGTGACCCTCACCGTGCTGCTCAGCGTCTTCCTGCACGGCGTCACCGCCTACCCGCTGTCGCGCCGCTACTGGGAGCTGCTCGCGGTGGCGCGCGACCGCTACGGGGAGGAGCACCGGCCGGTGCCCGAGCTCCCCGTGCGCATCCGTCACGCCGCCGGCGTCCGCGGCTCCCGCTCGTCGTCGTGACGGCGGCGCGTGAGAAGGTAGAACGCGGTGCCGTCGTCCGTCGTCCGCTCGAGCCGGAAGCCGAGTCGTTCGAGCACCGCGCCGGACGCCGTGTTCGGAACGTCGATGGCGGCCCGGATCTCCGTCCAGCCCAGGGTCTCGAAGGCGAACCGGCAGGCGGCAGCCGCGGCCTCGGTGGCCAGGCCCCGGCCCCAGTGGTCGGGCAGCAGCCCGTACAGCAGTTGCAGCTCGGGCGGCTCGAAGAACTCGCGGAAGCCGACGAAGCCGACGACCGGCGGGTCGCCGAGTCGCCGGACGGCCCAGAGTCCGGCGCCGCCGCTCCCGAAGCGCTGCTCGCTCGCCCGGATCTCGGCCGTCACCCAGTCGGCGGACACCGACTGGCCGTCGAGCAGGTAGCGGCGGACGTCGGCATCGCGGAAGACGTGCAGCAGGGCGGCGCGATCGGACAAGCCGATCGGGGCCAGGTCCAGTCGCGCCGTGCTGCATCTCATGGGCGCCCCCCCGAGAGGAGGCGCATTGTAGTCCGCGTTGCCCGCGCCGGGTCGACGTGCGAGTGCGGGCCGCGGCCATGGCAGGGTCGACGGCCGGAGTGGCGGCCGGCTCCCGACGCACGCGCCAGCGCCTCCAACGGTCGAAACCGGGTCGTCGATGGGGGCGCGGTACAATCGGCAGGAGGCGGGAGAGAAACGACAAAGACAGAGAAAGAGGAGAAGACCTGGATGCTTGGAAGAACGATATGCGGAGTTGCCGCGCTGGCGATGGGGACCGCTCTCGCCGTGCCCGCCGGCGAGGCCGTTGCCCAGGACCGCGCGCCCGACAACGACTACTGGTGGCCCGACCGGCTGAACCTCGATCCGCTGCGCCAGACGTCCGCGGAATCGAATCCCCTCGGTGACGACTTCGACTACCGGGAGGCATTCGAGAGCCTGGACCTCGAGGCGCGGAAGGCCGAGCTCACCGAGCTGATAACGGATTCGCAGGACTGGTGGCTCGGCGCGGATCGACGCGACAAGGACGGAGCGCTCAGGAAGCCGTTCGGCGCCACGCAGATGGGCCTCATCTACGTGAACCCGCAGGGCCCCGGCGGCAACTCCGATCCGCAGGCCGCCGCGCACGCCATCCGCGAGGCCTTCGGCCGCATGGCGATGAACGACGAGGAGACGGCGGCGCTCATCGCCGGTGGCCATACCTTTGGCAAGGCGCACGGCGTAGCGGCCTCGTCGCAGTACGTCGGTGTCGAGCCCGAAGGCGGCGGCGCCAACGGCGCGCGCATTCGCCTCGCGCCGCAGCGGGAATGGCTCGCCAACGACCCCGGGGAGCTGGCCGGCGTGCTGGAGACCCTGGCCGGTATCCAGGACGACTTCGTGCACGACTTCGTCGCCGCCTGGACGAAGGTGATGACCCTGGACCGCTTCGATCTGGAGTAGCGGGAGCGGGCGCGAGAGGAGTGTCTCTTGAGGGCCGCGGCCCGGAGCTCAGCCCGAGCGCCGGGTCGCGGCCGTCGCCCTCGCCACGCGAGTGCCTCACTAGTCGCCATGACAGTCGCGGTCATCGACGAGCTCTTCGTTCGGGTCCGGTCCACTGCCTTCTTCCTGCGCTTCACCCTGTTCACGAGGATCCTGCTGGCCGCCGGATTCATCCCTACGGGTTTGGTCAAGCTGCTCGGGCAACGGTTCACGACCCTGCCGGATACGACTCCGATCGGGGCGTTCTTCGAGTCGATGTACCAGACCGGACTGTTCTGGAACTTCATCGGAGCGGTGCAGGTGGTCGCCGGCGTGCTCCTGCTCACGCGGCGCCACGCGCACCTGGGGGCCCTGCTGTTCCTTCCCGTCATTGCGTCCATCAACGCCATCAACCTCGCGCTGGGCTTCGGCCTGAGTACCATCATCACTAGCCTCATGCTGCTGGCGGCGTCGTACCTGTGCTGCTGGGACTACGACCGCTTCCGGAGCCTCTTCACGACCGGGCCGTTCGAGCCGCGCCACAGAATCCCGACCCAGACGCTCGACAGATGGGAGCGCTTGGGATTCATCCTCTTCGCCATCTCCCTCCTGGCGTTCTTCGGCTCGACCCGCGATCTCGTTCCCGGGCCCGTGTCGAGACTCGCGGTTCCCACCGGCGTGGCCGCGGGTGTGTTCACCCTGTTGCGCTTCAGCGTGGTCGGCCGGCGGCGTGGGCGGGAGCACCCGGCATCATCGCCCGGCACCAGGGCCGCCGGAAGGCCAGGGCGATGACGGCTGAGACGCGGCCCCCTATGGCTGAGCCGCAGCACCGGGAGACACTGCGACAACCCGAAGCGTTTCCGGATACGGAAGCGTCCCCGGACGAAACGCGACGGTTGAGCCGCGGGAGAGGCGCCGAGGAAACGGGCCGCAACAGCATCACGGTGAAGATGCGGCTCGCGGGTAGTTGCGCAGGCTGGCCGAGACGCCCGAAGAGCAGCGAGTTCTACGACGCGGTCCGCGCCGAGGCGCTCAACAGCCGACAGCGGGCCATCCTGTACGTCTTCGCCCAGGAAGCCGAGTGGTACGAGCTGATCGGCGCTTGGGCCGAGGGCGCCTACACGCTGCGCCAGTTGGTGGCGGCGCTTCACCGGGCGGGGCACTCGCATTGCCGGGCGGCGCGCCGGCTGAACGGATGGGCGATGGTGCCGGCGGAAGAGGACGAATGAACACGCCGACACTGTCACTGCCGCGGCCGGCTGGGGAGCTATGGCGAAGAATCGGGGCAACGGTGCGCGAGGAAGTCAGGAGCATCACCGGGTCGTTCGACGACGGGGAAGGGAAGCTCGACAACGCGCTGTATACGGCGTGCTGCATCCGGACGCGCGATGGCGCTATTGAGGTGACGACGGCCACCAGAGCGCAAAGCGAGAAGACGAGGCGCATCGAGACCGCGAATGCAGAGCACGACTTCGAAGCGGCAGGGCTGAACGCCTACCTGCGCGCGAAGGGACCGGGGGCCGAGGCGTTGCTCGATTACGCCCGCGAAACGTGCGCGCGGTACCAGGACAGGCTCGTGTTCGAGGCGGATGCGGGCGGAGTGAAGGCGTGGCAGACCGCGAAGGCGTCGATGAACGTGGCAACGGCGAATCCGAGATGAGCTCAGCTTGACCTCCGGGTCGCGGCCCGCGGCGCCGTGGCAGGGGCGGCCTTCGTGAACAGGGCCGTCTCGGCGCCCGTGTCAGCGTCCGTTGTCCGACCCGCGGCCCGCCAACCGCGCGCCTCGTAGAACCGGTTGGCAGCGGTGTTCGCGGCGAAGCTCTCCAGCCGGATGACCGTGTGCGCCCCGAAGAGGCGGTCCTCGGCGTCCGCCAGCAGCGCGCCCCCGATGCCGCGACCCTGCCGGGCGGGATGTACCATCAGCAGGTCGAGCAGGTCGCCGTCGGTGAAGCAGCAGGCAACCACCTCGCCGGCCTCCTCGGCCACGCGACACGACTCCCAGCGCGATGCGACGTACTTCCCGACGGCATCGTCCGCAAGCCAACGTTCGAGGGTGTCGGCGGGGAGGAACGCCGCGAAGCTCGCGCGGATCGCCGCGACCACGACCGCCGCGAGCGCCCCGCGGTCGCCGGCGCGCGCGGGCCTGATCGTCATCGTCCCGGTGCAGCCGGATCGAGGTCCGGACGACCGGCCCGTCAGCCGGCGTCCGTTTGGTCCAACCGCACGATGTGGCGGGGCGGAAAGCCGGTCACGAGGAGGAACGCGAGGGGGCGCGAATGTTCGCCGTCGACCCGCGCGTACTCGTCGCCGGCCACGGGAACGGCCATGTAGTTCCGCGTCTCTCCGTCGCGCGTCACCCGCACGCGGGGATTCGCCAGGAGGCGACGGTGCCAGGCGCGAGGCCAGTGATTGACCGCCACGTAGAGCTCCCCGCCGCTGTTGAGCCCCTGCAGCACGCGGTCGACGGCGCCGCCGTCCTCGCCCACCGTGGTCAGCACCAGCGTGTCGGGCGTCTCGGGCTGGAAGATGCCGATCAGCGACTCGAAGGCCACGACGATCAGCACGTAGCTGACGAGCACGATGCCGGCGATCCGGATGGCTCTCACCGCAAACTCCCTTCGCGCGCTCCAGCCCTCGTTCCGGCCCCGGCTCCCCCGAGGCGGCCTGAAGCCGCATCCAGCATACGCGACGCTCCCCGCTACTGCACGTCGATCCGTATCCGGCAGTGGTCGCTGGTTCCGAATCCCAGGGCATCGTTCATGGCGTGCACGCGCACCCGGTCGTGGAACCCCCGGGAGGCGAATACGTAGTCGAGCTGGTAGCCGGTGACGACGTCGTGTTCGCGCATCCGGCGCAACTGCCCCTGGACGACGTGCGTCGGCACGTTCCTGGTGTCCTTCGGCGTGCCCGGCAGAGGCGACTCCGTCCGTCTCTCGGCGTCCGGCCATTGCGGCCCCAGGAACTCGAGGCCCAAGACCTGCATCCGGTCGAAGACGGTCCGAGCGCGTACGGGATGCTCCCATCGGCTGTCGTCAGCCGCCCGATAGATCGTGTTGAGATCGCCCGCGGCGAGCAGGCGGTGCGACGATGGAGCCGAGTGGGAGATGAACGCCGAGATGTCGGAGATGATTCGGTGGGCGGAGCCATCCGTGTAGGCGTAGAGGTTGTGGCCTTCCGGCCGGGTCGGGGAGCGGTCGGCCTGCGGATGCGGGTACAGCCAGCGCGCGTACATCGAGAACACGAAGAACGGCTCGAGGGCCTGCTTCCCGCCCCCGAGCGGCGTGACGCGCGCGGCGGCGAGCGTGCGCGAATCGCTGACCGCGATCGTGTCCAGGGGCAGGACGTCACGCTCGGGAGCAACGGGGTGGAACACGTCGACCCGTACCCGGTCCGACAGCCGGACGATCGCGGGCCACATGCGCGACCGATTCCAGTTCCACGCCGTTTGTTCACCGAGAGTGCTCGCCATGCACGCGGCCGCCCCCTTTCCCACTTCCTGCAGCAGGGCGACATCCACGTCGGGCATCTCGGCGAGCTCCAGGAACGCATCGCGGCTGCGGTTGATGTTCCAGCAGACGATCCTGACCACATCCGGCCTCCCTCGCGGCGGGTCCCCGACGCAGCATCGCCCCGCCCGCCCCGCCCCGCCCCGCCCCGGCCCGGCCCGGCGCCTTGCGCCGAGTCGCGGCGAGCATCCGGCAGCGTTCGTGCCGGGAGGTGCGCTGCTGCTCTTCCGCGGCCCGGCGACGTTTCTACCGGCCCGCCGGGCGCACGCTGTAGTTCTCGTTGCGCCACATCCGCATGCTCCCGTCGGGCCGCGCCTCGAAGACGAACTCCTCGCCCAGGGCGCCGTTGTCGCGGACTCGCCGGAAGGTGGCTTCCTCGATGTGGCGGAGCCGGGTGAGGGCCTCCAGTGGGTCGTTGGTGGGGAGCGACAGCACGTGCAGCTCGCCGCCGCGGAGCAGCACGGCGAACTCGCCCCCGAAGGACCGCTCGTAGGTGCCGGTGAAGCGGCGCAGCGCCTCCTGCTCGGCGGCGGCGCCGCTCCCGGCGCCCGCCGGGGTGCCGCCCGCGGGAGCCTCGCCGTCCCGCTGCCGGGCGGCCTGGCGCAGGGCGGGGGCGACGATGTCGTAGGCGGTCTGGGCGAAGCGGCGGGCGTCGACGCCCTGGCCGTTGGCCGCGAACGCCGTCGCCACGCGATCCTGCGGGCGAAGCAGGAGATGGCTGCGGTAGCCGGGGCAGGAGCCGCCGTGGCCGACGAAGGTGTCGCCGTCCGACTTCCACACGGAGAACCCCAGCCCGTAGGTGGTCTCGCCGTCGGGCTCCAGCCAGTGCACCCGGTGCATTTCGCGCAGCGTGTTGCGATCGAGCAGCGCATCGTCGCCGTCGAGCACGCGGAACTGCCACGAGGCGAAGCGCGCCAGATCCTCCACCGTCGAGATGAAGCCCGCCGCGGGGCTGACGCCGCGCACCTGGTAGTCCGGTACCAGGTGGCGCCGGCCGTCCCGTCCGCGCGCCGTGTAGGCGCTGGCCAGCCGACCGCCCCGGAAGCGGTCCTGGTGGTCGGTGAACGTGCTCGTCATCTCCAGGGGGTCCAGGATGTTCGCGCGGATGTAGTCGTCGTAGGTCTGCCTGGACGCCGCGGCCACGATCTCGCCGGCCAGCGTGAGGCCCAGGTTGGAGTACTGGTAGTAGGTGCGCGGCGGATACAGCATCGACTGCGTGGGGAGCCTGGCGACGATCTCGTCGTGGGTCGGGAACGGATAGTCGGGACCGGTCCAGTACGGCGCCTTCGCTTCGCGCGGAAGGCCCGAGGTATGGGTGAGCAGCCCCTCGACGGTCACCGGCCCCGCCTCCGCGAACTCGTCCTGGATCCGGAACCACTCCAGGTACTTCGCCACCGGGTCGTCGAGGTCGACCTGCCCCTGGTCGCGAAGCTGCAGCACGCCGACCGCGGTGAACAGCTTCGAGATGGAGCAGACGGAGTACATCGTCGACGGCGTCGCGGGTTCCTCCCGCTCCACGTGCGCGAACCCGAATCCCTTCGCCCAGACGAGCTCCTGGTCGTGCACCACGGCCAGCGAGGCACCGGGGATTCCCCCGTAGGCCTGCGCCGCGTCCATCCAGATGTCGAGCAGATGCAGGGCCTCGGCGACGCCGGGGTCGTCCGCGAGCGGCTGCTGCGCGCGCAGCGGAGGCGCGGTGAGCGCGAGCAGCAGGGAGAGCGCCAGCGCCGCGGCGCCGGGCTTGACGTGGGTCGGCCTCGGAAGCGGCGTGTGCGGTGTCGTCATGCGAATCCTCCTGAGTCAGGATGGAGGCTGTCGGTAGGCGCCGAGGCGCGCGTCCCTCGCGGATCGTCACTCCCACCGAAGCGTCACACGATACCGATCATTGTCCAGCGTAGCCGGAGTGCGCCCGGCGCGGCGCGGCTCAGAACGCCGCCGCCCGCCGCGGCAACCGCTGCAGGTCGTCGAGGACGGCATAGGCGACCGGCACCAGAAACAGGGTGATGACGGTGGCGAACAGCACGCCGAAGGCGAGCGAGACCGCCATCGGGATCAGGAACGCCGCCTCCATGCTGCGGTCGGCCATCATCGGCACCAATCCGGCGAAGGTGGTCAGGGAGGTGACGACGATGGGTCGGAACCGCTGGCCGCCGGCTCGACGGATCGCGAGCTCGAGCCCGGCGGCGGCGCGCGGCGGAGCGGCCGCCGAGCGGCTCTCCGGGCCGCCGGTTCCTGCGCGGACCCTCCGCTCCCGGTTGATGAAGTCGACCATGATCAGACTGTCGTTGACCACGACGCCGGTCAGGGCGACGAATCCGAGCAGCGACGTGAACGAGACGTCGAGCCCCATCACCAGGTGGCCCCAGAGCGCGCCGACGAACCCGAACGGGATGGCGCCCATGATGATCAGCGGCTGCGCATACGAGCGCAATGGAATCGCGAGCAGCGCGAAGATCAGGATCAGGGCCAGGACGAACCCCGACAGCAGGCCGCTCACCGCCTCCTCCTGTGCTTCCTGCGTGCCCCGGAACGTGTAGGACACGTCGGGGAACTCGGCGAGGACGTCAGGGAGGACACGCGCGCGAAGATCGGCAATGAGGTCCGACGCCGACGCGACCTGCGGGTCGACCGACGCGGTGACGTTCACGGCGCGGCGCCCGTCGATGCGCCGGATGGAGGAGAAGCCACGCCCCGGTTCCGCGAGCGCCACGTAGCGGAAGGGAACCTCGTCCCCGTCCGGGGTGCGAACGCGCATGTTCTCCAGGTCGGCGAGTGAGCGCCGCTGGTCGCGGGGGTAGCGCACCATGACCCGGACGTCGTCCCGTCCGCGCTGAATGCGTTGGGCTTCCTCGCCGTAGAACGCCTGCCGTACCTGGCGCGCGAGATCCCGCAGCCGCAGCCCGAGCGTCTCGGCCTCGGGGCGGATGTGCAGCCGCATCTCCGCCTTGCCCGCACGAAGGGAATCGGCGACGCCATGGACGCCCGCGTACTCGGCCAGGCGACCCTTGAGCACGTCGGCGGCGGCCCGCAGGCGGTCGAGGTCCCCCCCGGAGAGCTCGACGTCCACGTCTTCCCCGGTACTCAGCAGCGACGTGTGGAGATCGATCGCGACCGCCTCCGGGATCGGTCCGGTCTCCTCGCTCCACAGGATGCCGAGCTGCTCGCTGGTATGCGAGCGGGATTCCGGGGACGCGAGCTCGATGGTGATCTCCCCGATGTGGGAGGCGGCCACGACGCCGGAGGTTACCCGTCCGAGGCCACCGCCGCCGCGCGCCAGTATCGGCTGGTTGCCGATGGTGGTCGCCACGTGCCGGAAGTGGTCGACGCCGGTTTCCTCCCGCAGCCTCGCGCGCAACCGCGCGGCTCCCGCCTCGAATCCGGCGACCGCGGCCGAGGTGGCCTCGGCCGGCGTGCCCAGCGGCATCGTGATCGAGGCGGTGATGAACGGGTCCTCGATCGACGGCGCGAACTGGAAGTTGGTCCGGCCGCCGAGCACGAAGCCGCCCGCAAGCACCAGGGTGGACACGCCGATTGCCGCCGCGACGTAACGCCAGCGGAGAGAGGCCTCGAGGGCCGGTTCGTAACCCTTGCGGACCACCCACTTGAGTCCGCCCGCCATGCCCTGCTGGAGCCGGCGCCATCGGCCCGCCCGGTCCCGCCGCCGGGCATGAGCCAGGTGCGCCGGCAGAATGCCGAGCGATTCCAGCAAGGAGAAGACCAGGCAGGGAAGGACGACGAGCGGAACGACCCGGAATACCTGCCCGTAGACGCCCGATACGAACAGCAGCGGCAGGAACGCCGCCGCCGTCGTCAGGACGGCGTAGACCACCGGCCTGGCGATCTCCCGTGCCCCCTCGATCGCGCCGCGCAGACCGTCCGCATGCCGCTCCTGGTGGCGGTAGATGTTCTCGCCCACGATGATGGCGTCGTCGACGACGATCCCGAGCACCAGGACGAAGGCGAAGCAGGAGAGCATGTTGATGCTCAGGTCCAGGCTCGGCATCACCGCGAACGCGCCCAGGAACGCGATCGGGATCCCGAGGCTGACCCAGACGGCGAGGCGCATCTCGAGAAACAGCGCCAGCACGCCGAAGACGAGCACGAACCCGGCGGCGCCGCTGTTCAGCAGGAGCGCCAGCCGGCCGTTCAGGATCTCCGACTGGTCCTGCCAGAGCGTCAGCGTGATCCCCTCGGGCAGCCAGGCTTCGGCGCGGTGGACGTAATCGCGCACGGCGGCCGCGACATCGAGCGCGCTCTGCTCTCCCGAGCGGTAGACGGATACCGTCACCGCCGGAAGGTCGTCGAAGCGGGCACGCTGATCGGTCTCCGCGAAGCCGTCGACGACCGTGGCCACGTCGCCGAGCAGCAGGCGGCTGCCGTCGGAGCGGGTCCAGAGCGGCAGCTTCTCGTAGTCGTCGCCGCGGTAGGCCTGCCCGACCGTGCGCAGCAGGATCTCGCCGCGGCCGGTGCGCACCGAACCGCCGGGAAGATCGAGCGAGGACCGGCGAATGACGTTCGCCACCTGGTCGAACGTGAGCCCGTGGCGGCGCAGCGCCACCTCCGACACCTCGACGGCAATCTCGTACGGCGGAACGCCCACGAACTCGACCTGACCGACGTCGGGCAGGGCGAACAACCCGTCGCGCACGCGCTCGGCGACCCGCTTGAGCGTCGCGACGTCGGTGGTGCCGGAGATGGCGACGTCCGTCACCTGGTTGCGGGAGATCAGCTCGCGGATGATCGGCTCCTCCGTTTCGAGAGGAAACGTCGTGATTGCCTTGACGTTGCTCGTCACCTCGTCGAGCACGCGCTGGGCGTCGGCGCCGGTCTCGAGCTCCACGATTACCGAGGCACTGCCCTCGGTTGCCCGCGACACGATTTGCCGGACGCCGTCGATGTTGTGGATGGCCTCCTCGATGCGGACGACGACCCCGGATTCGACTTCCTCCGGCGCCGCTCCGAGATAGGGCATCTCGATTCCGATGCGGTGGAGATCGAGTTCCGGGAACACCATCTCGGGGACGGCCGCTGCACCCGTGAGGCCGCTCACGACGATCGCGATCATCAGCAGGTTCGCCGCGACGGGATTGCGGGCCAGCCAGTCGATCGCGCGATTCACGGCAACCTCCCTCGTCGACCGCGGCTGCTCTGCCGCCCTTGCCGGCCATTCCGATCACGTCCCGGCGCGCTCCGGAGTCGATACTCGGCCGGTATGGGAGGGAGCCCGCTCGGTTGACGCTCTCGCGCATGCCATGATACTTGCTTGGATCCGACGAAGGACCAATGAAGCCGACGGGTGCGGCACCCCCGAATCGCGGGCCTGACCGGCGTCAGGGGCGGTGATCTTACGCGTCTGTCGGGCACCTCGTTCATAGTCGCCGGAACTCGCTACGGGGGCGGCGCCATTCCTACTCGCGGAGGGTTGAGATGCCAGGACTATCCGGCGACTCCGGAAGCCGGACCGCGTTGTTCGAGTGGCGCGGCTACGCGCAGTTGCTGCTGATCCTCCTTGCCGTGGCAATCGCCGTGTACTTCGCGCGGGCACCGGGTCGCGTGGAGCGCGGCTCCGCTTCCGGCCCGGCGCGGGAGGGTGCCCCTCCCACCGCACGGGTGATTCACCCGTCTCCGACCGAGCAGACGTTGACCGTCGAATTGACCGGCACGGTGAACCTGGAAGAGAGAGTGCGGGTGGCGTCCGAGGTCGTGGGTCGCGTCGCCTGGGTATCGCCCGACTTCAGCAACGGCGGATCGGTCAGGGCCAACGAGACGTTCGTCAGGATAGACCCGGCCGAGTTCGAGTTGCAGGTGGAGGCGGCGGCGATGGCCGTCCGGCAGGCCGACGCCCGCGTATGGGTGGAGAAGGTCAGGGCGGACGAGGACGTCCGGGCATTCGAGCGCGCGAACCCGGGCGTCGAGGCGTCCGAGGGGGTCCGCCGCCTGCCATCGATAGCGGAGGCGGAAGCGGGGCTCAGGAAGGCGCAGGCCGAGTTGAAGCTGGCCGAGTTGCGCCTGGAGCGCACGGCAATAGCCCTGCCCTACGACGGGCGGGTGTTGATCTCGGACGTCGACGTGGGGGAGCTGGTGGGTCCGGCGGACCTTGTCGGAGGGCCGGCGTCCCGCCTGGGCATCGTGTATAGGACCCCCGCCCTGCAGGTGGACGCACCGATAGAACCACGCGACCTGGGGTACCTGCATCCCGTGATCGGACGCGCGGCCCGAGTCGTCGGACAGACGGGAACGTGGGAAGCGGAAGCGGTGCGTGTCTCTTCCGTCGTCTCTCCCACGACCCGCCTGGCGTCGGTGTTCCTGAAGTTCGATGAAGACGCGGATCCGGACTCGTTGCCGGCGCCGGGCTCCTTCGTGGAGGTCGACATCGAAGGACCGGCCTACCAGGACGTGTACGTGCTGCCGGAGTCCGTCCTCCAGGAGCGCGACCGCGTCTGGGTGGTGAAGGACGGGCGGCTGAGCGCGTTCGCCCCGATGACACTCGGACGAACCGCGGCCGGGCTGGTGGTGCAGGCCTTCGATGCGGGCGACGGCATCGTCGTCGGTCCGCTGCGGGGAGCCCGTGAAGGGCTGGAGGTCACGGCAGCGGACGCTCCGCCCTCGTCGAACCGAGGGGAGCAGGAACCATGAGCGCCCCCGGCCCCGAATCGACCCCGCCGGCTGCCGCGAACACCGGTCTGATCGACTACTTCGCCGCCAATCCCGTTGCCGCCAATCTGCTCATGGCGGTCTTCGTCGCCGGCGGGATCGGGTCCGCCATTCTGCTCCCGGTTCAGAACTTCCCCACGATAGACCTGCGGACCGTCACCGTGACCGTACCCTCGCCGGGCTCGTCGCCGCAGGAGGTGGAGCAGGACATCAATCGCCGCGTGGAAGAGAGCGTGATCGGTCTCGAGGGCGTGGAGCGGGTCGTGGCCACCGCCACGGAGGGCGTGGGCTTCGTCAGCATCGAGATGGCGACCTTCGCCGATTCTGACAGCGTGCTGAACGCCGTCCGGAATGCCGTGGACGCCATCGAGAACTTCCCGCCGCCGGATGCGGAGCGGCCGGAAATAGAGCTGGCGCGGGTGTCCGTCGAGGCGATGACCCTGGCCGTCTCCTCGTCGGTCGCGAGTGAAAACGAGTTGCGGCTGGCGGCCGAGGACGTGCGCAGCGCGCTGCTGGGGCTGCCGTCCGTCTCGCTGGTGGAGCTCCAGGGCACGCGCGACCGGGAGATAGCGATCGAGATCAGCGAGGAGGAGCTTCGCCGCAATGACCTGACCGTCGCCCAGGTGTCCGCCGCCGTGCAACGCGCCTCCCTCAACCTCACGTTCGGGGAGTTGCGCACACAGTCCGGCGGCGTGGTGCTGCACACCGTCGCCAAGCGCAGCATCGGCGAGGAGTTCGAGGACATTCCGCTGATCACGCGGCTGAACGGGGCCATCGTGATGCTGGGCGACGTCGCCGAGGTCCGGGACGGGTTCGTCGACGACGAGCTCGTCTCGGAGGTGAACGGCGCTCCCGCCGTGTTCGTTCGAATCGACGCCGCCGATGAGCAGTCGATCGTCGACCTGACCGACGACATCCGGAGCTGGCTCGCGGGCTACGAGCCTCCGCGGGACATCGCGGTCAGCATCTGGAACGACCCGGCGCGGCCGGCCCTCGACCGCTTGTCGGCGGTGGCGAGAAACGGGCTCGCCGGCGTGATCCTGGTCTTCGTGCTGCTCCTGTTCGTGTTCGACCTGCGCGCCGCGACGTGGATTACGGCCGGCATTCCGTTCTCCTTCATCGGCGCCCTGATCTTCTTCAGTCCCGCGAACCTGACCCTCAACCTGGGAACGTTGTTCGGGTTCTTCCTGATGGTCGGCCTCGTCGTGGACGACGCCCTGGTGGTCGGCGAGAGCATCGCCGCGGAACGGGACAACGGCAAGAGAGGCGTGCAGGCGGCTACCGCGGGAGCCAGGGCGGTGGTCGCTCCGATCACCATCGGCGCATGCACCACGCTGCTCGCGTTCGTGCCGTTCCTCTTCGTGACCGCATCCGTAATCCAGTTGGTGTACGTGTTCACCTACGTCGCGTTCTTCGTGCTCGCCGTGTCGCTCATCGAGGCGTTCTTCATTCTGCCCGCCCACCTCTCCCATGACGGAAGCTGGAGTCGGGAGCCGCTGCGTACGTTGCAGAAACGTGTATGCCGCCGGTTGGACGCGGTCCGCGACCGCGTCGTGGCGCCGGCGGTGTCGTGGTCCGTGCGCCACGTCTGGCCGACGCTCGCCGGAGGGGCGGCGCTGGTCCTGTTCGCCCTGCTGCTGCTCGGCACCGAGGCGGTTCGGGTGATCATCTTCGATGCAGAGACGAATCCCACCGACAACGTGCAGGTGGAGCTGCGTCTGCCGGTCGGCACGCCGTTCGAGACCACGCTCGCGGCGGCCGAGCAGATCGTGGACGCTGCGTACGCGATGAACGAGGAGCTTCCGGGAGCGTCGTTCCATGCGCTCAGCCTTCTCGTGGGCAACGTCATGTCATCGGGTGTGTCGACGGTAATGCGTCCGGAGCAGTCCAACGGCAGCCACCTTGCGACCGTGCGGGTGCGTCTCAACGAACGGCCGGCCCGACAGGTGTCGCCCGCGGAGATCGAAGAGTCGTGGCGCAGGAACCTGGGTGCGCTCCCGCCCCTGGAGAGGATGGTCTTCCAGACCACGAGCGTTCGTCCCAGGCCGACCGTGGCCTATGTGCTGAAGCACGAAGACGCGGATGCGCTCGAGGGGGCCGCAGCCGAATTGCGGTCCTTCCTGGCGACGATTCCGGGCGTCTACGAGATTGCGGACAGCCTGCGGCTCGGCAAGCGGCATCTGGAGATCGAGCTCACCCCGGCCGGCCAGGCGGCGGGATTGAGTCCGGCCGCGATCGGCGCGCAGTTGCGGGCCAACTTCCATGGTATGGAAGTCCAGCGGATTCAGCGCGGGCATGAAGAACTGCAGGTCGTAGTGCGGTATCCGCACGAGCGGCGGCGCAGCCTTGGGGAGCTGGCCGGCGAACGCGTCCGCCGGGCCGGAGGGGGCGACATGCCCCTGTCCGTGGCGGCGAATCTGACCGAGAAGCGCGAGCTCGCGGCGCTGATGCGCATCGACGGCAACCGGGCGGCGACGGTGGAAGGGCGCGCGGACGCCGCCGTAATCACCCCCATTCAGGCGCGTCGCAGGGTAGAGCAGGAGGTTCTCCCCGAGTTGCTGGCGAAGTACCCGGGCCTGAGCTTCGAGCCGGAAGGCGGAGAGCGGGCCGAGCGGTCCATGCTGGAGACGCTGGGACTGCTGGTCCCCGTCGTGCTGCTCGCGATGTATGCGCTGATGGCCGCCCTCCTCCGGAGCTACTGGAAGCCGCTGGTCGCCGTCGCCGGGTTCCCGATGTCGTTCGCCGGCGCCGTCCTGGCGCACTGGGTGCTCGGGTGGGATCTGAGCGCCATGTCGATGCTCGGCCTGATCGCGGTCTTCGGAGTCGTCGTCAACGACGTGCTGGTGCTGCTCGACCGCTACAACACGATTCGGCGGGAGAACGCGGCGCTTCCCGCCATCGCGGCCGCGGCCGCGGCCGCCCGCCACCGCTTCCGGGCGGTGGTCCTGACGAGCGCGACCACCATCCTGGGGCTGTCTCCCCTGCTCTACGAACGCAGCGACGACCTGGTCTTCCTGGTGCCGTTCGTCGTGAGCATGATGGGCGGCCTGATCCTGTCGGGCAGCTTCATTCTGCTGATCCTGCCGGCGCTCGTGATGATCGCGGAAGGTGCCCGGGAGTAGACATGCAAACGAGAGCCCGTCAACTCGCGCGCATCGGCGTGCTGGGTGTGTGTCTGGTCGCCACGCCACTCGATGGTCGCGACGCGATCGCGCTGGCGCAGCCGGCGAACGGCCGGAACGGGGTCGTGACGGGCGAGCTCGTGATCGAGCCGCCGACCCTGATCAACCTCGGCTTCGAGTGGCTCATCCAGGGAGACGACAACCGGAACGCCGCGGTGCAGGTCTCCTACCGCAGGCCGGGCGAGGCGACGTGGTCGCCCGCGCTTCCGCTCCTGCGCCTGCAGCGGGAGCGCGTCTACGTAGGGCCGCAGTTCGACGTCATCACTCCGAACATGTTCGCGGGGAGCATCCTCGACCTCGAGCCGGACACCGACTACGAGGCGCGGTTCGTGATGACCGATCCGGACGGCGTGACCGGCGAGGCTACCCGCATCGTGACCGTGCGGACGCGGGCGGAACCGGTTCCCTACGAGGATGGGAGAGTATTTCACGTCTACCCGCACGGCTTCGAGGGCACGAAGCTCGAACCGTCCTTCGAGGGCCTGATCTGCGCCTACAACTCCTCGTGCGGTGGCGGGGACTTCGCCACGGCGGGGCGGCCGCGGGTGCGGGCGGGCGACACCATCCTCGTGCACGCCGGCGTCTACCGCTACAACCACCTGGAGTACGGCGGAGCCAACCGGGCGTTCCCGTTCGAGGGCACCTACTACCTGACGGCCGACGGCACGCCCGAGCGGCCGATCGCCATCAAGGCCGCCGGCGACGGCGAGGTCGTCTTCGACGGCAACGGCAACTTCGCCCTCTTCAACGTCATGGCGGCCGACCATACCTACTTCGAGGGCATCACGTTCCGCAACACGGAGTTCGCCATCTGGGCCGGCGAGCAGTCCATCGCGGGCTCGAAGGGGCTCACCGTCAAGCACAGCCGCTTCGAGAACGTCGGGGTCGGGGTCTTCACCAGCTACTCGGGGTCGAGCAACTTCTACATCGCCGACAACCGGTTCTACGGCCGGAACGACCCGGACCGCCTCATCGGCTGGAGCGACGCGCCCCTGTGGGGACGCTTCGACGGCGTCGACGGTCAGGTCCATCCCCCGGTCATGGCTTCCTACGTGGCGGTGAAGGTCTACGGACCCGGGCACGTCGTGGCCCACAACTACATTGCCGACTTCCACGACGGGATCAACGTCGAGACCTACGGCAACCCCGACGGCAGCGTGGCGTCCGCGCCGGGAGCGCCCGACGGTCCCCGCTACCCGCCCCGCGAGTACCGGGACCGGCGTCCGGTGGCGATCGACTTCTACAACAACTACATCACCAACTCCCACGACAACCCGATCGAGACCGACGGGAGCCTGCACAACGTGCGGGTGCTCCGCAACCTGTTCATCAACCACCCGTCCGCGGCTTTCTGCAGCCAGCCCGTGCTCGGCGGGCCCGTCTACTGGATCCGGAACATCGCCTACAACCTGCCGGGCGGCTCGAGCCGCTTCTTCGGCGCCGCCGGGGTCGTCTTCTACAACAACACCATCCTGTCGGAGACGACCGGGACGCTGTCGAACACGCACTGGCGGAACAACCTGATCCTGGGGCAGAACGCGCCGCCCGACTTTCGCGGGCTGCGACCGAACCTGTTCGGGATCGCGACGTTCACCAACTACACCTCGTCCGACTACAACGGCTTCGGCCCCGCGCCGGACACGCCGCTGCCGTTCCGGTGGGAGAGCCCGCCTTTCGACGTGGCGGTCGACTTCCGGGCCCCGGGTCACACGCCGGCGCTCGAGCTGCGCGAGTTCGCGACCCTCGAGGCCTACAGCCAGGCGACCGGACAGGACCGGAACAGCGTGCAGGTGGGCTACGACGTGTTCGTCGACGTGCCCGCCCTCGATGCGCGGGACGTGAGCGCGCTGCAGAACGTGTACGACGCCGGCGATCTCGACTTCCGGCTGCGGCCCGGCTCGGCGGCCGTCGACCGCGGGATGGTGCTGCCGACGGTGACCGACGGCTTCACGGGCAGCGCGCCGGATCTCGGGGCGCTGGAGGTCGGCGTCGCGGCGCCCCTGTACGGGCCCCGCCGCTGACGTCGGACCCGGGCCTCGGGCCTTTCCGGCAGCCCCGAAGCGCCATCGCCCGCGTGCTGGCGCCCCGTCCTGGGCGAGAGCCGACTCCGCGAGGCCCCAGAGCAGTCCCGCCACGAGCGAAACGGTGGGCCTGCGGTGATGACCAGCCTGCGAGCGGCGAGGACGAGCGGGCCGGGGTGGCTCGCGAGGCAGTCTCCTTGGGGGGTGGTAGAGTCTCACTGCTGCAATTGACGTGGCATGTGGAGGGAATCATGCGCAGAGCTTGCGTGCTGCTGGCGGTGATGGTGAGCGGCGCGGTGTCGATCCTGATCGCGGCGCCCGTCGCCCAGGACTCGGGGCCTCCCATGGACCTCGAGAGGCTCGAGGACAACCTCTACGTCCTCCACGGCGGGTGCGCGTGCGGCAACTCGACGTTCTACGTCACGGACGCCGGCGTGGTCATGGTCGACACGAAGGTGGCCGGGCAGGGCCAGGCCATCCTCGACCAGCTCCGGTCGGTCACGGACCAGCCGCTCGCGATGATCATCAACACCCATACGCACTTCGACCACACCGGAAGCAACGCCGAGTTCGGCTCCGTCGACCGGATCGTGACGCACGCGAACGCCCGGGAGAGCCTCATGCAGGCCACCTGCGCACCGGTAACCAACTGCGACGCCTTCAAGGGCGACAACGCGCAGTACCTCCCCAACGTCACCTTCGACGACCGGCGTACGCTCACGGTCGGCAGCGACCGGATCGACCTCTACCACTTCGGACCCGGCCATACCGATGGCGATGCCTGGATCGTGCTGCCCGCCCTCCGCGTCGCGTTGACGGGCGACCTGTTCTCCCACAAGGGCGTGCCGTTCGTCGACACCGCGAACGGGGGCAGCGCGCTGGCGTTCGGCGACACGCTCGCCAGCGCCACGGCCGAGCTCGACGTCGACACCGTGATCTCGGGACACTTCGACGCCTATCCCTTCGGCGATCTCGTCCGCTATACCGAGTTCCACCGGCATCTGAAGGAGTACGCGCTCGCCGGCATGGCGGCCGGGCGGCCCGCCGAGGAAGTCGCCGACGCCTACGAGCCTCCGGCGAACATGAGCGACTTCTCGCTCGGCGGGCCCCTGCTGGGAGCCTTCGTCCAGTTGATCTACGACGAATCAGAGACCCAGTAACGGCGGCTCGCCGTTCACCCCGGTGACGGGCCACGAACGGGTACGGGCAGCGTCACACGCGAGTCGACCTATCGGGCTCCTGGATCCGCGGCTTCCGCGGCGGCCCGCTCTTCCGCCCGCGCGACGACGAGGATGTTCAGGAGGCCGAGATTGCCCTCGTGGCATGCGTACTCGAAGATCGGATCCTCAATCTTCCGCATCGAAACCTGCGCCGTCCACGGGCTCGTCCACGTGGTCGGGTCCGCAACCGTGAACTCGTACAGCAGCGTGTCGGCGTCGACGCGGCGGAAGCGCTCGACCAGGTGCATGTTCGGGCTCGATCCCCGCATCCACGTCTCGAGGTAGAAGTTCGCGGTCTCGACGACCAGCGTGTCGCCCTCCCAGCGGGCGCGCGAGTCGCCCCTCCACTGCCGGATGTCGTCCGCGATGTGCGGACGCCCATCCAGCGGGACGATCCGCGCGTCGTGGACCATCTCGGTCAGGATGACCACGTGGTCGGGAGTCTGGAAGAGCTGGACGTTCTGGTTGTAGCCAATGGGCACGATGGGCGGTCCGGAGTTGAACCCGAGGATGCACCGCTCGGCGATGGTGCGGTCCTCGGGGCCGTGGGCGAGGCGTTCGTTCCTGGCCGCACGAGCGTGGCTTCTTTCAATCCCCTCCGGCGTCCAGGGGATCTTGCCGTCCGGCGGGTCGATGACCATTGACGTTCGCCGGCTCTCGACGACCTCCGAGTTCGGGCCGAACCAGAAGAGGTTGTAGGCCCCCACGCTTCCCGTGACCGGCAGGGGCTCCGTTCTCACGACGCTCGGCTGCGCGTCGCGCTCGATGCGGTCGAGGGCCTGCTGCTCGAGGTCGGCCGCCTCCTCCTCCGTCCAGAACTCCTTGTCGCCCAGGTCGTCCGGCCGTTCGAGCGGTGTGATGGTGCTGAAGTCCCAGACACCCTGCAGGTCGGGGTGCCCCCACGGCGTTCGGAGCGGCGCTGCCGTGTTGGTCGACTGTGCAGCGGCGAACGGGGGCGCCAGCCCCACGAGCGCGATCACCGTCACAGTCGCGAACGCCGCGAGACATCGATCCCTCATCGGACCTCCTCCGGCGGTAGCGCGACCCCCCGGTCGCGTTTCGAGTCTGGCGCTCGCGCGAGACTCCTGTGCGGCGCCCGTTCTACGGGACAGACTCCGGGACGGAGGCGCGCGACGGGTTCGGCACCGCTACCTCGGGTCCCTTCTTGCCACAGCCCGGCTGGCCTTCGCTTGACGTCGCCGTTAGACCGTCCTTCGCCGCGACCGCCGGGGCGGCGAGCAACCGGCGGAGGAGAGCCGCGGTCTCGACCTGCTGCCGGAACACCAACTGCGGGATGCCCTCGGCGATCGCCAACGGCGTGTGCCCGGCGTCGTTGGTCGCATCCAGGCAGGCGCCCCGGTCGGCGAGCATCCGCACGATCGGGTTGGCGCCCAGGGTTGCGGCACCGTGGGCCGCGGTGTCCCCCCTGGCGTTCACGGTGTGGACGTCGCCGCCGAGCTCGAGCACGAACGTGAAGGCCTCGAGCGCCTCCTCGTTGGTGCCGTGGTCCGCCCCGAGATACACGCCGACGCCCGCCGCGGCCATCAGCGGCGTCGTGTTGTCGTCGGTCGGCAGGAACGGATCGGCGCCGTACTCGACGAGGACGCGCATCAGCGCGGCGTCGCCGCCCCGGGCCGCGAGGAAGAACGGCGTCGCGCCCGTCCCGCCCGTGCTGCGCTGCCGCGGCTGGTCCCGCAGCTCCTTCGCGATGCGGGCGTTCGGGTCCGCTCCCAGCGCCATCAGCTCTCGCGCGAGGTCGAGGGCGTGCACGTCGTCGCGGTGCACCGGTTCGGGGTTGTCGTACCCGACCGGGGGCTGCCGGCTCCAGGCGAGCTGGTGCAGGGCCGACCACCCGACGGCGTCCTGGTTCGGGTCCGCGCCCGCGCGCAGCAGGACCGCCGCGAGCTCGAAGCTCTTGTTCGCGAGCGCCAGCAGCAGCGGCGTCACGCCGTTCGAGAGGGCCTCGTCCACCTCCGCGCCGGCGGCCAGGAGCGCCTGCGCCGCCTCGATGCGCCCCGCGCGCGCCGCGAACAGCAGGGCGGTGAAGCCGTGCCGGGTGCGTGCCCCCACGTCCGCGCCCGCCCGGACCAGCGTCTCCACCACCGCCGCGTTGTCCTCGGCCGCCGCCCACATCAGCGCCGACTGGCCGTGCGTGTCGTCCGTCGCGCGAACGTCCGCGCCGTGGGCCAGGAGCGCCTCGACCGCGGGGACATCCCCGGTCCGCGCGGCCGTCATCAGCGGCGTCCGGCCGCCCGCCGCCGCCGCGTTCGCGTCGGCGCCCGCCTCGAGCAACTGCGCGACGATGCCGGCGTTGCCGGCGACGCAGGCGAGCGAGAGCGGCGTGACGCCGTAGCGGTTGGCGGCCCCGACGTCGGCCCCGGCGTCGATCAGCAGTCCGACGAGCGCCGCCGCTTCCCCTCGAACCGCCCAGTGCAGGGCGGTCGTGCCGTCGGGCCCTGCGACGTTCACGTCCGCCCGCTGGTCCAGCAGCGCGCGGACCGACTCCGCGGATCCCGCCTTGACGGCCTCCACGAGCGGCACGTCGCGCGCCGCGGCGTCGATCGAGAAGACCGCCAGCAGCAGCACCGTCCACCGGCTGACCGCCTGTGTCCGCATGTTCGCCTCTCCTCCGTCAACCGGCCGCCAGCGCCGCGCGACCTCGGTCCTCAGACGCCGGTCAGCGGTTCGAGCTCGAGCCGCCCCGTGCCGTCGCCGTGCCGGTCCGCCGGGACGCCCACCTTGTCCAGCATCGCCAGCAGCAGGTTCGTCAACGGGGTGTCCGTGTACTGCAGGTGCCGGCCTCGCTTCTGCAGCGTGCTGCCCACCAGCGCGAGCGGCAGGTTCCGGTGCGAGTGCTGGTTCGGGTCGCCGAGCCCGCCGCCGTAGAGCAGGACCACGTGGTCCAGCAGGCTCCCGTCCCCCTCGGGGGTCGACCGGAGCTTCTCCAGAAAGTAGGCGAACAGGTCGACGTGATACGTGTTGATCTTCGCCAGGTCGGCGATCTTCTCCGGGTCGTCCTGGTGGTGCGAGAGGCCGTGGTGGTTCACGGGCACGCCCAGCTCGGGGTACGCCCGCCCGCCCAGCTCCCGGCCGAGCATGAACGTGGTGACCCGCGTGACGTCCGCCTGATAGGCCAGCCACTGCAGGTCGAACATCAGCTTCGTGTGCTCGGCGAAGTCGAGCGGAATGCGGGTGGGCCGCTCGAACGGCGGCAACTCCTGCTCGGCGGCGCGCTCCGACACCTGCAGCCGGCGCTCGATCTCGCGCACCGAATCGAGGTACTCGTCCACCCGGGCGCGGTCGCTGCCCCCCACCGTCCGCTGCAGGGCCGCGATGTTCCCGGTCACGACGTCGAGGATGCTCCGATCCGTCCGGACCTCCGCCTGCCGCTGGGCCGCGGTGCCCCCTTCGCCGAAGAGGCGCTCGAAGACCACGGCCGGGTGCCGCTCCATGGGCAGGGGGGTGGTCGGCGTCCGCCACGCCAGCGTGTTGAGGTAGACGCAGTCGTAGCCGTTGTCGCAATTGCCGACCTGGCTGCTGCTGAAGCTGTCGATCGCCAGCTCGAGCGAGGGCAGCCGCGTGTCGCGCCCCAGCACGTCCGCCGCGACCTGATCGACCGTCGTCCCGCCCCGCACGTTCTCGCCCTGCGCCTGCCTGGCGCCGATGCCGCTCAACCAGCCGGCCGCCGCGCGGGAGTGCGCGCCGTCGTTGGCTCCCTCCGCCGCGGAAGGCTGCGAGAGGCCGCTCACGATCGTCAGGTGGTCCCGGAAGGGCGCGAGCGGCGTCAGGATGGACGAGAGCTCGAAGTCCGTGCCCTCGCCGGCCGGCTTCCAGTGGTTCACCTCCGCGTTCATCGCCACCCCGTTCGGGATGTAGACGAACCCGAGCCGGCGCGCCGGCGTCGCGGGCGTCCGCGCCAACGCCGTCAGCGGCGGCACCATCGCGTCCAGCAGGGGTAGCGCCACCGCGGCCCCGAGGCCGCGCAGGACCGTCCTCCGCGGCAACGTTCTCTTCGTAAGGAACATGACTGCCAGCTCCCTCCGAACGGGTCGACCCCGCCGGGTGCGCGGCTACGGGCTCGTCGACTCCGAGCCGGTCGCCGCGCACTACTGCGCCGCCGCCGCTCGTTACTGCGCCGCCGCCGCTCGTTACTGCGCCGCCGCCGCGTCCGGCCCGCTCGCGCGCCGCATCTGGAACGGCAGGCTCTTCACGATGCCCATCAGCAGCGCCTGGAAGCGGTAGTCCTCGGCCGCCGCCGCCCGCACGATCCCGCGGACCAGCGGCGCATCGCCGGCGTCCAGCCCCCGGCCGAGGGCATAGGTCAACAGCTTCTCGGTCAACGTCGTGACGAACAGCTCGGAGCGGCCCAGCAAGACCTCCCGCAGGCCGTCCACGCCGTCGAAGGTGGTGCCGTCGAGCATCGCACCCGAGGCGTCGATCGGCGTGAACGCTTCGCTCCGTGTCCGCCACTGTCCGATGGCGTCGAAGTTCTCGAGCGCCAGGCCGAGCGGATCCATCATCGCGTGGCAGCTCGCGCACACCGGATTGGCGCGGTGCTGCACCATCCGGTCCCGCATCGACAGCACCTCGCCCTCGTCGTTGTCCTCCTTGAGGTCCGGCACGTCCGGCGGCGGGGGCGGCGGCGGCGTGCCGAGCAGATTCTCCAGAATCCACTTGCCCCGGAGCACCGGGGAGGTGCGGTGGGCATAGGACGTCGCCGCGAGGATGCTCCCCTTGCCGAGCAGCCCGCGCCGGCTCGTGTCGCCGAGCGTGACCCGTCGGAAGTGGCTCCCCTGGACGGCCGGGATCCCATAGTGCGCCGCCAGCCGCTCGTTCACGAACGTGTGCTGGGCCGTCAGCAGTTCCAGCACGCTCCGGTCTTCCCGCAGGATGCTCTCGAAGAAGAGCTCCGTCTCGCGCCGCAGGGCGTGCCGCAGGGTCCCGTCGAAATCGGGGAAGCGCTTGAGATCGGGCGCCACGTCGGGCAGCCGGCGCAGGTTCAGCCACTGGCCCGTGAAGTTCGCGACGAAGGCCTCCGACCGGCGGTCCGCCAGCATCCGCCGCACCTGCCGGTCCAGCACCGCCGGGTCGCGCAGCCGGCCGCGCTCCGCGACGTCGAGGAGCTCGTCGTCCGGAATGCTGCTCCAGAGGAAGAACGACAGGCGGGAGGCCAGATCGAGATCGGCGACGGGGTAGTTCGTATCCGGCGCGATGTCCCGCGGCCGCTCCTCGATGCGGTAGAGGAAGCCCGGCGCGACCAGCAACTGCCGCAGGGCCCGCTCGATCCCCGCGTCGAACCCCGCATCGAAGCCCGCCGCGTGCCGGCCGTCGCGGTACGCGGCCAGCAGGAGGTCCAGCTCCGCCTCGCTCGGCGGCCGCCGATAGGCGCGCCGCGCGAGCGTCGAGAGGATCTGCTCCGCGCAGGGCCCCTCGTCCTCCGGCGCCGTCGGCCGGCAGGTGAAGATGCGCCGGCGGCTCTGGGTGTCGCCGGGCCCGCCGGGCAGGAACGGCCCCGTCACGGTGAGGTGCGCCAGGTAGGGACCCGAGCGCGTCTCGTCGTTGAAGTAGCCGCCTGCATAGGCGCGCACCGACGGCTCCACGAGCGTCAGACGGAGCCGGGCGAAGGTGTTGGTCCGCGTCGCCTCGGTCAGCAGTTGCCCGGTCTCGACGAACGCCGCGGCCACCTCGTGCACACCCGCCGTCACGGGGAGGCGCACGCGCCAGTGCTCGTCGAGGTTCCGCCGGTAGCCGGACTGCTCGGCGGTGTTCGTTCCGGCCCTGAGCGCTGCGCCTTCTTCGGGTTCCTCATCAGGATCCGGCTCGCCGGCGAACGTGAAGCGCGCGACCGGCTCGCCGTCGAGCAGGATCTCCAGCTCGTGCGTCTCGTCGTAGCGCGGAATGTTGTCCGCGATGTCGAGGGCCAGCTTGGCCTGAATGACGTACTCGCCGTCCTTCGGGAAGCGGTGCCGGACCAGCGTGCCGCCGCGCGTTCCCAGCGGCAGCCCCTCGAGGTGCCGCTCCTGCGGAAGGTCCGGCGGCAGGTGATAGACCTGCACCGCGGGCGGCGCCGCCGAGCTCCCGACCGCCGCGCGGCTGATCTTGCGCGCCGCGGCCAGGTAGCGGTCGACGAGCGTCGGCGACATCCGGAGGGAGGCGGCGATGTTGTCGAACCCGTAGCTCGCGTCGTCGGCCGGAAGCAGCTCCGTCGCATCGATCTCCACGGCCAGCAGGTCGCGAATCGCGTTCGCGTACTCCGCGCGGTTCAGGCGATGGAACACCGGCGCCCGGCCGGGGTCGGGGTCGAGCGAGGCGGCGTGGTCGAGCCGGCCCTCGAGCCAGCCCGCGAAGCCGTCGTACGCTTCGCGATCCGGACGCGGCCGCCCCATCGGGGGCATGAGGCCGGCCCGGAGCTTGCGCACCACCTTCTCCCACACCTCGGGACGCGCCGCCACGTCGTCCACGTCCAGGAGGTCCAGCGTCAGACTGGCGGTCTTGAGGCTCTCGTTGTGGCAGGTGACGCAGTAGCGGTCGAGCAATGCCCGCTGCGGGGATCGGACCGAGGCCGCCCCGCCGGAGGCAGGCTGCTGCGCGCCGGCGCCGGAGGCAGACTGCTGCGCGCCGGCGCCGGAGGCAGACTGCTGCGCGCCCGCTCCGTGCAGCTCCGCCGGCAGCAGCAGAGCCAGCGCGCCGGCCAGCGACAGCGCCGCCGATCGCCCTACCGCGGATATCGTCATCGAAGCCTCCAACCACGCGGGAACCGTGACGGCCGGGTACCGTCCCCGTGGATGGCCCGCTCCGGAGGCACGGCGCTCATCATCACTCGCCAATCACTCGGGCCCGGTCGCGACCAGAGGGCGTACGTGGATTAGACTTCGGTGTACCCATCGAGTCAATCGCGGCAACGATCTCGATGGTCATGGCGGCCAGCGGCGGTCGCGGCGAGATCGTGGCCACCGACGACGACCTCGGCTTCGCGGACGATGACGCTGGCGGGCCGGCGGTCCGTCAAGCCGACGTTCGAGATCGGGATCCGGCAGGACGGCGGCAAGGGGCGACCGGGACACGAGCACGTGAGCGGCGCCGCAAGGGTATGGGGAGGGTGAGATCATGCATCGGTACTCTGCTGCCGTGTGCACGCTGGCCGCGGTCGTCGCGCTGGCGGCCGCCCCCGCGGCGGCCCAGACGCTGCGGACGGCGTGGGGTGACCCCGACCTGCAGGGGATCTGGGACTTCCGCACGATCACGCCGCTCGAGCGGCTCGAGGACTTGGGCGATCGGGCCTTCCTGACCGTCGAGGAGGCCGCGGCGGCCGAGCAGGCGGCGATCGAGCGCGGCATCGAGCTGTGGGAGGCGGCGGCTCAACGCACCGAGGCGGGCGGCAACGTCGGAGCCTACAACAACTTCTGGATGGATGAGGGGACGAAGCCGATCGAGACGCGGCGAACCTCCCTGATCGTCGATCCGCCCAACGGCCGCTTCCCCGAGCTCTCCGAGGTCGGCGCGGAGCGGGCCGCCGCCCTCCGCGCCCACATGGAGGCGCACCCGGCCGACTCCTATACCGACCGCAACACGTCGGACCGCTGCATCGTCGGGTTCAACGCGGGGCCGCCGATCACGTCGCTCGCCTACAACCAGAACATGCAGCTCTTCCAGACCCCGGACCACGCGGTCATCTACACCGAGATGGTCCACACGCCGCGCATCGTGCCGCTCGACGGCCGGGCGCCGCTGGACCCGAGCATCCGCCTCTGGTCGGGAGACTCGCGCGGGCGCTGGGAAGGCAACACACTGGTCATCGAGACGGCCAACTTCCACGCCGAGCGCGCCTGGGTCCCGCAGGGCGGTGTCGACCGCGGAGCAAGCGGCGCTCTCGAGCGAGTCACGTACGCCGGTTCCGGCGTCTTCTCGTCAGAGAACATGACGCTGGTGGAGCGGCTCACCCGCGTCGACGAGGACACGCTGGAGTACACCTTCACGGTGACCGACCCCGACACCTGGGCCAGCGACTGGACGGCGTCGATGCTGATGGCGCGCACCGAGATGCCGCTGTTCGAGTACGCCTGCCACGAGGGCAACTACTCGATGGAGGGCATCCTGTCCGGCCATCGGGCGGATGAGCGCAGGGCGGCCGGGGAATAGAACGCAGCCACGAATGGGAGCTGGTCTTATGAAGAGCCTTGGGTCACGCGTGTCACTCCCTGTATGGCGCATGCGGATTACAGGTCTCGCGATCATTGGCTACGTGGGGTGTCTTGCGCCGATCACGGGAATCGCCCACCTCCAGGCCGCAGGGCGGCAGCCGCAATCGTCCACAGCGCCCGCCGCCGTTCCCGCTCAGCAGGCCTTCATCACGCAGTATTGCGTGACCTGCCACAGTCAAGGGTTGCAGACGGGCGGGCTCGTTCTCGAGACCGCGGATCTCGGCGACGTCAGCGCGGATGCCGAGACGTGGGAGAAGGTCGTGCGAAAGCTCCACGGCGGTCTCATGCCTCCCCCGGGAGCGCCCCGCCCGGACCGAACGACGTCCGAGGCCTTTGTGTCTTGGCTCGAGACGCAGCTCGACCGCGCGGCCGCCGCTCGACCCAATCCGGGCAGAACGGAGACGTTCCACCGGCTGAACCGGGCCGAGTACCGAAACGCGGTTCGCGACCTTCTCGGCCTCGACATCGACGTGTCCTCGCTGCTTCCGGCTGATGGCTCGAGCTATGGCTTCGACAACATGGCCGGCGTCCTCCAGGTCCCGCCGACGTTGATGGAGCGATACCTCACCGCGGCGAAGAACATCAGCCGCGCCGCCGTCGGGACTCCTCCGTCAACTCCGAACTACGATGTCTTCCGGGTGCCGGCCGACTTGCCTCAGGACGACCGGGTCGACGGTCTGCCGTTCGGCACCCGCGGTGGGACGCTGATCCGTTACAACTTTCCCGGCGACGGAGAGTACGCCATCCGGGTGCGTCTGGCGCGCGAAGCCGTGGGGGCGGGCGGAGTCGACGTCCCTCGATACGATGTGCCGCAGCACCTGGAGGTGGCGCTGGATGGCGAGCGGCTTCAGGTGTTCACGTTGCCTGCGTCGGATCGGGCAGTTCTGGCGCCTGGGCGCTACCGACGAGAGGATCGAAGCCTGGTAGACGCGGATTGGCAGGTCCGCTTCTTTGCGGGGGCCGGCCCGCGCGACGTGTCGGTGACCTTCATCAACCGATTGCCCGCGTTGCTCGAGTCCCTGAACGAACCGTACTTGCACCCCTATCCGGCTGGGGGAGAGGTGCTTTGGGGTTCCCGGAAGGGCGCGTACCTCGGCCGGGTCGACATCAGCGGTCCCTTCGAGGTCCGAGGACGGGGCGACACGCCGAGCCGTCAGCGGATCTTTCAATGCTACCCGGTGGATCCATCTGAAAAAGCGGCGTGCGCAAGGACCATCCTCTCGACACTGACCCGGCGCGCCTACCGGAGGCCCGTGACGGCTGCGGATCTGGAGGGACCGCTCCGGTTCTACGAGCAAGGCGACGCGACCGGGGGGTTCGAGGCAGGTATCGAACTGGCGATCCGACGACTGCTGGTAAGCCCGGAGTTCCTCTTCCGTACGGAAGCCGAGCCGCCCGACGCCGCGTCCGGCACACGCTCCCCGGCGGTCGTCGCGGACGCCCCGGCGAGTCGCCCGGAGAACGCCGACCTGGAGGGCTATGCCGTCAGCGATGTGGAGCTTGCGTCTCGTCTGTCGTTCTTCCTGTGGAGCAGCATTCCCGACGACGAGCTGCTCGACCTCGCGACGCAGGGCAGGCTCAGGGACCCGGTCGTGCTCGAGACGCAGGTTCGGCGGATGCTGGCCGACGGCCGCTCGCAGGCGCTGGTCGACAACTTCGCCGGCCAGTGGTTGTACTTGCGCAACGTGCCTTCCTTGACGCCGGACCTGTACACGTATCCCGATTTCAACGAGGGCTTGCGCAGAGCCATGAAGCGGGAGACGGAGCTCTTCTTCGAGCACATCGTGCGGGAGGATCGGAGCGTTCTGGATCTGCTGGCCGCAGACTACACCTTCTTGAACGAAAGCCTGGCCAGACACTACGGCCTTCCGAACGTGTACGGGGAGAAGTTCAGGCGCGTCACCCTCCCGGAGGGCAGCGTGCGCGGCGGGCTCCTGGGGCAGGCGAGCATCCTCGCGGTGACGTCGCTGCCGAATCGGACGTCTCCCGTCGTTCGTGGCAAGTGGATTCTCGAGAACATCCTTGGCTCGCCCCCCCCAGAGCCTCCCGCGGACGTACCGCCGCTCCCGGAGGAGACCGGCGATGGTTCGGCGGCGATGACGATGCGCCAGCGGATCGCCGCACACCGCGACAATCCCGTGTGCGCGAGTTGTCACTCCCTGATGGATCCGCTGGGCCTGGGGCTCGAGAACTTCGATTCCACCGGACGCTGGCGGGAGGTCGAGGCCACGGGCGACGCGCGGGCGGCGTCCTTCGTCCCGATCGACAGTTCGGGGGCGTTTCCGGATGGCACGGAGTTCAGCACCGTTGCCGAATTGAGGCATTCCTTGATGGCACGGTCGGATCGCTTCGTTGCCACCATGACGGAGAAGCTGCTCACCTACGCCCTGGGCCGCGGCCTCGAGCATTACGACGCGCCCGCCGTACGGGCGATTGCGCGCGACGCTGCGGGCGCCGAGTACCGTCTGTCCGCACTGGTTCTCGGTGTCACGAAGAGCGTGCCGTTTCAGATGAGAAGGAGATCAGGGTCATGACGTTCGTTACCAGGAAGGCGTTGCCGCGACGGACGTTCCTCCGTGGCATGGGTGCCGCGATCGGGCTGCCCCTGCTGGATGCGATGATCCCGGGGGTCACTGCCCAGACGCTGACCGCCTCCATTCGGCGGCTCGGGTTCCTGTACGTGCCGAACGGCGTGTCGATGAACCATATCGGCGTCAACTACTGGAAACCGACGACTGCCGGCAACGACTTCGAGCTGTCGCCGATTCTGGCTCCGCTGGCGCCGTTTCGCGACCAGTTGACGGTGGTGAGCGGGATGAGCCTGCCGATGGCGGAATCCCTGGGGGACGGCTCCGGCGATCACACGCGCGCCTGCGCCGCGTGGCTGAACGGTACGCATCCGTTGAAGACGGAAGGGGCGGATGTGCGCGCCGGCACCACGGCCGACCAGATGGCCGCGGCGGTGCTCGGCAAGGAGACGGCCCTGCCCTCGCTGGAGCTCGGCATCGACCTGGAGTACCTCGTCGGCATCGGCGAGAACGGCTACAGCCAGCTCTACCAGAACACCATCTCGTGGCGAACTCCCACGACCCCTGCACCCATCGAGAACATTCCCCGCATCGTATTCGAGCGGTTGTTCGGCGACGGCAGCACGGCGGCGGAGCGGCTGAGCGGGATACAGACGGACCGCAGCATCCTCGATGACGTGGGCGAGGAGATGAGCCGGCTTCTGAGCAGGCTCGGAGTGCGCGACCAGGCGCGGTCGAACGAGTACTTCGAGGCGATTCGGGAAGTCGAGAAGCGCATCCGGAAGCTGGAGAGCAACTTCGAGCTCACGCAACCACCACCGGAACTGGCGCAGCCGCCGGGCGGCGTGCCGGAAGACTATGCCGAGCACGTCAAGCTGATGTTCGACCTGCAGTGGATCGCGTATCAGGCCGATCTGACGCGAGTCTTCACGTTCATGTTCGGCCGGGAGCTGGGCGGTCGACCGTACCCGGAGATCGGCATTCCCGAAGGCCACCACGCGGCATCGCACCACGGCAATCGCCCCGAGGACATGGAGCGGCTCGCGAGGCTGAACGCGTACCACATGGAGTTGTTCGGCCACTTCCTGAACCGGCTGCAGTCGACGCCCGAGGGCGACGGCACGTTGCTGGACCACACGCTGATGCTCTACGGCGGGGGCCTGAGCGATTCGCAGCTCCATTCGCACGTCGACGTCCCGCTGGCCGTCGTGGGTGGCGGTTCCGGCAAGGTCAAGGGAGGCCGCCACATGGCGGTCACCGGGAACCCGCCGATGTCGAACCTTCTCGTGAGCATGCTCGACAAGGTCGGTGTTCATCCGGAGCGGGTCGGCGACAGCACCGGCAAGGTCGACTTCAGCGACCCCGACTTCAGCGACCCGTTGGGCTGAGCAGGAGATGGGTTGATATGGCAAGAATATGCGTGAGGGGCTGCCTGGTCGTGGTCCTGCTCGCCATGTCGGGCGCGGGTGCGGCCGGGCAGGACATTCCGTTGATGGAAGCCGTCAAGGACGGCGACGCTGCGGCCGTGCGCGCGTTGCTCGACAATGGCGCCGACGTGAATGCTCCGGAGGTCGACGGAACGACGGCGCTGCACTGGGCCGTGCACCGCGATGACGTGGACGTGACGGACCTCCTGATTGGCGCAGGCGCCGACGTGCGCGCCGTGAACCGGTACGGCGTCGCTCCGCTTTCGCTCGCGTGTCTCAACGGAAGCGAGGCAATGGTTGCGAAGCTGCTGCAAGCCGGCGCGGATCCCGAGACTGTGCAGCCGGGTGGAGAGACCGCCCTCATGACGGCCGCGCGCACCGGGAACGCGGATGTCGTGCGGCAGTTGCTTGCCCGCGGAGCCGATGTGAACGCGAGGGAAGACTGGAAGGGGCAGACGGCGCTGATGTGGGCCGCGGCGGAAGACAATGCGGCTGCCGTGAAGGCGCTCATCGCAGGCGGCGCAGACGTTGCGGCTCGCTCCGAGGTGAGTCCCGGCGTCGCGGAGTTGGGCAACCGGGGGTTCACGGCGTTCACGTTCGCCGCCCGCACGGGGGCGATTGACGCCGCGGAAGTGCTCCTCGAGGCGGGAGCAGGTGTGAACGAGACGCTGGCGGATGGCACGAGCGCCCTGGTGCTCGCGGTCATGAGTGCCCGCTACGAGATGGCGGCGTTCCTGCTCGACCACGGCGCCGACCCGAACGCTGCCGCGCAGGGGTGGACCGCCCTGCACCAGATCGTGTGGACGCGCAGACCGAATCGAGGATTCAACACCGTCTTCCAGGCACCGAAGGGCCGCGTCGACAGTCTCAGCCTCGTCGAGGAGCTCCTGGCACGTGGCGCGGACATCGACGCGCGGGCCACGACACGACGGGCACCGCGCACCGTTACCGGTCGGAACCTCTTGAGAGTTACCGGTACGACCCCCTTGTTCCTGGCCGCGCATCGGGTGGATGTCGACCTGATCCGCCTCCTCCTGGAGCGCGGTGCCGATCCCCGGTTGCCGAACGAGGACGGCACGACGCCGCTGATGGCTGCGGCTGGAGTCGGCTTGTACAACCCGGGTGAGAATCCGGGAACGGCGGAGGAGTCCGCCGAAGCGGTACGGCTCGTCCTGGAGGCCGGCGGGGATCCAGCGACCATCGACGCGAACGGCGACACCGCACTACACGGTGCGGCGTACTGGGATTCGCCCCGCGCGGTGGAGCTGCTGCTCGCCGCGAACCCGCAACTGGAGCTGGATGTCGTGAACAACTACGGCTGGACCCCCCTGCGGGTCGCGGACGGCGTGATGGTGGAGGCTGGCACTGCCCTGCACTTCGGTCCGGCCGTAGCGGCCCAGCTCCGTGCGCTGCTGAAGGAACGTGGTTTGCCGGTTCCCGACCCGGTTCCCTTCGATGCCGCGCAGATACCGCCCTATTCCGACCGATGAGAGTCGGGCGAGCGAGCCGCGGAGTTCCTACGAGGCCGCGCGTCGTGCTTCTCGCTGCAGGTCCCAGTCGGCCTGAAGCCGCATCCAGAACCGGGGCGAGGTCTTCAGGAATCGCGACAACCGCATCGCGGTGTCCGCGGTGACGCGACGCTCGCCGAGCACGACCTCGTTGAGGCGATTCGCGGAGATGCCGAGGCGTTGGGCGGCCTCCGCCTGCCGAAGGCCGAGGGGCTCGAGAAACTCGTGGAGGAGCATCTCGCCGGGGGATATGGCAGGTCCCGTCCAGTTCGCGTCTCTAGCCTCCTTGTCCGGCCGATCTGTTGATTCTGTGCAAACTGCAGCTGCTCACGGTGCGGGCGGGCCGCCAGGCCGGCGTCGTCGTTGAGGCGTCAGGCGGCAGCGGCCGTAAGCCCGAGGGTGGCGCAGAGGGAGTCGAGG
>JAPOVI010000421.1 GCA_026708265.1 Acidobacteriota bacterium
GACAGCCACACCTGCACGCACGGGGCGATGGGCCTGATCTCCTGGGGCGGAGAGAACTCGGAGAACATCCTGCGCACCGGCACGGTCATCCGGCGCCGCCCGCGCACCATGCGCGTGGACATCGTCGGCGCGCTCGGCCCCGGGGTGCGGGCCAAGGACGTCATCCTCCACACCATCGCCCGGCTCGGCACGGACTCGGGCACGGGCTACGCGGTGGAGTACGCGGGTCCGGTGGTGCGGGCCCTTTCGCAGGAGGCCCGGTTCTCGATCTGCAATCTCGCGGTGGAGATGGCCTCCCCGACGGGCATGGTCAGCCCCGACGATACGACCTACGAGTACCTCTCGGGCCGGGAGTTCGCCCCCTCGGCGCGCTACTGGGACCAGGCCCTGGCGTTCTGGCGCACGCTGCCCACGGACGACGACGCGCTGTTCGATCGGGAGGAGACCATCGACATGACCGGGGTGGAACCGCAGGTCACCTGGGGCATCAACCCCGAGCACGCGATCGGGATCGGCGAACGGGTTCCGGATCCCGACCAGGCGCCGGCGGGCAAGCGCGCGACCTACCGGCGGGCGATCGAGTACAGCCGCCTCACGCCGGGCGAGCCGATTCTGGGGACGCCGATCGACGAAGCGTTCATCGGCTCCTGCGCAGAGAGCCGCATCAGCGATCTGCGCGCGGCGGCGGCCATCCTCGAGGGTCGCCGCGTTGCGTCGACCGTCCGCTCGGCGTGGGTGGTTCCGGGCTCGAACGCGGTCAAGGCGCAGGCCGAGGCGGAGGGCCTGGACCGCATCTTCCGGGAGGCGGGCTTCGAATGGCGCGAGTCCGGCTGCTCGAAGTGCTACGGCTCGAACGGCGACTACGTCGAGCCCGGCCACCGGTGCGTCTCGAACTCGAACCGCAACTACATCGGCCGCCAGGGAAGGGACACGAACACGATCCTGGCGAGCACGACGACCGTCGCCGCGTCGGCGGTCGCCGGCCGTATCGCCGACGTGCGCACCTTCCTGTGAGGATGCGCCTGCCTGCAGAGAGGACTCGAAGCATGGCCCAGGAGATCCGGCGCGGAGGGCACGCCTTCGACGTGCACGAGGGCCTGGCGGCGCCCTTCCTGTTCGACAACGTCAGCACCGACGTCATCGCCCCCGCCCTGACCAACCTGACGGAGGGGCTCGACGCGCCCCGCGGCGGCCGGGGCCCCAGCCGGGGCTCCACGGCGTTCGCCAACATCCGCTACCACGCGGACGGCTCCCCGCGGCGGGACTTCGTCTTCAACCAGGAGGCGTACCGGACGGCCTCGATCATGGTCGTGGGCAAGAACTACGCCACCGGCAGCTCGCGGGTCACCGGGGTCACGCGGCCGCTCGCGGCGTGGGGCGTCCGCGTCTACATCGGCGAGAGCTTCGGGCCGATCTTCCTGACCAACGCGGTGCAGTACGGCGTACTGACCGTGGAGCTGCCCCGGGAGACGCTGAACGAGATCGTCGAGTGGGTCGAGTCGCACCACGGCGTTCGCATGCGGGTGGATCTGGAGCGGCAACGGATCGAGATGCCGGGGCGCGACCCGATCTCGTTCGAGACCGATCCGCGAGTGCGGAACAAGCTGCTGAACGGGCTGCACGACCTCGAGGAGATCGAGCCTCACCTCCCGGCGGCCCGGGCGATGCGGGAGCGGGACGTCGAGGCGCGCCCGTGGATCTATCGGCCCGCCGGCGACCGTCGCTAGCGCGCCCCGACGGGCGCGTGGGGAGTCCGCGCTGGTACGCATTCCTTCCCGGCACGTTGTTGCGGCGCCGACGATCGGCGGGACGCTGAGGGGGCCTGGTGCGGTGCCCGGGCACCCACCGCGGTTCGTGCGGCATACCGGCGTCGCGGCGCCCTTCCGCCGACCGGACCTCGAGAGCGAGCTCATCGCTCCGGTCGGGGCGGAGCTTGGCGATCTCCATGCCGTGCACCTCGATGGAGGCGACGTCCCGCTCGAATCCCATCGACACGACGGCTCGTGGACCGGCCCGCATGCCTTCCCCGGTTTTCGCCATCGACCCGACGGGACGGAAGACCCGGACTTCATCCTCAATCGGGAACCGTATCGCGAGGCCTCGATCCTGCTCGCCGGACGGAACTTCGGCCAGGGCAGCCAGCGGGCGTTCGCGGTCATCCGGCTCCGCCAGTGCGGGATGCGCGTGGTCATCGCACCGAGCTTCGGGCCGGTGTTCCATGACGACTGCTTCGACTTCGGCCTCCTGCCGGTGACGCTCGACGAGAGGGTGGTGGAAGGGCTTGCGGATCGAGTCCGTGCGGATCCGGCGATCCGCATGACGGTCGATCTGGCGCGTCAGCGGGTCGAGCGTCCCGGCATGCCGCCCGTGCCCTTCTCGATCGACCCCCGGCGGCGCTCGAGTCTGCTTCAGGGCCGGGACACGACGCTGCTCGAGCGGCTGCGGCACGGCGCGAGCGCCGACGCGATGCGGGAACGGGATCGGCGTCGCCGACCCTGGATCTACGACACTCGCGACCGCCGCGACCGGTGAGCACGGGGGGTGGCGCACGCAACTGCGGGCCCCCTGAGAAAGGCTTCTCGTGAAGTCGGGGTGCCGGGGGGGCACGTGGGGCGAGCGCCGGGCGAGGTGCCACGGCCCGCGGGTTGATAGGATTGCGCGCGTGTCGTCGCTGCCGTGCAGGCGCATCTCGGCGGTCGGATGCGGAGATGCCCGTACGGGCGGCTGGAGGTGAGCAAATGCAGTTCCGTCGCCTTTCGTTGACGGTCGTGCTCGGGATCGGATTGAGCGGAGTTCAGGTCGCCGGCGAGCAGGGGGAACCCGCGTCGCCGACGCCCGCGCATTCGCGCGTCACCCGGCTCGACATCACCAGCCGGGAAGCCGCGTTCGGCGGCCGGTCGTTCGGCGCCGTGGGCGCGTACGAGATCCTGCTCGGCACGGCCACGGCCGTCGCCGATCCGGGCGACCCGCTGAACGCCGGGATCGCGGATCTCGAGAACGCCCCCCGCAACTCGGACGGGCTGGTCGAGTACACCTTCGAGGTCGACATCCTGAAGCCGGTCGACATCACCCTGGGCAACGGCGTCCTCGTGTACGAGGTCAACAACCGCGGCCGCAACATCGTTTTCGGCTACTTCCACGAGGCGGGGCGGGGCTACGCGGCCGGGAACGCCGGCAGCGCGTTCCTCATGAACCAGGGCTACACGTACGTATCGAGCGGCTGGCTGCACGGCGCGCCGGGGGCCGGCGACCCGCGCCCGGTGCTGGCGACCTTCCCGCTCGCCACCGACGACGGCCGGACGATTACCGGCGCCTCGATGGAGGAGTGGCAGAACCCGGACAGCGCCGCGTTCGGGCGGCTGACCTACCCGGCGGCGACGCTCGACGAGAGCGCCGCGACCCTCACGCACCGCCAGCTCCAGGACGATCCGCGCCAGACGGTTCCGGCCGACGGGTGGCGCTACGTCGACGACACGACGGTCGCGGTCACGCCGCCCGCGGGAACCGACGCGGGAACCATCTACGAGTTCGTGTACGAGGCCCGGGATCCGATCGTCCACGGCCTGGGCTTCAGCGCCATGCGCGATCTCATGTCGTTCGCGCGCTACCGTCCCGCCGATGATCGGGGGGGCGCCAACCCGCTCTTCGTGGACGGCATGCCGGTGCTCGACCACGCGGTGGCCGTCGGCTCCTCGCAGAGCGGCCGGATGATCAGGGACTTCCTCTACCAGGGCTTCAACGAGGACGCGGCGGGGCGGCGCATCTTCGACGGCATGACGCCGTACGTGGCGGGCGCCCGCCTCACGTGGGTCAACGCCCGTTTCGCCCAGACGGGCCGCTACACGCGCCAGCACGAGGACCACAACTACCCGATGGACGAGTTCCCGTTCACCTTCGCGACGACGACCGATCCGCTGACGGGCCGGACCGACGGGCTGCTGGCCGCCTGCACCGCCTCGGACACCTGCCCCCGCATCATCCAGGTGGACGCCGAGTCCGAGTACTACGGCGCCCACGCCTCGCTCATCCTCACGGACACGAGCGGCCGGGCCATGGAGCTGCCGCCGAACGTGCGCTACTGGGTGCTCGCGACCGCGCATCTGCAGGGCGACGCCGGGTGCCGCGACCCGCGCAACCCCGTGCTGCCCTGGCCGTACTACCGGGCCGCGTTCGACGCGACGGTGCGGTGGGTGCGGGACGGCGTCGAGCCGCCGGCGACGCGCGCGCCGTCGGTGGCCGACGGCACCGCGGTGACGGTCGAACGGCAGGGCGAGCAGTATCCGACCATCCCGGACCGTCCCTACAACGGCGCGATCAGCACGCTCGGCGTGCGCGACTTCTCCGTCTGGCCCCCGAAGGAGAGCGACGAGCGCTACCCGTTGTTCGTGCCGAGCCTGGACGCGGACGGCAATCTCGTGGCGGGGGTCATCGTTCCGGAAGTCGCGGCCCCGCTCTCCACGATGGGCAAGGCCGTCCGCGCGGCCGGCTTCGCCGAAGGCGACCTGTGCGGCGTCAACGGCTCCACGATTCCGTTCCCGCGGACGCAGGACGAGCGGACCGCGTCGGGCGATTCGCGGCTCTCCCTGGAGGAGCGCTATCCCGGCGGCGAGGCGGAGTACGTGCGGCGCTACGGTGAGGCGGCGGACGCGCTGGTCGCCCAGCGGTACCTGCTGCCCGCCGATGCGGAGACGCTCAAGGCGTCTGCCGCCGCCGCGTGGCGCGCGGCCATCGCGGCAACGGTAGAGGACCCGCAGTAGCCCGTTTCAACCGGCAGCCGGTCGATGCGCCCGGAGGAAGGACCGTATCTGGCGCACCGCCAGCGGAATCCGCTCGGGCGGCTGCTTCCACGGGAACAGGCTCACCTCGGACTGTGGCGCCAGCATCGCGGCCTCCATGGCGACGTCGTACGGATGCGCCGGGATGTCGTCCGGCAGGATGAGGATGGGCGTCTGCAGCTCGCGCACGAAGTCTCGTGTCACGGTGAAGACGAAGTCCGCATTGGTGCGGTACATCGTGGTCAGGAACCTGTCGACCATGTCCATGGTGATCTCGGGCCGGCGCGCGACGAGGTCCGGGGCCCAACGCTGCATGTTGTTGTCGTAGAACAGCGTGGGATGCTCCGCACTCCACGCGCTGGGCTGCGCCAGCACGGCGGCGACGACGCGATCGGGGGCCCGCCGCAGCAGGTTCCAGATGAAGGGGCCGCCAACGCAGAAGCCGAGCACCATGAACTTGTCGATGCCCAGGTGATCCATCAGGCCGAGATGGTCATCGGTATGCGAATCCCACGGCCGATCGATTTCCAGCGGACCGGACGATTGGCCACGGTTGGAGTTGCGCAGGTCCGCCGCGATGCAGCGGAACTCTCCCCTGAACTCCTCCATCGGGTCGAAAGGATGAGTGGCCAGACCGGCGATCGCCGAGTTCAGTCCCCCGCCCGCGATGATGAGCAGCGGGAAGCCGGAGCCGACCTCCTCGTAGCGGATGCGAACGGGACCGTTCTCATAGAAGGACATGGCCGCTCCGGATTGGCCGCTCTGCCCTGCAAACCCTCGCGTGGCGGCCATGACGGTCGCCGCCGCGCCGGTCTTGAGTATCGTGCGTCTGATCGTATCCACCATTGGAGGCCCCCTGCTGCCGGCCGCTTGCCCAGGAGTCTGCGCCGTAGAACGTACCGTGGGGCACTCCGTGCCCGCGCAGACTCCCAACGCGCCCGTCAGGGCGCGCTGGCACATGTCGAGACGGTCCGTCTGCCGTGCAGCGTCTCAAGCCTATCACCCTGCCGGCCAAGGCACCCTGCCGCCCCCGGCGCCCCGTCGCCGCGGCCCTGGGGTGCGGGCACCCGACGTCTCCGTTCCCGGCCGCCGGGGAAGAGCGTTGAGCCCCCGGGGGCTCGGACCAGGGCGACGTCCGCCTTCTCGATCGGTCAGCGCGGCGAACGGTGCGCGGGGTAGATTCTGGTAGCTTCGCGCATGCGACCGCCAGCTGCTTCCGCCGCCGCGCGCGCACGGGCCGCCAGTGCACGAAGAGACCCCGACGCCCCGAGAATCCACCCCAGTGCCCTGATCGCGCACGACGCGCGCGTCGCGCCCGACGTCGCGATAGGCCAGGGCGCGCTGGTGGGAGTGGGCACCCACCTGGGCTCCGGAACGGAGATCGGCGACGACACGGTGGTCGGGACCGGCGTGGAGGTCGGCCCGTTCTGCGTGATCGGCGCCGGAGCGACGGTGTCGGACGGCGCCACCGTCGAGCATGGCGCCGTGCTGATGCCCGGGGTTCGGATCGGTCCCGGCACGACGGTGGGGAGCCGGACAGTCGTCGACACGGGCGCCGTCGTGGGGGCAGGTTGCGTCCTGGGAACCGACGCCCATATCGGAGAGAACGTCCGCATCGGGATCGACGTGCGTGTGGGGCCGAAGAGCATCGTCGGCGAGGACGATGGACGGCGTCGGGCCACGGAAGAAGGCGACGTTCCGCCACCGACGACGCTCGGAGACCGGGTACGCCTCGGAGAGGGTGCGCGGGTGGGGTCCGGAGCGGCGATAGGCAACGGCACCGTCATCGACGACGGGTGCAGCATCGAGGGTGGGGCACAAGTCGGCTGGCAGGCACGCGTGGCGGCGAAGGTACGAATCGGCCCGCAAGCGGCGGTGGGCGATCGGACGAGGCTCGAGGCCGAGTGCGTCGTCCGCGGAACGGTCGGCCGGAACTGCCGACTCGGCCGTCAGGTGAACGTCGAGAGCGGCCAGGACGTGGTCGACGGCACGACAGCCAGGGCGGGTGAGGAACTCGCTCCGCGACGGGCGGAGGCGAAGCTGACCGGACCGAGCGCGCCCCAGGCATCGCAGCGGATCCCGAACCGGGCGGAGACCGTCGCCGGCCGCCTGCGGGCCGCGCTGCACGCGGTCCGTGCATGGACACGGGGACACGAATAGGCGCTGCGTGGCGTCGAGCTCGTTGTCTCCGACCACGCCGGGCTGGACTTGTCAGTGGCGGGTGGTCGCTCTGCCGCCAGAGTTCACCGGGGGCGGGATGGACCGCGCGCCGCCGCCTCGAACAGCCAGATGTCGCCCGCCTGCACGAGCTCCCGGCTGATGTCGTACGTGTACTTGTCGGCGATCGAGGCGGTGATGGCTTCGAGGATCGGACCCGACTCGATGCGCCGGAGCTGGCGCTCGTAGCGCTTGCCGTCGATGCGCAGCACGGCCCGGCCGTCGCGCTCGGCCTGGCGCGGCCAGCTCTTCCACAGCCGGCCGACCGGGCTGCGCATGTAGGCGGAGAAGACGTACAGCTTGCCGTCGTGCTCGCCGACCCAGATGGTGCGGGACCGCGGCGGGTCCTCCAACTGCAGCTCGATGGTCGCGATGTCGTTGGTGAAGCTCCAGTCCGGCTCCGGGCCGGCGTGGAGTTCGCCCGACACGAGGGGGCCGCCCGAGAACACGAAGTCCGAGCCGTCCGAGAGGCGTTGCTTCGCGGCGGCGGTGAGGACCGCCGTGATCGGAATCAGCAGGAGGCAACCGACGACGATCAGCACCCTGGTTGCTAGATGCATGGCTCGCCCAGTCTACCACCGCCGGCGCGCCCTGCCGTTCTCGTTCCGCCCGGCCAGTGCGGCCCGATGTGTCCGGGGCCACCCGGATGACGGGTATGATGCGGTCGGTGAACCGACCGAAGAGCGGCCCGACGGGGAAGCGAAGATGAACCGCTGCGGTGCCTGACGGTGGGTCTCTTCTCGGTGCTGGCCAGTACAGCGCTTGGCGCGGGCGGGATGCGAACCCACGCGGGGCGCGGCGGCCTGCACCCGCGTCCCCGGCTTCCTGCCCGCTCGCGGCTGGTGCTGGCGCTGGCGCTGGCGTTGCCCTGGG